>NZ_JAMZAP010000003.1:0-344235 GCF_024181785.1 Vibrio sp. Y42_MX_L11
TCGACACACTCGAATTTGGCGGCCAAAGCTTCATAACGGGTGTTCAAGAGCATCAGACTCGGCTGCTTAAGCTTCTTGGTGTTCTGTATGAAGCAGTTTATTCCTAAATTGGCTGCGGAATGACGGTTATTGCACTATATAATCAGGCAATATATAGCAAATTAGTATTGTTAGTCAAAAACTTGACAGTTATTTAGGGTTAAGATTTATATGGATCGTACAGCGTTAGTGTCACTCGGTAATCAAGTCGTCGTAATAGGTTTAGATGGGGAGCTGAGAGTCCTAACAGAAGGACAACAGCCCCTACCAGGTGAAGTGGTAGTGGCAACGACAGATGCTGCACCTCTAAATTTGAACATTCAACTAACTGAAGAGCAAGGCTCAAAAGATATTTCTGATGATGTGGCACGAATTATTGGTGCTATTGAGCAAGGTCAAGACCCTTCTATAGTTGATGAAGAACTCGCGCCAGCTGCGGGTGAAAACAGTGGTTCAAGTTTACAAAATAGTGCCACGATTGCACGGGATGGCACTGAAGTACTGGCCTCAACAAATTTTGAAACTATTGGCTTGGAATCCCTCGGTTTATCTGAAACACAAGCGTTGACCTTAAATGACTTTTTCGCAACAAATATAGAAACCAGTGGAGATGGCTCAAATAAACCACTTACTAATTCTCCAGTGACATTAAGCGCTATCGAAGAAGATAGCGATCCCATCACGATAACTACCGAAGAATTACTATCGAATGTCGATATTGAAGATGCTGATACTCTTATCGTTACAAACGTCACTATTGAGAGTGGGAATGGCACTTTAATTGATAACAACGATGGATCTTGGACTTATATCCCAGAAGCTGATGATGATACTGAAGTGTCATTCTCCTATGACATCATTGATGACGATGGGGGTGTTATTAATGGCAATGCTAATTTAGATATTAAGCCTGTTAATGACGCGCCAATAGCGACTAACGATGCGATTCAAACTGACGAAGATTCCCAGGTTGTAATTGATGTGCTCGCTAACGACAGTGACATTGAAGGTGACGATTTATCCATTACTTCTGCTTCTGTATCAGAAAAGCAAGGTATCGTTGAGATTGTCGATGGTAAGCTTGTTTTCACTCCGGCTGAAAACTTCAATGGTAATGCAACTATTAGCTACACCATCTCAGATGGTGAGCTAGAGGATGAAGCTCAAGTCTCGGTAACAGTAAACTCAGTTAACGATGCGCCTATTGCCCTTAATGACGCAACAATTACAGAGGAAGATACCTCAGTAACGATTGATGTGTTGCCAAACGACACTGACATCGATGGTGATACGTTAAGCATTGAATCGGCGTCTGTGCCGAGTGACCAAGGTCAAGTCGAGATTATTGACGGCAAGCTTGTATTTAGCCAACTGAGAACTTCAATGGCGACGCTGAGATCACTTACACCGTCACCGATGGTTCGCTGACTGACCAAGCGACGGTCACCGTCACCGTGAATGCGGTGAACGACACACCTGTGGTTGAAAGCAACATCGCAGACCAAACCTTGGCGGAAGATTTCACGCCATACACCATCGATCTAAATACCGCTTTCAGCGATGTGGATAATGTTGATGGCGAGCTGAGCTTCAGCGTTTCTGGTAATAGCAATGTAAATGTCTCAATAGAGAATGGTATTGCTACCATCAGCCCAACGGCAGACTGGAACGGCTCAGAAACACTGACCTTTACCGCCACCGATCTAAGCGGCGAGAGTGTTAGTCAAACCGTGAACTTCACAGTTGCCCCTGTGGCGGACATCGTGGCAGACAGCGCGACGGTTGTGGAAGACACGCCGACCATCATTAAGGTCTTAGGTAATGACACGTTCAAAGGCGACGACAAAGTGGTGTCGCTGGATACCAACAATGGCCCAGCCAACGGCACGGTCTCGGTCAACCCTGATGGCAGCGTAACTTACACGCCAAACGACAACTACCACGGGGCAGACAGCTTTACCTACATCGTTACGTCCGGTGGGGTATCGGAATCCACCACGGTGAACGTCGATGTGACGCCAGTCAACGATGCGCCAGTGGCAAAAGATGATACCGCTGTTACTGACGAAGACACGCCAGTGACAATTGATGTCCTGCCAAACGACACCGATGTGGACGGTGATACACTGTCTATCCAATCAGCGTCCGTACCTGAAGCGCAAGGTAAGGTTGAGATTGTTGATGGCAAACTGGTGTTCACACCGGCCGAGAACTTCCATGGTGACGCTGAAATCACTTACACCGTCACCGATGGTTCGCTGACTGACCAAGCGACGGTTAACGTCACCGTGAATGCGGTGAACGACACGCCTGTGGTTGAAAGCAACATTGCAGACCAAACCTTGGCGGAAGACTTTACGCCATACACCATCAATCTAAATACCGCTTTCAGCGATGTGGATAACGTGGATGGCGAGCTGAGCTTCAGCGTCTCTGGCAACAGCAACATTCAAGTGGCGATCGTCAATGGGATTGCTACGTTCACTCCAACCGCAGACTGGAACGGCTCAGAAGCGCTGACCTTTACTGCCACCGATCCAAGCGGCGAAAGCGTCAGCCAAACGGTGAACTTCACAGTGGCGCCTGTGGCGGACATCGTGGCAGACAACGCGACGGTTGCGGAAGACACGCCAACCACCATCAAGGTTTTAGGTAACGACACGTTCGAAGGCGACGACAAAGTGGTGTCGCTGGATACCAACAACGGACCAGCTAACGGCACGGTCTCGGTCAACCCGGACGGCAGCATCACTTACACGCCAAACGACAGCTACCACGGTACAGACAGCTTCACCTACATCGTCACCTCCGGTGGCGTCAGTGAGTCCACCACGGTGAACGTCGATGTGACGCCAGTGAACGATGCGCCAGTGGCAAAAGATGACACGGCGATTACTGACGAAGACACGCCAGTGACGATTGATGTTCTGCCAAACGACACTGATGTGGATGACGATAAGCTGAGTATTGAATCAGCCTCTGTACCTAAAGAGCAGGGTACGGTTGAAGTGGTGGATGGAAAACTCGTTTTCACTCCTGCAGAAAACTTCAATGGCGACGCTGAAATTACCTACATCGTAACGGATGGTCAATTGACCGACGAAGCGAAAGTGGTAGTTACCGTTAACCCAGTAAACGATGCGCCAACTATCAAAGTTGATGCCGTAGAAAGCATAACTGAAGATGCAGTGAGCACTGATACGGTAGTCGCAACCTTAACGGTTCGTGATACTGATACGCCAGAAGACCAATTAACCATTTCTCTAGAAAACAACTCAAACGGCTACTTCGTGTTGGTTGGCAATGAAGTCAAGCTAACTCAAGCGGGTGTTGACGCGGTTAACAACGATGAACTCAACCTTAAAGACCTTACTATCAGCGCGTCAGTGTCGGATGGTGTTAATCCAACGGCTAGCGACAGTGATAGCTTGGTTGTGAATCGTGTTAACGATGCGCCAACAGTTGATAATGCCATTACAGATCAAGTGTTATCGGAAGATTTCGATGCATACACGATCGACTTGAATGAAGTATTCAAAGATTCCGATTCCTCGCTAGAATTCTCAGTCTCTGGCAATAACAACATCCAAATTTCTATTGTGAATGGCGTTGCCACCATCACTCCGACTGCGGATTGGAATGGCAAAGAGACAATTACGTTCACAGCTAAAGACCCAAGTGGTGAAAGCATCAGCCAAACGGTGAACTTCACGGTAGCGCCTGTGGCGGACATCGTGGCAGATAAAGCGACGGTTGTGGAAGACACGCCGACCATCGTCAAGGTCTTAGGTAACGACACGTTCGAAGGCGACGATAAAGTGGTGTCGCTCGATACCAATAACGGACCAGCCAACGGCACGGTCGCGGTCAACCCTGACGGCAGCGTAACTTACACGCCAAACGATAACTATCACGGGGCAGACAGCTTCACCTACATCGTTACGTCTGGGGGCGTCAGTGAATCCACCATTGTTAAAGTTGATGTCACGCCAGTAAACGACAAACCTGACAGTGAAGACTTTACGCATGTGGCCGATGATCAGCTTACGCACGTTGTGTTTGATACCGATACGAAACCTTTAGGTGATGGCGACTCTCAGGATCATATAGCGGATATTGAAGATGACTTAAATAGCAACGATCTACATGTTCGGATTACTGAACTGCCAACATCAGGTACGTTGTTCTTTAAAGATAGTGACGGTGAGTTGCACGAAATTAAAGAAGTAAGCGATACGCTTTATGACAAAGACAGTCTTTACTATGAAGCTGATAATGTTGGTTTCTTATTAGGTATCAAGGATCGCCCAGATACTCCTAATAGCTCTGAGTCTACAACAGACTTCAACAATTGGGGGCTAAGTGAGGACGGAGGTCCTTCACATTCCCGTACTGAGCATTTAGTAAATGGTTCCTCCATCACTATATCTTCTGATAGTGATGAGCTTGCTCAATACAACCGCCAGGTATCACACATCGGCAATGGTATTGCTGACAATGATGGGCAGGGTATTGAGAAGGGTGAAACAATTACGATCGATTTGTCTAATAACCCTGTGGGCAGCGTAAACCTTGGACTAGATGGACTAGGTGGATTGTTTGATTACGGTGATGACAACGCAGCGCTTATTACGGTTACATACTTAGATTCAAATAATGTCCAACAGACTCAAACGTTCGAGTTTTTGAAGCCTGAAGGCAACTTCATGCTATTCCAAGAAACAAGCGTTGGTTATGGGAAAGAGCTAGCTCTTCCTGAAGCTTCGGTCATTACTCAGTTAGATTTTTCTACGAAAAATGAAGGTAACTGGGAGTTACGTTATGTAGAAGGTGTTCCTGCAGAAGACAGCTTTGGATATGTGGCCGTCGACTCTGAAAGTGGCGTTAGCGATCCATCTACAGTCAATATCGTTAATGAAATGCTAGATGGTAATGTTGCTGAAAATGGGCCAAGTCTGTCTGTGGTCGGTGATAGCGTGACTGAGGGTGACAATGTCACGTTTTCGGTTGTTCTAGATGAAGTTACCAGTACTGCTGTTAAGTACCAAGTTGATATGCTTGCTCAAGGTTCTTCAGTTGATAAGAATGACGTAAATCTATCAAATGCAACCTACACAAATGGTGTTGTTTTTTTAGGTGGTTACTTGATTGTTCCTGCAGGTATAAGCAGCTTCGAAATATCGATTCCGACTATTGATGATTTGGTTGTGGAAAGCAGCGAAACGATCGTTCTTGAGATCGGCGGTGAAACGGGGACGGCAACAGTTCTTGATAATGATAGTACAGAACTTAGCGTAGTAGATGCCGGCGATGTCATTGAAGGAACTGACGCAATATTTACCGTTTTACTCTCTAACCCTGTTCAAGAGGCCGTTGTCGTCAATCTGAAGTCAACAACAGATGATAGCTATACTGCGGAAGATGTTGATTTAGGCACTATGGTAGTGACCTATGTGGATACTCATGGTCAAACTCAAACATTAGATATGGCGCCTAATGGAGACGTTACCATACCTCTAGGTGTCGCTGAAATTAAAGTCGCAGTCCCGACCAAACTAGATAATGTCCATGAAGGTGATGAGAGCTTTGGTCTGACGGTTACGGAAATCGGTAGTGTCACCAGTAATGGTATTGCAACTGGTAACGCAAATATTGTGGATTCTGATCCTGCACCTTTAGTTAGTATTAGTGCTGATCAAAACAGCGTAAATGAAGGTGAAACGGCAGGCTTTACACTGACACTTGATAAAGTTGCAGATGAGAGCGTTACGGTTGATGTCGAATATAGTGGCGTGGCCCAAGATGGAAAAGATTTTGTTGGCGTTCTGAGTGTTGAAGTTCCTGCGGGTCAATCTTCAGCTGCTCTTGACTTACTGACGCTCACCGATGGTATTTATGAGGGCGCAGAATCTTTCACAGTAACCATTAAAGAGGTGGATGGCGCTGATGCGAGCATCGCTTCAAATAACAGCGCAAGTGTTGTGATCGTTGATGCCCAAAGTGCACCGAAAGTGACTATTAGCTCAGATCAATCCTCAGTTGATGAAGGTAGTGATGCAAAATTTATCGTCAACATTGACCAAAAAGCAGATGAAGATGTACTGGTAACATTCACAATCGGCGGGAATGTTGATGACAAAGATTATATTGCTCCAAGTACGTACACAGTCACGATTCCAGCGGGTAAAACGTCGGCGCCGATTGATATAAAAACTCTCGATGATGGTATTTACGAAGATCTTGAAAACCTAACTGTGACTCTAATTGATACGGTTGGTGCAGATTCGACGCTTGCAAGTGACTCGAATGAAGCAACAGTCTCTATTATAGATGCTCAGCACGCTCCAGAGTTTATTTCTGACGGCGATAGTGCTGGTGACAAACCAAATGATGATGTTTACGACTTCGGGTCAGTTAACGAAAACACGGTGAGTGGGTCCGTTATTGGTACGGTCGTTGCTGAAGATCACGATAATGACGTGCTTGTATACCGCTTTGCAGATGGCTCGACCACTAATGGTATTTTTGATATCGACTCGACAAGCGGAGAGATTTCATTGAACAAGACAATCGATGATGTTGACTTGGGCGATTATACGCTTCAGGTTGAGGTTATCGATGGAACTGGCGGGATTGATACTGCCGAGGTCAATGTTTCTCTGGTAAATGTGAATGATGCACCTGAATCTTCGCCTTCCGCGGTTGAGATGAGTGAAGATACCCAAGTGATACTTGATTGGTCATCATTCGGTATTAGCGATGTGGACTCTAACGTATCAGAGCTCTCCGTCCAAATCACAACGCTTCCTAGCGATGGGTCATTAGAGTATAAAGATTCGCAGGGCGATTGGCAGTCTGTCCAAATCGATCAAGTGCTTGATAAATCGCTCTTTGATGAAAACAGTGTTCGTTTTGTACCTGAATTAAATGAGTCTGGCAGTGACAGTTTCGGCGGAAATCAAGTCGGAGACCAGGAGTCTAGTTACGCTCAAATTGGCTTTAAACCAACAGATGGACAGAGTACCGGTCAAGAGTCAACACTGACAATAGACGTAAACCCTATCGCTGATAAACCGAACTTAATCGCAGTGACGCACGAGAACTCATTACCCCAACAAGAGTTTAACGTTACGACATGGAGTAATGTTCAAGTTGGTTCTAGTGATGGTATGGGGGTCAATGGAGAGACTCTAATCTCAGCGATCAACGCTCTTGATGAAGCCGATGGTACTCGATTGAGTTGGGCAAATGTGGAAGATTTAGGGACTCATGCAACCTTGGCAAATGAGGCCGTTCTAGTCACATCTCTTGTTTATCTCGAAGCTGGCTCGAGTTACGACTTTGTCGGTCAAGCCGATGATAGCCTTGCAATCAAGTTGGGTGGTATGTTACTTGATCAAGCTCGTTGGGGTAGCGACAGTGGTGATATTAAGGGTGCTAGCTATACCCCTTCGGTATCTGGCTTTTATCCAATTGAAATTTATCACCATAACCAAAGTGGTCCGGGTAACTTTAATGTGGATGTATCCATTAATGGACAAGCACCTGTCAATCTGAGCAACAGCAGTCTTTACGTAGTTAGTGATGAAAGTGCACTAGAAGCAACTGATATCAGAACGTCTGAACTACAAGAAGTTAATGGTGTTGCGTTTTACGAAACATATCAGCTGAACGAAGGGTTACAAGATACAGCGATACCGCTCTCTGAAATTAAAACAAGCTTAAATGATAAAGATGGCTCTGAATCACTTAAAGTCACGCTAACTGGCTTACCTGTAGGTGCGATCCTTTCAGATGGAAACAGTTCTATTACTGTAGCAACCATTGATGAAGAACTGGACGTGACAAGTTGGGCATTAGATACACTTACTGTGACTCCACCAGCTGGCTCCCATGATGACTTCACAATCAATTTGACGGCAACGAGTACAGAACGCGCGAATGGTGATTCAGCAGAGTCTAACTTAGCGATCAATGTTGTAGTACATGAGAACTTACCGACGGAAACGGAAAGTGATATTGGGAAGACCAACGAAGATAGTTCGCTACAGGGTAACGTATTGCGTAATGACTTTGATGACGACAACACCCTGATGGTTGATCATATTACTATTAATGGCACTCACTATGCGGTAGGTGAAAACGTATCTTTGACCAGTGGCACTTTATTAGTAAACCAAGATGGTAGTTACGTATTTGAACCTACCGAGCACTGGTCAGGTGATGTTCCATTAATTAATTACACCACAAATACTGGCGCAACAAATACGCTTGATATCAACGTTGTCGCAGTTGCAGATGCCCCTGCGATCACGATTAATGTTGGAGAGTTAGTAAAAAGAGATGCTGTTGATCCTAATCACAACTTAGCCACTTCTGCGATAGATAAGACGCCTACAGAGAATGAACTCGTCGCTGCTGATTTTGGTTTGGATGATGTCGTGCAAAAAAATCACTCATACGCCGGAGTGATGCTAGGAGACAACAACGACAGAAGTGATACCGATAGTTTATTCGTTGGGACTGATTACAATGACACCTTCTACGGTGGCGGCGGTGATGACGTATTTATTGGCGGTGGTAATAACGACTCTTTCTATGGTGATGATGCGTCCACTATTACAGATTATGATGGCCAAGATACGGTTTACTTAACTGGAAACTTCAGTGACTACAAAATGACCTTCAAAGACGATCATGGAGGTCAAGTCCCATATTGGATTTTGCTAGATAATCGTTCTATCGATTCGGTAAACGACCACACAGGTAGTGATGATCGTGGTGATCACTTATATGAAATTGAACGAATTGTTTTTGCAGACAAAGTCGTTGAATTGAAGCCCGACGGCACCTATGAAGTGCTTCAAGAGCGTTGGATTCCCGTTGATATTAACGTTGATTTGGTTGATGTCGATGGAAGTGAAAGCTTGGCGCAAACTGTTTTTGTGGAAGGTTTGCCGGATGGTGTAGAGCTGTATATCGATGGACATGCCGTTAATCAGGACGCAAACGGTAATTATCTTGTCACCCTGGATGCTAACGGTAAGGTCTCTTTAGATATCAGAGTACCGTTTGATTATGAAGGTAGTCTAGAATTCCCACTAAGCGTTACCGCGACGTCGGTTGAAGAAGCAAATAATGATGCCGCTTCAACAACAGAGTCTGTTGAGCTTACAGCTCGTGACTATGTTCTAGAGTCGGGTTCACATGGGAACGATCAGATAACGGGCAGTGACGATCACGATATTATTGTTGGCGATGTACAAGGATTGGAGATTATTGCCGGTCAGGACTACAACATCGCCTTTGTTTTGGATACTTCAGGGAGCATGGGTAACTGGGTAGGAACTGCGAAGCAAGAAGTACTAGATGTGTTTGATGAACTGTTAAGCGCTGCAAATCAGGGTGAGAAGCCTGGAACAGTGAATATTCACCTCAGTGAGTTTGCTTCAAGTGCGTCAGCAGTTATTTCCGTTGACTTGAGTTCTCCAACAGCAAGAGATGAGTTTGTAAAAGAACTGAATAGTGCTATAGGTGATGAGGGTGACGGCGGCACAAACTATGAGGCGGGTTTACAGTCAGCTGTTGAATGGTTTAGCAGTCAACCTAACCCTAATGGCCAAAATATCACGTACTTTGTTACTGATGGTCAACCAAATAGAGCAACGCATCTCTATCATTTAGCGCCGAATGAATTCTCGAAAGTGATTTTGGATGTCGATGATTCTGGCAAGCTTGTTACCCTGCAAGATATAGTTAGTAACAGTAGTTATTCATACGGACAGACGGTTACCTACAAAGGTGACGTCGTTATAGATAGTTACGGTCAAGTATATTCACCGCTAACAGGCAGAACCCTTGGTGATATCGACAGATATAATGGCTCTATCCGTTACTACGATGAAGGTGGCAGCTCAACACAAGCTCAACATATGTATCAAGTGTTAGCAGCATTGTCTTCAGTAGAGTCGATAGGTCTTGGTAGTGGTGTTGATGAACAGACACTTAAGCAGTATGACACTGATGGTGTGGTAGAGTCAGATATCGATGTTACTAAACTTGCTGAAACGATATTGGGTCAAGATGTGCCCCTGAAGCAAGGCTCAGACACTATTCAGGGTGGAGAAGGTGACGATATCTTGCTGGGTGATTTAATTGAATTTGGCGGTAATGAGCAAGGTTTGAGTGCAATTCAATCACATGTGGCACAGCAAACGGGTCAAGATGTTTCTACCATTGATGGTGAAGACATCCATGAATACGTTAAAAATAACTTAGAAGAATTCAACCAATCTCACCAAGGTGATAAGTCGGATAACTTATCTGGTGGTGCTGGCAACGATTTACTGTTTGGTCAGGGTGGTAACGACATACTCGTTGGCGGTGAAGGTGATGACATTCTGATTGGTGGTTTAGGTAATGATATCTTAACGGGAGATGAGGGCTCTGACATCTTTAAGTGGAGTGAAGTGACCAACGAGGTTGATACGGTTACTGATTTCAACAAAGATGAGGATACTTTAGACTTCTCCGATCTGTTTGATGACTTATCAAAAGATGAAGTTGGTGAGCTTCTTACTGATCTTCAGTCCGGTGATCATACTGGTGATGTCGGAGAGTATCACGTAGAAGTGGCACCAGATGGCGGCTCGGAAGCGAACTTGAGTATTACGAAAGGTGGCTCGACATTGGACATCCATTTTGATGGTGCAAGTGTCGATGATGTGACTCAAAGTCTGATTGCAAGTTTAGAAGCGCAATACAAAGACATGTAGCATGTCTAGCCACAGGTGAAATTGAAAATCAAAAAAGGTCTAGCATTTTGCTAGACCTTTTACTTTTAAACTCAGTTCATTGCGATGTTAGCTCTTAGGAAGTGTCGTGAAAACGGTCCACTCTTTCTTCACCTCACCTTTGTGGCCAATCACCGTTGCGGTGACTCGACGGTTCAACGCATGACTCACTTGGTCGGTGCCTTGTGTTGCAAGTACCGTGTCTCCATAGCCGACAATGGTGACTCTATCTCCACTAATACCATTCATCATGAGTTCTTTTCTAACGTTCTCAGCGCGGCGTTTAGATAAGTCAAGATTGTGTTCTGCAGTACCAGTACGACTGGCATAGCCCTGAATCTCTATCGATGTATTTGGATACTCCTTCAAGAAGTCGGATAGTTCTCGAATTTGCTCCGTAAAGATAGGATTGATCACATCGGAATCATTCGCGAACAGAACTCGAATTTGCATTTCTTGCGAGGAGTCGACATACGAACCGCAGCCATCGTTATCTATCTCGGCACCTAAAGGAGTACCCGGACATAAATCGCGCTCATTAATGACTCCATCAGAATCATCATCAAGATGATCTGCCCACTGATCGGCAATGGGCGTATCAATATAATCATATTCATCGCCTTTATCGGATGAACTGCATGCCGAAATCATCAATGAGAGTGCAATAAGAGTTATGTATTTCATAATTAATACTCCACTTCTTCTAGCCATTCTTTAGGCATTTCAACCCTTAATGCACTCAACAGTTGACCTGTTGCGTTCATCACTCGATATTTGGCGTACTGCTCTGCGTATTTAGAATCTAAGTAGTCTTTACGTGCCTCAAAGAGTTCGTTTTCAGTATTCAATAGATCAAGCAGCGTTCGCTTACCAATGCGATATTGTTTTTCATAAGCAATAACGGTTTCAGATGCCGAGTCTACATGATCTGACAGGAACTCTTTTTGCTGTAGGGTCAAATCCAGTGCGCTCCATGAAAGCCTTAACCCTTCTTCAACATTGCGATAAGCACCTTCACGTAAGTCTTTCGCTTTATTTAACTGATAGGCGAAGTTTTCTGAGTTTGCAGCGTCACTGCCGCCATTAAATAGGTTGTAGCGTAGACGTAGCATGGCAAGTGTCTCATCACTGCGGCCTTTTAAGCCATCAGCGTCGTCACGCCATGTTTGTGAAGCTTCAATGGAAATGGTTGGGTAATTAACACCTTTAGATTGTTTGTATTGAAACTTAGCAGAGTCTACGTCTGCGAGCGCGACTTGAATGACAGGGTGTAGTTCAAATGCCAAACCTACCGCTTCATCAATGGTGTATGGAATGAAATTCTGATCCGCTCTTGGAAAGATCAACCCTTGCGGGGTTTGACCCACTAAACGAGTGAACATAGTGTGAGAGTCGTACAAATTATTTTGAGCAGCTGCCAAATTACCGTGCGCTTTTGCCAAACGTGCTTCTACCTGTGTTAAGTCAGCGGTAGAGCCGATACCTGAGTTGACTCGTTTTTTAATGTCTTCATAAATATCTTTGTGAACCGCCAAGTTATTTTCAGAAAGCTTGAGTATTTCGTAAGCTTTTACTGCGTCTAAATACACTTTGGTGACTTCAAGCGCTTTATCTGATGCATCGGCCAAAAGTTGAAATCTAACTGACTCTGCATCGGCTGCGGTACGATCGATATCATTTAAGGTTGCACTGCCATCCCATATGAGCTGAGTTAGTGTTACCGAAGCTTCCTTTCGAGTGTAATCTGTATCCCCACGTCCCACCTCGTCAGAAGGGTCTAATCCCTCGTAACCAATGCCCGCATCTAAATCAATAGAAGGTAAGTAGGCGCCCGAAGAGGCTTCATTTACGTATTTTCGACTGGTGAACTCGTTAAATGCGCTCTTAATGTCAGGATTGTTTTTTAACGTCAATGCCACGGCTTGCTCTAAAGTTTGACCGAAAACGGGTAAAGACACTATTAAACTACAGCAGCAAGCAATATTTAGTCGGTTCCATTTCACGGTATTTCTCCTAAAAATTCGTGTTGCTTTTTGCTATTTCATCTCATAACTGAGACGAAACATCATAAATAACAGTGCTTGAGTAAGGGATTTATCAACCTACTGTTAAAACAAAGCTTTTGTTTCAAAAACCCAAGATTTCACCTTTTAAAACCTTAGCACATATGTCGAATGTTGCTTAGCAACATAGCAAGTTTAGCTCGGAGAAAAGCTTGAATTCTTAATATCATAGCGTTTCACGGCCTGTGTCACTCTGCGCTTTTTTGTAACTCTGCCCCTAGAGTTATCAAATGTCCTACAAGCTACACATACAACGAAAATATGATGATTTTGACTAAACTATAGACGTAAATGTAGAGGTGACAAACTTTTGACTTGGTTTGAAGTGGGGCGAGGTAGATATGGATCGAGTAACTTTGAGCTCATTGATGGGCAACATCGTGGTTATCGGGCTGGATGGGGAAATTAGGACCCTAGAAGAGGGACAACTACCTCAACCAGGAGAGTTAATAATTGATGAGGTATCAGATACTTCTGAGCTCGTGATCGAGCAGGTGACACCACAAGGAAGTTCGATAAACGTAACTGATGATATCACAGCGTTAATTGAAGCAATTGCTAGTGGGGAAGACCCAACTGAGCTGGGTGAAGAGTTTGATCCTGCTGCAGGTGAAGGAAACGGGTCTAGCCCACAAAATACGGGGGCTATAGATCGCACAGGTGCTGAATTACTCGCCAGTACCAATTTTGAGACAGTGGGAACTGACGGAACAGGATTTTCAAGTACTCAGGTAGAGACGCTACTCGATATTTTCCAAATACAACCACCAGAACCAACAGCAATATCAGTTCCTGCAACAGTAATTGTTCAAGAGATTTCTAGCCCAACTGTCAATGAGGGCGATCTGGTTTCCTTCGACGTCACACTTAACCAACCAACAGAAGACAATATCAATATCACTTTTTCGCTGTTCGATCAGACTGCGACTGGTGGATCTACTGACGAGAGCGGAAGTGACTACGTCAACGAGAGTGTTCTCATAACATTTTCCGATGGCACAACAGAAGAAATCTCAGTCGATGACAACGGTATTTTTACTGTGTCGGTCCCGTTAGGTGAAAATGGTTTTACGGTTTCTCTCGATTCTATAAATGACTCTATATTCGAAGGTCCAGAAACATTTACGCTTTCTGGCAACACAGAAGAACAAAGTACACCTGCAACTGGGATTGCAACCATTGTTGATGATGGTAGTGGGCCTGGTTTAAGTCCTGATGATGATCGTCCAACGGTAACGATGAGCGATGCAGGGACGATTAATGAAGGTGAGTTAGCCAGCTTTAAAGTGTCTTTATCTAATCCATCAGCTACAGATGTTGAGGTCGAACTAAGTCTCAACCTCGGTGATACCGAAGCCGGCGACTTAGGCACCTTGGAATACAACACCGGAAGCGGTTGGGTTGCAGTGCCAAACGATGGCGTGGTAACGGTGCCAGCCGGACAGACCGAATTTGATGTGCGTATCGCTTCTATTGATGACGCCGTTTATGAAGGTCCTGAAGATTTCAGCGTGACGGTAACTGGCATTGGGGCGGTGCAAGGCAGCGATACAGGTACGGCAACGATTGTGGATGACGGCAGCGGCCCAGATCCCGATCCGGATGACGACCGTCCAAGTGTGACCATCAATGATGCTGGCACCATTAATGAGGGGGAGACAGCCAACTTCAAAGTCACATTATCGAACGCGTCTGAAGCTGAAACGCAAGTGGAGTTGGGTCTTAATCTCGGCGATACCGAAGTTGGAGATTTGGGCACTTTGGAATACAACACGGGCTCTGGTTGGGTCACAGTACCAAACGATGGTGTGGTGACGGTGCCTGCCGGGCAGACTGAGTTTGATGTACGCATTGCTTCTATTGATGACGCGGTGTACGAAGGTCCAGAAGATTTCAGTGTTACGGTAACGGGCATTGGTGCGGTGCAAGGCAGCGATACGGGCACGGCAACGATTGTGGATGACAGCAGTGGTCCAGGTCCCGATCCAGACGATGACCGTCCGAGTGTGGCTATTACCGACGCTGGCACCATTAATGAGGGTGAGACTGCGAACTTCAAAGTCACCTTATCGAATGCCTCCGAGTCGAGTATTCAAGTTGAACTTGGCCTCAACTTAGGCGATACCGAAGCGGGTGACTTAGGCACCTTAGAATACAACACGGGCTCTGGTTGGGTTGCGGTGCCAAACGATGGTTTGGTGACGGTGCCTGCCGGGCAGACTGAGTTTGATGTACGCATTGCTTCTATTGATGACGCGGTGTACGAAGGTCCTGAAGATTTCAGTGTGACGGTGACTGGCATTGGTGCGGTGCAAGGCGGCGATACGGGCACGGCAACGATTGTGGATGACAGCAGTGGTCCAGGTCCCGATCCAGACGATGACCGTCCGAGTGTGGCTATTACCGACGCTGGCATCATTAATGAAGGTGATACGGCGAACTTCAAAGTGACGCTGTCGAATGCCTCCGAGTCCACTGTTCAAGTCGAGCTAGGCCTCAACTTGGGTGACACTGAAGCCGGTGACTTAGGTACCTTAGAATACAACACGGGAAGTGGTTGGGTCACAGTGCCAAACGATGGCGTGGTGACGGTGCCAGCCGAGCAAACCGAACTTGATGTTCGTATTGCTTCCATTGATGACGCTGTTTATGAAGGCCCTGAAGACTTCAGTGTGACGGTGACCGGTATTGGTGCGGTGCAAGGCAGCGATACGGGTACGGCGACGATTGTGGATGACGGCAGTGGCCCGGGCCCCGATCCAGACGATGACCGCCCGAGTGTGACTATTACCGACGCTGGCACCATTAATGAAGGTGATACGGCGAACTTCAAAGTCACATTATCGAACGCGTCTGAAGCGGAAACGCAAGTGGAGTTGGGTCTTAATCTCGGTGATACCGAAGCCGGCGACTTAAGCACCTTGGAATACAACACGGGCTCCGGTTGGGTTGCGGTGCCAAACGATGGCGTGGTGACGGTGCCTGCCGGACAGACCGAATTTGATGTGCGAATTGCTTCTATTGATGATGCCGTTTATGAAGGCCCAGAGGATTTCAGCGTTACGGTAACGGGCATTGGCGCAGTACAAGGCAGCGATACGGGTACGGCGACGATTGTGGATGACGGCAGTGGCCCGGGCCCCGATCCAGACGATGACCGCCCGAGTGTGACTATTACCGACGCTGGCACCATTAATGAAGGTGATACGGCGAACTTCAAAGTCACATTATCGAACGCGTCTGAAGCGGAAACGCAAGTGGAGTTGGGTCTTAATCTCGGTGATACCGAAGCCGGCGACTTAAGCACCTTGGAATACAACACGGGCTCCGGTTGGGTTGCGGTGCCAAACGATGGCGTGGTGACGGTGCCTGCCGGACAGACCGAATTTGATGTGCGAATTGCTTCTATTGATGATGCCGTTTATGAAGGCCCAGAGGATTTCAGCGTTACGGTAACGGGCATTGGCGCAGTACAAGGCAGTGATACGGGCACGGCAACGATTGTGGATGACGGCACTGGCCCAGGACCCGATCCAGATGATGACCGTCCAAATGTATACATCGTTGAAGATAGCGTGGGTGTTAACGAAGGTACCGATGCTGTGTATACCGTTAGATTATCGGCGGCGGCCGATATCGATGTGACCGTCAGGTTGAACACCTCAACCGACGGCAGCAACACGGCGGAAGCGGACGATATAGGTAGCTTTGTGGTGACCCTTGCTGATGGTGTGACAGTGGTGAATGCCAACAGTGACGGTACGTATACCATTCCCGCCGGTGAGAACGAGCTGAAAGTCACTGTGCCAACCACAGATGATGGCGTCTACGAAGGGGATGAAACCTTCACTGTGGCGGTACAAGGTGACACGGGCGTCCTAGGCAGTGACAGTGCGTTGGGCATTATTTACGACGGCGGTAACGGCCCTGGTCCTGACCCGGATGATGATCGCCCGACCGTATCTATCTCAGATGCGGGTATCGTAGATGAGGGTGATATCGCGACGTTTACCGTGTCATTGAGTAATGCTTCGGAAGGTACAGTCCAGGTGCAGTTGACCTTAAACCCAGACGAAACAGAAGTGGATGATCTTGGCTCGCTAGAATATAACACCGGAGCAGGTTGGGTTGCTGTGCCTGTCGATGGCATCGTAACAGTGCCAGCAATGCTTACCGAATTTGATGTTCGCATTGCGACCATTGATGATGAAGTTTATGAAGGTCAGGAAGACTTCAGCGTGACCGTGACGGGTTTGGGCGCAGTTCAGGGCACCGATACTGGTTTGGCTACCATTGTGGATGATGGCACTAAAACGGACGACGATCGACCAACTGTGTCTATCTCGGATGCGGGTACCATTGATGAAGGTAGTTTCGCTACATTTACCGTGTCATTGAGTAATGCCTCAGAAGCAGCGGTCGAGGTTCAATTAACGCTGAATCTGGATGAAACAGAAGTAGGTGACCTTGGCACTCTAGAGTACAACACCGGTTCAGGTTGGGTAGGTGTACCTGTAAGTGGCATTGTGACGGTGCCGGCAGGTATGACGGAATTTGATCTACGCATCGAATCAATTGATGACGGTGTGTACGAAGGCCCTGAAGATTTCAGCGTTACAGTAACTGGCTTGGGAGCAGTGCAAGGCAGCGATACTGGTCTGGCGACCATCGTGGATAACTCACCACCTACAGCCCGTGATTTCATCATTTCGCTCGATGTTCAAAATGGTATTTTCCCGGTTCAGGATGTTGAGTTTGATGGATTAACGACGTCTGGGGAACAGCGTGTTGAAGATCTCGAAGATGACGCAGTTACTGCAAATGATGATGATATTTTAATTCAGGTCGTTAGCCTTCCTGAACACGGTGAACTGTATTATGTGGATGGAAATGGACAGGAAGTCATTATAGACGAAACCACACAGTTCCCTGAAAACACAGAGGTTAAGTATCGTCTGACTGAAGATTTCTTTGAGGAGCAGAGCTTTGACTCAGCCGACCTTCTTGAAGAACAAGGGAAAGATATCTTGGTGGGATCCTACACTCCTCCTAACTCGAACTTAACGTTCACTGGAGGTCAGATCACCACCATTGGCAACAGCATCATCTTTGATTCCGACGCTCAGATTTCAGTCGATTTTGCGAATCAACAGGTCGGGTTGGTTGTCGTTTCGCCAAATGAAACGGGTCAGGGTGATGAAATCAGTACTGGTGAATATATTACGTTAGAACTGGATGAGGATTTATCAGCTAACGAAGCGAAACTGAACTTAGCCAGTCTGAATGACCGCTTCAACAGTGGTGGTGCATGGTTAACGGCATACATCTTCTTAAATGGTGCACTTGTTGATGTTCAGCAGTTTTACTCAACGGATATTACTTATACCAGCAACCACGAAGGTTCTATTACCGTTGCGTTAGCAAATGGCAGTTTTGATGAAATTCGACTTACTCCAGAAACCGATAGCGCGAGTGATAAAGCGGGCTTTACCTTGGTGGGGACTGAAATTACCAGCTTTACTGATGTGAACGATGACTTTACTTATCAGGCAATCGACACTGATGGTGCGGTAAGTAACGAAGCTACGGTAGCGGTTGATTTCGAGAACGTCACGGTAGAGGCTGTTACGGCGCTTGGTTATCAAACCATGGCCTTAAATTCGGATCTGAATCTGGTTATGGGGACAGATGGCGATGATATTCTGGTTGGTACTGAAGGCAATGACCTGATCATCGGTGGTTTAGGTAATGATATCTTGACTGGCGGTGAAGGTGATGACATCTTCAAGTGGACAGAGATGCAATCCGCAACTGACACCGTGACGGATTTCAGTGACGGGGATCAGCTTGATTTTACCGATGTATTTGATGATATGAGTGGTACGGATATCTCCGCCTTGCTTGATGATCTTGGTTCGGGTGACTATCGCGGCAGTGTGGATGACATTTCCGTTGAAGTGACTGAAAGTGGAGGTAACTCGACGTTGACCATCAACAAAGATAGACAGCAGCTAGAGGTTAACTTTGATGGTGCCTCTGCAGCCGATATTGCCAATAGTCTGATTTCTAATCTCGAGCAATTACGAGAATAGATGGCCAAAAATAAAAAAACGGAGCGTTTTTTCGCTCCGTTTTTTTATTTAATAATACGGTAAACTAACACTGTGATTACAGAACTTTACATGCAAAACCTTTCAGGTAGAAACCTTCCGGGTATGCTGTATCGATTGGGTGGTCAGCGGCTTGTTCAAAACGTTCCACAAACTTTACTTGGCGGTTAGCATCTAAGGCTGCGTCAGCAATGATTTTCTGGAACAAAACTTGATCCATTAAGCCAGAGCACGAATAGGTCAGTAGCGTACCGCCAGGTTTTAGGATTTGCATTGCTAGCATGTTGATGTCTTTGTAACCACGACATGCGCCGTTTAGTTGAGCTTTACTGTCTGCAAACTTAGGTGGATCCATGATAACTACATCGAACTGAGTTCCTTGGTCACGATACTCACGAAGCAGTTTAAACACGTCTGCGTTTAGGAACACGGCGCGCTTCTTCGAGATATCAAATTCATTCAGTTCTGCGTTGAACTTCGCAGTGTCTAGAGCAGGTTGTGATACGTCAGCGTTTATCACACGCTTTGCATCACCTTTCAGAGCGTAAAGTCCGAAGCCACCTGTGTAAGAGAAGCAGTTAAGAACTTCCTTGCCTTTCACATATTTCATCGCTTGCTGGCGACTATCACGTTGATCTAGGTAGAAACCTGTTTTATGGCCGCCAACGATATCTACACTAATCTTTACGCCATTTTCTTCGATGACTACCGATTTAGGTGGCTCTTCGCCGTGCAAGACGCCCGTGGTTTCTTTCAAACCCTCTTTCTTACGTACCGCGACGTCAGAACGCTCGTACACATTACAATCAGGGAAGCACTCAACTAGAGCATCAACAATGGCCTGTTTATTGTGTTCTGCGCCAGCACTGAGAAGTTGACACACAAAGAAGTTTTGGTAACGGTCAATCGTAACGCCTGGTAAGCCGTCAGACTCTGCTGCGATAAGGCGATAACCCGTAAGGCCATCACGTTCGATAATGTCTTCACGAAGAAGTTGTGCGTCTTTAAGTCGTTTAACGAAAAACGCAGTGTCGATTTCTTCTTTATCAAAACTCCAAATACGAGCACGAATTTGTGAAGCTGGCGAATATGCCGCTTTAGCTAGCCATTTACCGTCGTGAGTGAATACATCAACCGTTTCGCCAAGAGCGGGTTCGCCCTCAACTTTGTTGATGCCTCGAGAGAAGATCCAAGGGTGCTTGCGCTTGACCGATTTCTCACGACCTTTTACCAAATAGATAGCAGCTGTCATTTCATTAGCTCTTGTTGAATTTTGAAAGGGGCGTATTGTCCGGGATGTGAATGGTAAAAGCAATATCCCTCGGCAATCCAGTACATTGTAGTGACTTTTAAATACAAAAAAGGGTCACTAAAGTAACCCTTTTATTTGAACTGGTCGTAACAGATTACGTTGCTACGCTTTAAGTCCAGTAAGGAGCGACTCCATGGTGTCGCTTTGCTTACGCAGTTGATCCACGTTTTGTGAAGTCGTGCTGATCATATTGCACACGTTATCTGCTTGAACTCGAATCTCTTCAACGCTTGAGGCGATATTGTCCGCGACTACACCTTGTTCTTCAGCCGCTGTTGCAATTTGAATGCTACTGTCGGAGATAGTTTGATTTTTATCTGCCAAAGAGCCGATTTCGTGATTCACTTCCGTCATGAGGTTTTGTCCCTCATTTGCATTGTTGACAGTCACTTCCATCAGTTTAGTAAGTGATTGACTGTTACGCTGTAATGATTCGATCATCGCTTGGATTTCAACCGTCGCTTGCTGAGTGCGTCCCGCAAGAGCGCGAACCTCATCCGCAACGACCGCAAATCCACGACCTTGCTCACCAGCACGTGCTGCTTCAATGGCTGCGTTCAATGCAAGTAGGTTAGTTTGCTCGGAAATCCCATTAATGGTTGTCACGACTTCATCAATTTGTGCGGCATTGGCATCTAACTCCGCTACTGCTTGAGACGCAGATTGAATCTCATTAGAGAGGTTCGAAATCGAGTGAAGCGTATTCTCAACTTTCACTTGTCCAGACTGAGCCACGCTGCGCGCATCATCGGTTTGCGTGCTTGAATCGTGAGCTAGTGTCGCGACTTCTCGAATCGTTGATGCCATCTGTTCCGTTGCACTCGCAAGAGAGTTGAGGTGTTCCTGCTGAGTTGCTGAAATATCTGAACTGTGATGAATCGATTGATTCAGATCTGAGCTAATTTGTTGCATTAAAGCCACAGACTCTTGAATCGACAGCACCATTTGTTGCTCTCGTTCCGCAACTTTGTCTATCGTAATAGCAATTTCACTAAACTCGTCGCGAACAGGGAAGAAGTTCATTCTCGCAGTTAAGTCGCCACCCGCAAGAGTGTTTAATGCTTTGTTCATCGTGAACATCGCGCCGCCAATAAACGTCATGATGTAGTAAACACCAAGAGCGAGAATAAACAAGCTCACACAGATAATGCTTACTTGAGTCGTTGATAGGGCAGCCCATAAAGAAAGTTCATGGTTCGCAACCAAACTGTACGCACCATTTAAAACAGACACGGATTGCGGACCAGAGCCAATAGAAACGGTTTCTGAACCCGCTATGAGGCTTGCTACTTGAGATTGAGAAAGGTTGCCTGCCTCTATCAGACCTTTCATAAGCATGAGCTCTTCTTGGTACATACTTGAGATCAGTGTATTAGCCGCGCTATTAAGGACGAGAGTGAGAATGACTAAAGCAAGAAGAGGGAGAACGAAGAGCAAATAGAACTTTTCTTGAATCTTTAAGTGAATGAGATACTTATCAATCCAGCGGAATGGAATTTCTTTCATAATTATAATAACCGTGCAAAAACCCACTATCCTTAGTGGGGTGAATA
Organism: Vibrio sp. Y42_MX_L11; assembly: GCF_024181785.1. Classification (NCBI taxonomy): domain Bacteria; kingdom Pseudomonadati; phylum Pseudomonadota; class Gammaproteobacteria; order Vibrionales; family Vibrionaceae; genus Vibrio; species Vibrio sp. Y42_MX_L11. The sequence goes on from NZ_JAMZAP010000003.1 coordinate 21,871, forward strand.
GACGAAAAGAATATATCACTCAGTAAAAAGAAGCGGTACAAAGATGAACGTAAAGTGTGAGAGATTTATAGTAAAAGGTCATGTTCAAGGCGTCGGCTTTCGTTACCATACTTCCCATCAAGGATTGAAGCTAGGGTTAACAGGTTATGCGAAGAACCTAAACAATGGTGATGTCGAAGTGATGGCGTGTGGAACAGACGCGCAAATAGTTGCGTTTTCGGAATGGTTACAAGAAGGACCGCGAACGGCAACAGTAGAGCATGTGATGCAGGAGCCTGCGTCGTATAAGCCGTTACGCGGTTTTAAAATTTTATGAATCTACAAGCATTTAGCTGGCTTTGGTAGGCCGGCTAATTTGGTTGCTTGTTTGGCTGGTCCCTTTTTAAACAGCTTGAATAGATACTTACTGTTACCTTTTTCTGGGCCGTGCGCTTTTTCCATTGCTTTCACAAGCATACGCACTGCAGGGGAGGTATTAAACTCTTCATAAAAGTCTCGCACAAAATGCACAACTTCCAAATGAGCATCCGTAAGCTCGATGTCTTCTTCTTTTGCTAAAAGCTCAATCATACCTTCTTCCCATTGAGTATGATCCAATAAGTAGCCTTGAGCATCCGTTTCAATTTCTTTGCCGTTGTAAACGAACATAACGTTTTATCCGTCAAGTAAACATGGATGTTTATAGATTAGCGACAGGTGAGGATGTTCTCAACAAAAGAATCTCGAAGTCGTATCGAGCGAAGCAAAAGCGTACAAAATGATGAGTGCTTTTTGACTGAGCCAGGTGCTTTGATATAAATGCTCTTTTATTCAAATAAATAGGAAACTATTCAGTTTGTTAGAAAATTTTCGGGGTGAGTAACAATAAAATTGCATGGATATCCAGGCTTATTCATTTTTGTTTTGTTTTTTTCTTGGCTACTTGTCTGAATATGGAATTTTATCTGTAAATGAATAGCTTACGACGTTGTGTTTGCTCTTATAGACCGATATTCTCTTGGTTGATAAGCAACCTGCATTCAGGTTGTAAACAATAACGATGACAAGGAGTTAGTCATGTCGAAACAACGTTACATTGAAATAAATGACAACGTAAAATCCATTTGGTCTATCGAGCGTATTTGGGAGCTCGCGGAGTCCCTACCTGTAGAAGAAATTGCTATTGATGATATCAAAGGCCCTAATGAAGTGACCTGGTTTAGTGATGATGGACCACAGCCAACCTGTCGTGAGATCGCGAAGCATTGCCAACGCATCAACAATGCCGATTTGTCGTATCCCGTAATTTTAACCAATGATTACCGCGTTTTTGATGGTATGCATCGAATCGCCAAGCAAATCATGTTGGGTGAAGATACGATTAAAGTGAGACGTTTTAGAGAAAACCCTGAGGCTGATGAAGTTATCGAGTTAGCAGTCGAACAGGCGTAATGTACGTAACCACTGACAAAGAAAAAGCCCGAAGGAATTACCTTCGGGCTTTTAGTATTCACCTTAGAGCGAACGATTAATCGTCGTTCATAATACCTAGAATGCTTAGTAGGCTAGTGAACAAGTTAAGGATGTTTAGGTACATCGAAATTGTCGCACTAATGTAGTTAGTTTCTTCGCCGCGAACGATACGGCTTGTATCAAACAAGATGAAACCAGAGAACACTAGTGCAGAGACGCTGCTTATTACTAGTTGGGCCATTGTTGAACCAACGAAAATGTTAATCAGCATCGCCACGATAACAATGATCAAACCTGCCATCAGGAAGTTACGCATGAAAGAGAAATCTTTCTTGCTCGAAATGGTGTAAGCCGATAGGCCTAGAAACACCATGCCAGTCAACCCTAGAGCTTGAGCAATGATCGTTGGACCGTTTGGAATCGATGCGTAGTAGTTAAGCATTGGACCTAAAGCACCACCCATTAGAGTTGTGAAAACAAATGTCCAAACGATACCAGATGATGAGTTGATTGCTTTTGGCATGACAAAGAACAAAATACCAATCGCTGCAATTTGCATCACGATCGCCATGATTGGTGAAATTTGCATTGCCATTGTTGCTACTGCTGCGATCGCACTGGTCATCAGTGTCATCGACAGTAGGAAGTAAGTGTTTTTCAGTACTTTGTTAGTTTCAAGTGTGTTAGGAACACTTGTTGAACGAGTAAACATTGGACTGTTCATAATTATCCTCAGTAAGGGAGTTTACTATTGGTACATTTATGGGGCTGAAAGTTCAAAAAATCAAGCCCTAACCATGCGTAACTTAGATAAAATAATAATAGAAATAAGATGTTATGTATTTGGCAACTTGTAACACAATATTACTGCGGAGCAAAGTCATAGTGATTGTCACACAGAACTTTGAATTTAGTAACAAAAAGCACCGACTTCATTGAAATCAGTGCTTTTATTATGCCAGTTGGAAAAGATCTTAGTGATGTAAGATTTGCGCTAGGAAATTTTGAGTTCGATCTGATTGAGGGTTTTCAAAGAAATCAACAGGGTTGTTCTCTTCGATGATCTCTCCTGCGTCCATAAATATCACACGATCGGCAACCTCTTTCGCAAACCCCATTTCATGTGTCACACAGAGCATGGTCATGCCTTCCTCGGCGAGCTCGACCATTACATCCAACACTTCGCGAACCATCTCCGGATCAAGCGCTGATGTTGGTTCATCAAAAAGCATAACTTTAGGGTTCATACACAATGAACGGGCAATCGCCACGCGTTGTTGCTGACCACCAGACAACTGGCCAGGATATTTCTCTGCTTGGTCCGGAATTTTAACGCGTTCCAGATATTTCATCGCGACCGCTTCTGCCTCATCTTTAGGCATCTTCTTCACCCAAATAGGCGCGAGCGTACAGTTTTCCAGTACAGTTAAATGAGGGAAGAGATTAAAGTGCTGAAAGCACATGCCCACTTCACGGCGCACAGCTTCAATATTTTTTAAATCTTCAGTTAACTCCGTACCGGAAACATAGATGCTACCAGCTTGGTGCTCTTCGAGGCGGTTAATACAGCGAATCATCGTTGATTTTCCTGACCCTGATGGGCCACAGATTACGATTTTTTCCCCGCGCTTAACATCGAGGTTAATATTTTTTAGTACGTGAAACTCACCATACCATTTATTCATGTCCTTCAATTGGATCATATAGTCTTGTTGTTGCGTCATAATACGTCCTTGAGCTTGATGAGTTATCGTTTGTGACCGGTATGAAGTTTGTTTTCAAGCCATATCGAATAACGCGACATGCCAAAACAAAATACCCAAAACACTAACGCGACAAATACATAACTTTCAGTAGCAAAGCCTAGCCAGTCAGGGTCGGTGTTTGCTGCTTGTCCTATACCTAGGACGTCAAACATACCAATGATAAGAACCAAACTGGTGTCTTTAAACAATCCGATAAACGTGTTCACGATAGAAGGGATCGTAATCTTCAGCGCTTGCGGCAAGATAATAAGCCCTGTTTTTTTCCAGTAACTTAACCCAAGTGCGTCGGCAGCCTCATATTGGCCTTTTGGAATCGCTTGTAAGCCACCCCGTACCACTTCTGCCATATAAGCCGAGGCAAACATCACTACACCAATAAGAGCGCGAATAAGTTTGTCTGTCTCGGACCCTTCGGACATAAACAAAGGCAGCATAACGGAAGCCATGAACAGAACGGTAATCAGTGGCACACCACGCCAAACTTCAATATAGACGGTACAAATACTGCGAATGATGGGCATCTCTGAACGTCTACCGAGCGCGAGTACCACACCAATAGGTAATGAAACGACAATACCGACTAGCGCAATAATGAGCGTAACGAGTAATCCACCCCATTTGTGTGTATCGACCACTTCTAGCCCAAATATCCCACCGTATAACAGCCCAGCGATAATGAATGGGTAGATGTTTACGAAGAAAAGCCAAATCCAAATCCGTTTCGGTGTCTTTTCATATGCTAGCAACACAGTAAATATAGCCAATGTGATATAGAAAAGGCGAGGGCGCCACAGTTCAGACTCAGGATAGAAACCGTACATGAACTGCTCCCAGCGCACGCTGATAAATACCCAGCAAGCACCTTCTCGGCTGCAATCGTCACGCGTCGAACCAATCCAGTCCGCGTTGATAAACGCCCAATCAACGATATGCCAAATTGCACTAAAGACAAGATAAGCAAGAATTACGGTAACAATGGAGTTGACAGGTCCATTAAATAGGTTTTTCCGCATCCAACCAACAAAGCCGACGGTATTGGCTGGTGGCGGGAGATCCGGTTGAAATTGATGAGTACTCATATTATCTCTCCACCAGCGCGACTTTACGGTTATACAAGTTCATTAATGCAGACGTAATCAAACTTAAGGTTAAGTACACGCCCATCGTCATCGCAATGATCTCAATCGCTTGCCCCGTTTGGTTTAGGGTAGTACCAGCAAAGACAGAGACAAGATCTGGGTAACCAATCGCCATCGCTAACGATGAGTTTTTGGTGAGGTTGAGATATTGACTGGTTAAAGGTGGAATAATAATTCGTAATGCTTGCGGAATGACAACAAGCTTTAAAGTTTTCGCGCGTGGTAAGCCCAGCGACATCGCCGCTTCCGTTTGACCATGGCTAACAGCATTAATACCAGAACGTACAATTTCGGCAATGAAGGAGGCGGTATAAACGCTCAATGCCAAAAGTAGTGCGGCAAGTTCAGGAATAATGCTAATACCACCTTGGAAGTTAAACCCTTTCAGTTCAGGATAATTTAGTGAAATTGGCATACCAGCAAGGAAGTAGACAATCAGCGGAAGGCCAACGACTAAGCCTAAAGCTATTCTTCCCATTGGCGTTTGTTGCCCAGTTAGGCGTTGCTTGTTATTCGCCCATACATTAATCAACAAGCTGGCGATCACCCCGAAGATTAATGCAGCAATAACAAAGCCACTGCCTGGCTCCATTTCTGGTGCTGGAAAATATAAACCACGAACATTCAAGAAGATGGCTTCGCCAAGGCTCAAGCTTTGACGAGGTGAGGGTAATGCTTGAAGAACAGCGAAATACCAGAAAAATATTTGTAGAAGAAGTGGGATATTTCGGAACGTTTCGATATAAACAGCAGCCAAGCGACTCACTAACCAGTTAGAAGAAAGGCGAGCGACCCCCATGGTAAAACCAATCACGGTAGCCAGAATAATACCTAATACGGAGACCAGCGCCGTATTTAGAAGGCCAATAATAAACGTTCTGCCGTAAGAGTACGTTTCATCGTATTCAATTAGCGTCAGCCCGATACCAAACCCGGCTTCTTGATTTAAAAAACCGAAACCCGTAGCGATCCCACGAGCATCTAAGTTATTCAGTGCGTTGTTAATAATCGTGTAAAAGAAAAATACCAGTGCAGCTATGGCAATGATCTGGAAAATAGCAGAACGAAAGGCGGGATTATAAATCAAGCTCTTGCTTCCGCTCGGTTTGGACATCGTACTTGGCGATGCATCTTTTGTCGGTTTCATACAGCGATAACCTCAAACCTTAGTTATAGATATCTGCCTGTATAAATAGTCACGTCCTTGCTGGTCGAAGCATGTTTTCACCAGAGCTAAACGGCGATATTCGAGTTGAAATAGCCTATCTAAGCGAATACTTCTTGCCATTCAATGAGCGGTCCTTACTCATACAGATGGATAAAATCAAGAAAAAGGGCGGCATGAACCGCCCTGATTAACTCGTTCTATCGGATTGGTGGCGCGTACATAAAGCCGCCTGCATTCCATAGCGCATTAACGCCACGAGAAATTTCTAACGGCGAACCAGTACCGACTGTGCGTTCGAAGCTTTCACCATAGTTACCGACTTGCTTGATAACTTGGTAGCCCCAATCATCACGAATACCCAAACCTTTGCCTTTCGGACCGTCAACACCAAGAATACGTTTGATGTTTGGATCTTTCGATTTCAGCATTTCATCCGCATTTTTCGAACTAATACCATACTCTTCGGCGTTAATCATTGCTGATAATGTCCACTTCGCAATGTTGAACCATTGGTCATCACCTTGACGAACGACGGGACCTAGTGGTTCTTTGGAAATGATTTCCGGAAGAACGGCTGCAGAAGAGGGATCTTTCAGGTTTAGACGCAATGCATAAAGACCAGATTGGTCAGTCGTTAACACATCACAACGTCCTGCATCGAAACCTTTTGATGTTTGGGCTGCCGTATCGAATACGACCGGCTTGTATGACATACCGCTGTTACGGAAGTAGTCAGCAAGGTTCAGCTCAGTTGTTGTACCGGACTGTACGCAAACTGATGCACCATCAAGCTCTTTTGCGCTTGAGATGCCAAGATCTTTCTTCACCATGAAGCCCTGGCCATCGTAGTAGTTTACCCCTACGAAGTTTAGGCCAAGTGCAGTATCACGATGCAGTGTCCAGGTGGTGTTACGAGAAAGCACATCAATCTCACCTGATTGAAGCGCAGTGAAACGTTCTTTCGCGGTTAGGGGTACATATTTAACTTTCGTTTTATCCCCAAGAACGGCTGCAGCCAGTGCTTGGCAATATTCTACGTCGATACCTTCCCATTCACCTTTTGAGTTAGGGTTAGAGAAACCAGGTAGACCGGTACTTACGCCACAAGTAAGAAAACCTTGTTTTGTGACTTTGTCCAGAGTAGTGTCTGCTGCTTGAGCTGATGTTGCCATCATCGCAGTAGAAGCCGCTACGACGGAAGCAAGAACTGTGAGTTTATTTGCCATTTGTATCCTTCCTGTATGATCCATGTTTAATCAGGAGTGACCTGAAATAACGTGTCCAATTCGTTAGAGTTATCGTCCTACGTGATTGATTTTCGAAGAAACGGTATTCGATAGATCAACCAGTTATAAGCGTAGGAAAGGATCTGTTAATTCTCAAATATATAATTTAAATGAAGTTTTGAGAGAACTTACAAAGCGCCTTGAGATTTAGAATGACGAAATGTTAATTGTTTGTAAATAGTGCAAATCATGGACAATTTGGTGCATCAGAACAATCAATAGAAGAGTGAACAATACAAGAGAATAAAAAGTTGTTATTAAAACTGTCATTAGCTGAGCTTGGTGAAGTTCAGTAAAAATTCGAACAAAAATTATTTGTGATACCGAAACAGGGTGATGAGCTTGCCCCATTTTTGGTAGCATGGTCTGCAACAGCTAATTAGAGTAATCATGGATTGAAATGCGATATTTTCCTCTGTTCTTAGATTTAATCAATAAACCCGTTCTTGTCGTAGGCGGCGGTGAAGTGGCAAGCAGAAAGGTGGAAGCTTTGCTAAAGGCAGGGGCGGATGTCACTATCGTTTCTCCAACGTTGGTCGATTTTCTCTCTAAGCTTGCTGCAGAGCATCAAGTGCGTTGGATACAACGTTTCTATTCAAGTGACATTGTCACTAAAAACTTTGTTCAAGTGTGGGCCACGACAGATAATCCTGAGCTAAATCACCAAGTGTATAAAGATGCGAAAGAATTAGGCATCCTAGTGAACGTTGTTGATGATAAGCCTTATTGTGATTTCATTACGCCCTCTATGATCAATCGTGGCCGCATACAAATTGCTATTTCTAGTGGCGGCGCCTCACCAGTTTTAATTCGAAACGTCCGTGAAAAGCTTGAATCGATACTGCCACAAAACATGGGGTTGATGGCGGACTTTGCTAACTCAAAGCGTAATTCGATTAAAGAAGCACTACCTAGTGTCGATTTACGTCGTAAGTTTTGGGAGCAATTCTTCTCGAATCCTGAGGTTGAAAACGCGCGAGATAATAGAGAGTTAGAAACGATTTACCAAGCGACCATGGCAACACCTTTGGATGAAAAGGGAAGTTGTACTTGGATACAGGTAGGGAAAGACGTTGAGATGTTGCCAATTAAGGCCGTGCGCTACATGCAACAAGCCGAGCTAGCACTTTACTCAACTCGATGCGAAGCGAACGTGTTAGAGCTAATACGAAGAGATGCAGAGCGAGAAGCTTTCTCCAGCGCAGCTGAACTCTCTGATATGTTGACCAAGGCTAAATCTGAAAAGCTTCGAGTTTGCGTGTTTATCCCTAAAGGGACGAGCGAGTTCTTATTGCTGCAAGGGCAGGACTTGGTGATATAACCACGTTAAAAAGTGGGCACTTGGCTTGCTCGATTAAAAGGCCAACAAAAACGCCAGCGAACTATGCGCTGGCGTTTTTAAACTAAGTTACTTCTCAGACAGATTAATCACGGAAGTTGTTAAACTGGAATGGTATGCCCATCTCTGCTTCACGAATCACTGCCATTGTCGCTTGCAGGTCATCACGTTTCTTACCAGTAACACGTACCTTGTCGCCTTGAATAGAGGCTTGTACTTTTAACTTTGCGTCTTTGATAAGTTTCACTACTTTTTTGGCTGTTGGTGTATCGATACCTTGGCGGAAAAGCAGAGTTTGGTGCCAGTTCTTACCAGTTACATCTGGGTCCTGTGCATCCATTGCGTTTGCATCAATATTACGCTTTGCCAAGTGGCCACGTAAAATATCGCGCATTTGCTTAAGTTGGAAGTCACCTTCCGCAGACATTTTTACGTTTTCTTCTACTAGCTCAAAGCTCGCATTAACGTTGCGGAAATCGAAACGAGTAGACAATTCACGGTTAGCATTATCAACGGCGTTACGTAGTTCAACCGTATCGATTTCAGAAACAATATCAAACGATGGCATGAAGATTCCTTGATTATTTTGTTATAGGGACTTTCGGGATTTAACGGCGTTTGCCAGCATATCTAGCATTGTAGCAGTATCTTCCCAGCCTAGGCATGGGTCTGTAATAGATTGACCATACGTTAGGTTGTTGATGTCAGTCATTGGCTGATTGCCTTCAAGAATAAAGCTTTCAGCCATGATACCCGCAATACGAGTACTGCCTGACTTAATTTGGTTACAAATGTCTTGAGCAACGTCGATTTGTTTTCTGTGCTGCTTCTGACAGTTTGCGTGGCTGAAATCCACAACCAAACGTTGTGGCAAGCCAAACTCGGCTAGAGCATCACACGCTTGTTTTACTGACGCTTCATCAAAGTTAGGGCCTTTCTCTCCGCCGCGTAAAATAATATGACCATATGGGTTACCACTTGTACGATAAACCGTCATGCGGCCATTCTTATCTGGAGAGTAGAAGTAATGCGAGGCTTTCGATGCGCGAATTGCATCAATTGCAATTTTTACGTTGCCATTTGTGCCATTTTTGAAACCAACTGGGCAAGACAGCGCCGATGCCATTTCACGGTGAATTTGCGATTCTGTTGTACGAGCACCGATCGCGCCCCACGTGATCAAATCCGCTATGTATTGACCAGTAATCATATCAAGAAACTCAGTAGCAGTCGCAAGACCAAGCTTGTTGATATCCAGTAGTAGTTTACGTGCTTTATGGAGACCAGCTTCAAGCGCGTAAGAGCCATCTAGGTTAGGGTCAGTAATTAAACCTTTCCAACCAACTACTGTACGAGGCTTTTCAAAGTAAGTACGCATCACGATAAACAATTCGTCTTTGTACTTGTCTTGGATTTCACTCAGGCGAGTGGCGTAATCAATGGCAGCTTCAGTGTCGTGAACAGAACACGGACCTACAATCGCAAGAAGGCGATCGTCTTCACCCGATAAAATGTTTTCAATCTGACGACGAGATTGAGCGATACGGTCTGCAACGTCATCCGTAATAGGATGTACACTACCTAGCTCTGCTGGGGTAGGCATTGGACCCAAAGGTTGGGTTCTCAATTCATCTGTTTTTATAGGCATGTTATAGCTTTATTCTCTATTGCGAAGGGGTAAAGATAACGGAATTACAGGCAGGAATAAACCGTTTCACGGGAATCTTCGCCAGGAAATACCGAATTGTATACAAAGGTGTAGGTATTCATTTAAATGACTTATGTATAAATGACAAAACTTGATCATTAAATCAATATATATACATTTGAATTTATAACCATTTCATCTATCTCACCGTTCGGCAATCAAGATAACTGCGGCAAACCTCATGTTTATCTGTGTGACAATGTCACTAAAATGGTGGCTAAATAACTCGTGAGATCGAGCTTTTGTTAACATTTCTTTGACATCTATTTCTTTCGTTGATTAACTGGTCTGACTAGATTGGTAAGGAGACCAAAATGTTATCAGCTGTACGTCGTGCAAATTTGTATCTAAATCTATTCGGCTTTTCTAAAGTGCCTCTGATTTGGCTTTGTCACCCTAAGATCATTGCGATAGATAGCGAGCACGTTGAGGTTCGAATCCCTTTGCGAAGAAGAACAAAGAACCATTTGAATAGCATGTATTTCGGCGCTTTAGCTGTTGGGGCGGATGTAGCTGGTGGTTTTCTTGCTATGAGCAAGGCGCAAGAAAAAGGAGAAGCGATCTCTTTAGCATTTAAAGGCGTCAAAGCCGAGTTTTTAAAACGTCCGGAAGCGGATGTACACTTTGTGTGTAACGATGGTGATGTTATTGATGAGATGCTCGATCATACGTTGGCAACGGGTGAACGAGTGAATCGCGATGTAAAAATCGTCGCATTGTGTCCTAGCTTACATGGTGACGAACCTATGGCTGAATTCTCGTTGACTCTTTCGATAAAAAAAGCAGCCCAACAAGGAAAAGAGGCTGCTTAGTGGTTTGCTGTTTTAAAGAATATCGCTTTAATTGAGTTCAATCTGCTCAATCGAGACGATTTTGGAGCGGTTTAAGACCACTTTCCAACGGTAATAAACAGGCTCATCGGTGTGGTTGTCCTCTTTGACAATCACATTGAGCAAATGACGTTTCTCTACCGACTCTTTGGTCACTTGCCCTTCATTTAAACGGTAAACTCGGTTTGAACTTTTATCCATCAAGCGGATGATAGGGCGCAAACTGATGTTCAGTGTTTCTCTTGTTTGCTCATAACCACTCAAGAATAGAGAGGTCGCCATTTCGGTTTTCTCGTGATAATGAAGTATCTGCTCTTCGCGCTGCACGACGCGCTTCTTACGTATTCTTTGAATCTTATCTGGCAAGCTACTTAACGTACGATAATCGAGCCACTCTAATTTTCTGCCGACCACTTTTTTCGTTGTTGGATCAACATACTTCTTACGCCACTTTGGCTTGCCTTTACGGATCCATCGCCACATCGCATCGCGCAAATCATCTTTAAAGATTTCTCGTAGAGCATAAATAAATGACATCGCGATAATGAAGGACGCGGAAATTTCCCCAAGGTAATCGCGAGCGAGAATCACGGTTGAGGTCACGACAACCATCACCAAGCCAGTAGCAATACCTTTGATAGCACGCTTGATGTTGTTACCCATTGATATGGTTTCTTCACGAAGCACGATAGGGTGTTCAATCAAGCGTCTTAGCAAGCGCATTTTGTTAGATAGGCGAGTAACGTCTTCAACGACTCTTGGAGAGTTGTACTTGTTGAGTTTTCGATGGGCTTGCTCTTTTTCACAGAGCGTGATCAAGCGTTTCTTAATCGTGCCATAATCGCCTTCACGCGGGAGATGAGCCACTAGAGATAAAAACTTTTGCTCGGTATACCAAGACAGATAGTTATCGATGTTAACGTAGTACCGTTTTAAGTTCTCTTCATAAGGAATAGAACGTCGCAAGCGCTTTAAGATCTCAAGCGTGAGCTCGATAACTTCGTCTACTTCATCTTCCGTTACGGAGTTGTTCTGATGCTTGTTTAAACTTGCTACCGCTTTGTCTAGCGCGATAACGTATTGGTACGCGAACAAACTCAAACTTACTCGGTATTGTTGATTCGACAGGCGTCCACGTTTGGCAAGTCGACTGTGTACTAGCGGTAGAAGGATTTCAGTACTGTAATAAGAGCGTTGCTGTGTGATTGAAGTGTAATAAAATTCGGATTCACTGATGATGTCGGCGTTTAAACCAAGCTCACCAGGTATAAAAAAGTAAATATCTAGGTCGACACTTTTGCTCTTTGCGAGTGCATGACTGATTTTTAATGTTATTGAGTCTTGTTTATCGACGGTGACCAAAGAAAGCTCCTGACTTTGTTAAAGCATTCTTAACTTATGCGTACTGTTGAGCAGGTAAGCATAAAAGTGCTAAAAGAGTGACTGGGGCATATAGCTGAACGACAACAGCATAACAGAGCACTATGCTTTTCTCTCTGATTTTCTTGTTAGTTTAGGTATAATTCCACGTAAATTTAAAAAGAGACAAAATCAATGATTAAAATTGGTCAAATTAACAGCTTAGAAGTCATTAAAAAGGCTGATTTTGGCGTATTTCTGGATGGTGATGATTACGGTTCTGTTCTACTGCCTAATAAGTATGTACCAGAGGGTACTGAAATTGGTGATCATGTAGACGTATTTTTGTACTTCGATTCAGAAAGCCAGCTTGCTGCGACCATTGAAAGACCTATTGCCCAAGTGGGTGAATGGGGCTTAATGAAGATTGAGGGCGTCAACGCGACAGGTGCTTTTGTAAATTGGGGCATCAAAGAGAAGGATTTACTTATTCCTTTTAGTGAGCAACGCACTCGCTTCTCTGCGGGACAAACTATTCTTGTCTATGTTTATACTGACAAAGCGTCAGGCCGCATTGTTGGTACGACTAAGTTCAACAAATGGTTAGACAAAACTCCGGCGAATTATGAAGTTAACGAACAAGTTGATTTGATCATCGCAGAGCGCAGTCAACTTGGCTACAAAGCGATTGTTAACGGAAAGCATTGGGGCATGATTTTCCCATCAGATGTGTTTGGTAAGCTTTACATCGGTAAGAAACTGAAAGGCTTTATTAAGCAAATTCGTGAAGATGGCAAAATCGATCTCGCGCTACAAAAAGTCGGCGTGGCAAAAATGGACGATCTTTCTAGCAAGATTCTTGATCTGTTAGAGAAGAAAGGCGGCTTTTTACCTTTGAACGATAAGTCTTCTCCTGAAGCGATTTTTGACGCTTTCCGTACAAGTAAAGGTACTTACAAAAAGACCATTGGTGGATTGTACAAGCAGGGCAAGATTGTTATCGAGAAAGACGGTATTCGTCTGGCGTAGCCCAAACTCACGTATAGCGGATCGGCAGCCAAAAAAACGGCCCAAACTTTTCCTTTTTTTGGGCCTAGGGGAAACGGCTCCGCAGAGCCTGCGCTAAACTTTTTCCAACAATAATTTTGTTGGTGAACATAGAGAGAAATGCCATATCAAAGCATTACTTTGATACAACTAGTTTAGTACAGCGTATCCGGATCGCTAGCGAGCCCAGTTGCTTTCATACTTACGAATTAAAAAGCCATCGCAAATACGATGGCTTTTCATTTATTTATGATTCGTTACTTCTTTAAAATAAGTTCTTATCTCGTACTAATTCGCGAGGAAGACCATTCTTTATTCTGTTGCTTACCCACTTTCCAAGGCCAATGACTGCGCCTTGATAGGTGACAAGTACTTCGCCTTTACCTGTTTTCATTCCCTCAGGAATCGTTTGTGGGCGAACATCACGCCCCATGTACCATTCGCGCGCTTCTTCAATGGTTAGCTCGATGGCGTTTGCCTCAGAGCCCGTCGCTAATGCCGTTGCCACCTGATGCTGCCAACGGTAGCCATTTTTATGGGCTTCCGCGATCTTTATACCCATCCGGGAGAAGCGTAATTCGCCGATCATTGGCTCTAAAGCATTAGGGAACAACCAGACATCTTTATCGCGAAGCCATACAGAACTTTCATTCGGAAGTTCAATACCTAACGCACTTTGCAGCTGTTGGGCAATTTCAACCGATTCTTTTTTCGATGCTTTGGTAAACGGGAACTTGCCCATGCGCTTTTTGACCTTTGGTGGTTCAACAGCTGCCAGTTTACGAATTCTTGCGACAAAGAATCCTTCGCAGTCGTAGACCTGTGGAAAAATATGCAAAAAACCTTCTTCAGTCAGGGCTGCATTTGCATCTTCAAACAAGTTTTCAAGGCTTTCAAACTCAACGGCATCACCAAAGGTTTCTTTCAAGTGATGACAAACTTGTTGGTTTTCTTCGGTACTGAGTGTGCACGTTGAGTAAACCATCACACCACCGGGCTTTAGTGCATGGAAGGCGCTTTCAATAAGATCTTTCTGTGTGTCAGCGATGTCGAGCACGGAAGCTTGCGTCCAGTTTTTCATTGCATCTTCGTCTTTGCGAACGGTGCCTTCGCCGGAGCAGGGCGCGTCGAGCAGAACCGCATCAAATTGTTCTGGTAGCCAACCACCAAAAACGCGCCCATCGAAGTTACTTAGTGCGGCGTTACGTACACCACAACGTTCCACGTTGGCATGCAGCACTTTTACACGACTTGCGGCATATTCATTGGCCACGAGAACGCCTTCATTGTTCATTAAAGCCGCGATTTGAGTGGTCTTTGATCCTGGTGCAGCTGCTGTATCTAACACGGCATCGTACGATTCGTCATTCATAAACAGCGCAGATACTGGCATCATTGAACTGGCTTCTTGAATGTAGAATAAGCCTGACATGTGCTCTGCGGTGTTGCCTAATGGTACAACTGACTCGTCCGCTTCAATCCAAAACCCTGTGTCACACCAAGGCACAGGGGAAAGCTTCCAGCCTTTTGCGTCTGCACGTTCTAGAAACGCTTCAACGCTGATCTTCAACGTATTAATACGAATACTTTTGCGCAGTGGCTTTTGGCACGATGCGATAAAGTCTTCCATGTTGAGGTTAGCAGGAAGGATAGTTTGGATTTTTTCCAGAAACGCGTCTGGGATGTAAACATTAGGATGCAATGTGGGATCTCGTTTGCAGAATTTGTGGCAAATAATATACGAAAGCGAAGCAGAAACGAATAGTGACAAGGGCCGAGCAATAAAAAAGAGCAGCGATTGCTGCTCTTTTAAGGTAATCAAACTTCAATTGTATGTGAATTGAGCTTTATTCTACGGCTTAGGAATCGCAGTACGCCATTGAGTCCAGCCTTCTTCAGCTTGTGGATATAAAAAGAAAGATTGCCCACTTTTTGCCGCTGGTGGAATAGTCGATTGCTCTGGCGTTGAAAACGCAATTCCTCCGCGAACTAAACTATCAAATGTGCCCGCTTTGATGTTCGCACCAGTAATTCCGATGGAGACATCTACTCCTGAAACATTCCAAAACACACTGTTTTGACGAACGAGGTAAGCATATTCAGGCTGTATCTTGATGGTCGTGACGACGCGATCGGCAAATTCTCCTAGGCTCACGTCGGTTACTTGGCCGACTTCCATCTGGCGGTAAAGAATAGGCGTTCCGACTTGTACTGAGCCTCGTTGTTCACTTTGTAAAGTAAACATCATGCCCTGAACACGTTCTGAACCGTTTTCCAACTGAAAATCAAATTTAGCTTTACCTTTACCTTTACCTGGCTCAACACTGATGGATTTCGACACCAATGCGCCAAGGTTTTTCACGCCCCCTAAGCCAATCTCTGGCTCAGTTAGCCAAAAATGTGAGCCTTCAACCGCAATGTTTTCTACGTATTCAGGTAGGATTCTTGCGGTAATTTCAACCATATTGCGACGAAAATTCGGTACAACCAGTGTGACTTCACCAACTTTGACGCCTTGATACTCTATCGGCATTCCTTTGGCAATTTCTTGTGAGCCGTCTGTTTCTAACGCAATAACGCGTCCAAATTTGCGTGCGGTTTTTTGATCTGTATATAACTTCCAGTTGTCTCCAATTTTGTTTTCAACGCCAGGAACAGAGTCAAAAGCGATGCCACCTTCGATTAATGATTTTAAAGGGTGAGCTTTCACACTCACACCGGCTAGCGATGCATCTATCTCTATCCCTGAACGGTTCCAAAAGACGGTTTGCGGTGTTACGAGGTAAGCAAAGCGGTTTTCGATGGTTGCTTTAATTAACACACCGCCATCAACCAATTGGAAATCGGAGACGTTACCAACAGGAAGATTACGATAGAGTAGAGGGCTGCCTTTGGAAATCGGCGGCAATTCAGAAGCAAACAGTGTGAGTGCTCTAGAGCCACTTTGGTTGTACTGTGCTAGTTCTGCCAATGATTCGTTTTGGAACAGTTGATACTCTTTTTGAATATCTTGTTTGCCTTCGCTTACAAAGCTAATGGACCCAGTTAACAACTGTTTTGCCGGAGGAACGGTAACGCTGAGGCCCGATTCCGTTAATTCTGCAGAGGCACTTCCGGTTACATAAAAACGGTTGTTTGATTTGATCAGGTGTTTGTATTCATGATCAATCAATACATCCATAAATACTTCATGTTGCGATTTTTTACCTTCTTCAACTAAGCCTACGTTGATAATTGAACCGACAACGATGCCTTTGTAAAGCACGTTGGCACCGCTATCTAGGCCAAACGAGTTGTCAGACACTAAACGAATAGCGATGGACTTTTCTTGCTGTTGGTTAAAAACGTTTTTACGAATGGCAGTAAAGCGGCGAGAGCGATCACCGGCACCTGGCACAATGGTTAAGAAGTTTCCTCTCACGAGATTGGCAATGTTTTCAACACCAGAGAGGGACACTTTTGCTTCTTCTAAGACGAATCGGGTACCTGTCGTCAGCATGTCACTGAAAGCTGGTTGAATTGCCGCTGACGCTAATATCACTTCTCGCCCTTCGGATAGGCTTAAGTCTGTAACTTGGCCAATCTCGATTCCGCGATACATAATGGGTGCGCCTTCGCCACTGATTTTACTGTCATCAGGGAGGACGATTTTAACAGCGATACCTCGACCTGCGGTTTTCAAATCTTTATACAGACGGAATTCAGTATTCTCTTCTACAGGCTCACCGTCATCCGGAGAATCGACGGCGATCGCGCCTCCGAGTAGAGCACTCATGCTTTCTAGCCTTACATCGACGCCTTCAAAACCGATGCTGGCACCGATTCCACTTACGTTCCAGAACCGACTGCGGTTGTTAATGATATGTCGGTATTGATCCTGAATGTTGGCTTGAATCGTGATAGATTTTGCGTCTTCATCCAGCTGGTAGCTGTAGACTTCACCGATTGGAATTTTCTTATAAACAATTTGAGATCCAATCGACACACCACCTAAATCGCGGCTTTTGAGTTTAATGTTCAAACCTTGTGAAACGCGCAAATCTGTTGGTGCAGAGTCTAACGCATGGAACGTTGTTTCAAACTCTTGACCATCTCCAGGTTGAATCGAAATGTAATTACCCGACACGAGCGCATCGAGCCCAGAAACTCCTGTTAGGCTTGCTGTTGGTTTTACCAGCCAAAAGCGAGTTTTATCGTTCAGCAATTTTGCCGCTTCAGGGTAGATATCGGCATCAACATAAATACTGCCGAGATCTTCAGTGAGGTTAATGTCTCTCACCATACCGACTTCTAGCCCTTGGTAACGGATAGTGGTTCGCCCGGCGACCAAGCCAGCAGCGTCAGAAAAATAGATTTGCACCCGTTGTCCTGCATCGTGTATCGACTTCACCACAAGCCAGCCAGCTAAGACCATGGTCAAAATTGGCAAAAGCCAAAGAGGAGATATGCCTTTGCTCCGCTTTACATCTGGTACGTATGACGTTTGAGAACTGTTCTGATCACTCATTCATTGACTCTTTTTCTGATTGTGTTGGGCCTGTTTGGTCCCAGATTAGCCTTGGATCAATACTTTCCGCTGCAAGCATGGTCAATACCACGACAACACCAAAGGCCACGGCGCCATATCCTGGTGTGAAATCAAGTATCTGACCACGATCGACTAAGGTCATCATGATAGAAATAACAAACAAGTCCATCACAGACCATTTACCGATCCATTTAACAACAAAGTAAACCATCATTCGTTGTCTCTTAAACACCGAACGTTTGAATTGAATGCAAAGCATGATGTAGGCAAGGCCAAGTATTTTTACAACTGGCACAACAATACTGGCCACAAAAATGATCACTGCGATGCCATACATACCGCTTTTTACCAACCCAGCTACGCCTGAGAAAATGGTATCTTCCAAACGTTTGCCATTGGTCAGCAAGATGGAAATAGGAATCAAGTTGGCAGGGAAAATCGCTATCGTTGCCGCAATGAGGTAAGCCCACGTCTTCTGAATGGAGTTGGGCTTGCGATGATATAACTCGTGGTGACAACGCCGACAATGGTCACCTTCAGGTTGAGACAGGTGGCACTCATGGCAATGCACGTCTTTGTGTTCAAAGGAATAAAGACGTTCTGGCTTCCAGGCTTCCCAGTAACGACGCACACTGATTCGAGAAACTAACAAAACGGTAAATATCTGCAAAAGAACCAGACCAATTAACCCTGGGCCTACAAAAATGTCGGAATAATCTTGGAGTTTGAAGCAGGAAATGGCGATGCTAACTAAGAAAACATCCAGCATTACCCAATGTTTCAAATGTTGAATTAGCCACAGTGAAACACGAAGCCCTCGAAACCACCGTTGATGCAGCGAGATATGTGCCGTAACCACTGAAACACAAACCGTCAGCGGCGCTAGAGAGCTACAAAATAGAATAAGCAGTGAAAGAAGAACAAAGCCTTCTTCCATCAATGTGATCATCCCTGAAGGTAGGGTTGCCGGAATCATCACACCAAAGAGTCGGATACTAATAAAGTTAAAAAAGTGTGATGGAATAAATAGCAGAATACAGGTTATCGCGACGGCTAAATTACCTGAGAGGCTAGGGCTACCGCCTCGATACAACTGTGTGCCACAACGAGGACAGTGTGCATTTTTTCCATTGGGTAAGTCGACGATATCGACAGGCAATTCGCAACCTTGGCACAAGCGCACATTATTTGGCTGCATGGCGTGCTTAGACAGAGAGGTCATAACGACCTCTCTAACTTGAACGATTTAAGCGTGGGACTGTATGCCCCCATATAAGGTTTGATATAAGCCTTCTTGCTCAACTAACTCACCATGAGTACCTGTTTGCGTTACTTTTCCATCTTCAAGCACGTAGATCAAATCGGCTTGTTTTACGGCTGATAGACGGTGCGCAACGATTAATGTTGTTCTACCACGTAAGAATTCAGTCAATGCTTTGTGCAATGCCGCTTCAGTAGCGGTATCAAGCGCAGACGTGGCTTCATCTAAAATAACAAATTGAGGATCACTCAGCACCATTCTTGCGATGGCAAGGCGTTGTCGTTGACCACCTGACAAACGAATGCCGTTACGGCCGACTTGAGTATCCAAACCGTGGTTCAGTTGAGAAATAACATCTTGCAGCTGAGCTACTTCAAGAGCTCGCCAAAGTGATATTTCGTCAAAATTCCCACCGAGTGTTAGATTATGCCTCAAGGTGTCGTTAAATAGTATAGGTTGCTGTAATACCACGGCAATTTTGTCGCGAATTACTTCAAAACCAATATCTTCTGTTAATTCATCATTAAAGCGAATGCTACCGGAGTTTTGACGATAAACCCCAATAAGTAGTTGTATTAAGGTCGACTTACCGCCTCCGCTCGCACCAACTAACGCCACTTTCTTTCCTGCCGGTATATGTAAAGAAAGGTTATCTAGGACTTTGTTTTCATTATTATAAGAGAAGTCTACGTTTTCTACTTTAACATCGACTTCTCTGTCTTCTTTGAAAGGATTTACCTTAGGTATCGGTCTTTGTTCTTCTTCTAATACTAATAAGTCGTTGATGCGTTTTAACGCAGCTTTCGCGCTGTACCAAGAAAACTGAATGCCGAGCAGCTCTTGAACAGGAGACAACATAAACCATAGGTAACCAAAAACAGCAAAGATTTGACCAATAGTGAGGTCACTAAACATAACCATCAGCATGGCGACGGCTCTGAATAACTCAAAACCGATTAAGAAGAGTAGGAACGAGACGCGACCTGCCGCCTCTGATTGCCACGCATACTTGTCTGCATCCACACGAACTTGGTTCGCACTGTCTTTGAGTTGTTGGAGGAATTCTCGCTCTTTATTGGCTGCGCGCAGCTGGTAAATGCCATCTAATGTTTCAACTAAACGATTTTGGAAAATTTCAAAAGAATGATTTTCCTTCCGTTTCAGGTGTTTAACCATACTTCCTAGTTTACGTGAGAAGTAAATGACAATAGGGTTAACTAGCAAAATAAATAGACCAAGTCGCCAGTCGAGCCAAAGTAGAACGATGGCAGTACCAATGACCGTTAAAAAACTGATAACGAATTTTGCTAACGTAGAACCAATAAATTTATCGATGGTCTCAATGTCAGTGATAAGGTGGGCGTTGATGCCTCCGCTGCCTTTGGTTTCGTATTGGCGGATGCTGATACGACCAAGCTTGTCGATCATTTTACTGCGCATCTCAAACGTGATCGTTTTAGAAACAAGTGTAAATTGTCGGCTTTGAAGGATATTTAACCCCTGACTTGCAGCTCGCATCAGGACGACCAAGAAAAGGGTGAAAAATATATAACCCGTCGGAGTGTGCCACGCTTCAGGGAGAATGGCATTCATAGCAGCTAAGCCTTTTGCTGGTTGGTCCAATAAAACCTCATCAACCATCAACGGCATGAGAAGGGGGATTGGAACACTAATCAAGGTTGCAAGCACCGCTATCAAGTTCGCTATGATCAGCTTGGACTTGTGCTTTTTTACTTGTGTTATCAACCAAGAACGGCTAATAGTGTCATTTTTCAGAAGCATTGTAATTGAGAATAAGTCCTATTATAAAGTAGGGCTGCATTTTAGCGCCATACAGTGAGAATGGAAGCTTTTATAGTAAGTAGGAAGTTAATATGAACATAGAACAATACCATAGACTAACCAAACAAGCCGTCGCTCTAATTGAGTCTGAGCCAGACTTTATTGCTAACCTAGCAAACTTGAGCTCACTGCTTTTCATGGAACTGGACGATCTTAACTGGGCTGGCTTTTACCTAGCAAAAGGTGAAGAGCTCGTTCTTGGTCCGTTCCAAGGAAAACCAGCTTGTGTTCGCATCCCTATGGGGCGCGGCGTCTGTGGTACTGCTGCAAAAACTAACACTATACAAAGAGTATACGACGTTCATGAATTTGAGGGACATATAGCGTGCGATGCAGCGAGTAATTCGGAAATTGTGATTCCGTTTTCTATCAATGGAGAGGTGGTTGGTGTCCTTGATATTGACAGCCCAAGTATTGGTCGATTCAATGAAACAGACGAAGAAGGTCTCACTCATTTCATGGCTGAAGTAGAAAAGCTGCTTAATTCACACGCGAACGACGCATAAATTAGCCCTCGAGTGTGGTTTTTCCTTGGCATGTCACTATAATACGAGAATATTTTTTCTTAATGCTTCGCGGAAATCCGCTCAAATCAGGAACCCTCATGACTGAAAAGTTAAAAAACAGCAAAGAAGTTATTGCATATATTGCTGAATGTTTCCCTAAGTGCTTTACTTTAGAAGGTGAAGCAAAACCTCTGAAAATTGGTATTTTTCAAGATCTTGCGGAACGTCTAAGTGAAGACGAAAAAGTAAGCAAAACACAGCTTCGTGCAGCGTTAAGACAGTACACTTCATCATGGCGTTACCTACATGGTGTAAAACCAGGTGCAGTACGTGTGGACCTAGACGGCAACCCTTGTGGTGAGCTAGAAGAAGAGCACGTTGAACACGCGAAAGCGACACTTGCAGAAAGCAAGGCAAAAGTTCAAGCTCGTCGTAAAGAACAAGCACAAAAAGCTCGTGAAGAGGGTAAGGCGAAAGCGAAACCAGCGGCTAAAAAGCCCCAACAGCCTCGTCGTACTAACAAACCAAAAGTACAAAAAACAACTAAGCCTGTAGAAACGCGCGCTCTAAATGCTGACGAAATCACAGTAGGTAACGCAGTTAACGTGAACATGGGCAAAGGAAACATGGCAGCGACCATTGTTGAGATCAATAAGGATGATGTACGTGTTCAACTTGCTAACGGCCTACAAATGGTTGTGAAAGCGGAGCACTTGCGCGCATAAAGGAGATACTCCTACGCATGAATTGCCGTTCAAAAGTGACACTGATTGCTGCTAGCTTATGGCTAGCAGCATCAGCTCAGGCTCTCGAAGCCAAACTACATAAAGATGACTTGCCGGTTCTCGCTCCTGAAGTTCAGCACGAAACAGCTAGCAAACGAGTCACCTCTCGATTTACCCGCTCTCATTATAAGCATTTCAGCCTCAATGATGATTTCTCCAAAGCGATCTTTGAACGCTATGTAGAATTGCTTGATTATAATAGAAATATTTTTACTCAAGCGGACATCGACTCTTTTAAAGACTGGTCAATTGAGCTTGATGATCAGCTAAAAGCTGGTAACAACCAAATTGCTTTTGATGTTTATAACCTCTCAATGCAAAAGCGTTTCGAGCGCTTTGCTTATGCGTTAACGCTACTCGACGAAGAGATCAAGTTTGATACTGATGACGAGATAGAGTTAGACCGTTCTGAAGCTGCATGGCCAAAAGACGAAGCAGAGCTCAACGAGTTGTGGCGTAAGCGCGTGAAATATGACGCGTTAAATCTGAAACTGACTGGCAAAGAATGGCCAGAGATTAAAGAGGTTTTAGAGAAGCGTTATAACAACGCGATGAAGCGGATCACACAGACTAATAACGAAGATGCATTCCAGTTATATATGAATGCCTTCGCCCGACAAGTCGACCCTCATACTAGCTACCTTTCTCCACGTAATGCTGAGCAATTCCAATCGGAAATGAACCTTTCTCTGGAAGGCATTGGTGCTGTTCTGCAAATGACTGACGATTACACAGTAATTCGTTCACTTGTTGTTGGTGGCCCTGCGTCGAAGAGCAAGCAGCTTGGCGAAGGGGATCGAATCATCGGTGTTGGACAAGACGGTGAAGAGATTGTCGACGTGATCGGTTGGCGTCTGGATGATGTAGTTCAATTAATCAAAGGCCCAAAAGGCACAAAGGTTAATCTACAGATCTTGCCAGAAGGTAACGATGCGAAGAGTTACATTGTCACAATTGTTCGTGACAAAGTTCGCCTAGAAGATCGGGCAGTGAAGTCGGAGATCATCGAAAAAGATGGTAAGAAGATTGGTATTTTAGAAGTGCCAAGTTTCTACGTCGGTTTGTCGAAAGATACCGATAAACTGCTTGCTGAGTTAAAAACCAAAAACGTTGACGGCGTAATCGTTGATCTACGTAACAACGGTGGTGGTGCATTAACGGAAGCGACAGCATTAACAGGATTATTCATTAAAGAAGGTCCTGTTGTTCAAGTTCGTGACAGCTATGGTCGTATTAAGGTGAACGCCGATACTGACGGAAAAGTGAGCTACGATGGTCCACTGACGGTGTTGATTAACCGCTACAGTGCTTCGGCGTCTGAAATTTTCGCCGCAGCGATGCAAGATTATAATCGTGCCATTATTTTAGGTGAAAATTCTTTCGGCAAAGGTACGGTTCAACAGCATCGTTCACTGAATCATATCTACGATCTTTTCGATAAAGAGCTAGGCTACGTTCAGTACACGATTCAGAAGTTCTACCGTATTGACGGTGGAAGTACGCAAAATCGTGGTGTTGCACCCGATATTTCGTACCCAACACCAATTGAAGCTTCTGAAACGGGTGAAAGTGTAGAAGACAATGCACTACCTTGGGATCAGATTGATAAAGCAAAATATCAAACCTTCCCAAGCAACGAAGCACTAGTTGAAAAACTCACCGCTCTTCATAACAAGCGTATTTCTGATGAGATGGAATTCCGTTTCATCAATGAAGACATAGAGAAGTATCGTAAAGAAAAAGACGATAATATGTTGTCTTTGAACGAGAAAGTTCGTAAGGCTGAATCGGATAAAGCGGAAGCACTTCGTTTGCAACGCATCAATGAGCGTCAAGCTGCTTTAGGTAAGGAAGCATTCAAAACATTGGATGATATACCTAAAGATTATGAAGCGCCTGATGTTTATTTAGATGAGTCTGTCGCGATTATGGTTGATCTACTCAAGCAGAAAAATCAGTCATAATAACTGGCAATTCAAAGTAAAAAGAGTGAGTCTTTCAGGCTCACTCTTTTTTTATGTCTTTTCATCTTTGTTTGTATTGAGTATCAAGTAAGATATTCGCTTATTTTTCCCCAATAATTTACGTGATCTACATCTAAAATTTCGCGAAAGTGAGGACTACTGCCTAAGCTAAAAGAAAACGATAAGGATGCCGATATGAAATGGTTCTTTATTTTACTTAGCTTTTGCTGCTTTAGTGTGTTTAGCGGAGAAAACACCAGAGAAGATGAATTAAGTCACTTTGACACGCCGTTTCTCATCGGAGACTGGTATTTAATGAACCCAAACCCCGAAGAGTCGGCTGAAAATTTTCGTGCGATAAAACTGTCACTGGGTTCCGACTACAGCTTTTCTATTGATATTCAAAAGAAAGATTATTCTGTCGATCATTGGGAAGGATTGTATAACGCCAATGAAGACACCATCGTTCTTGGCTTAAACACAGATGAGCCTCAAATTTATGCCTATCGCAATAATCACAATACACTTGATCTTAATGGTGTGACTTTTACTAAAGGGTTGTCTAACTCGCTAGCGGGCATATGGTCTAGCTCTTATGTATCCGGAGATGGCCTTGTGGCAAACAACATCAACCATATGGATCTGATACTTCAACCTGACTTCGTGTTTATGTTTCGGGTATCCAACGAAGAAGGGGATGAGTCAATCAAGCAAGGTGTTTTCTACACAGAAGATGAATATTTAGTCTTGCTCTATGAAAATGGCGAGCACGGGACCACCTATAAGCTCAACAAAAATGAATTAACGATTGAAGATTCAAATGGCGATATGTACGCGGTACTTAATCGGGTAACGCCTTGATAGCTTATCTTGTTACGACAAAGTACGCGAGCATACGGTAAATTGTCAATGTTGTTTAAATGTTAATCAAAAAACGGAGCTAGAGCACTAAAAGCTCCGTTTTTTGATGGAAAGACTTGTATTCTGATACCACAACCCCTACAAATAGCTTATATAGTGATACCAGAACTGCATTTTTGATCATGCAGTCTGGTATTTTTGTTGTTCGACATACAAGGATTTATGCTCATGTCCCAAGCTCCCCAGGCCAAATATCGTAAAGATTATCAAGAGCCATCTCACGCGATTACCGATATCGATCTTACGTTTGATCTTTATGACAATGACACCATCGTTACGGCGATATCAAAGGTTGCTCAAAAAGGCGATACAACAACGCTAGAACTCGATGGCGAGGGGCTTGAGCTGCGCGCTGTAAAAGTAAACGGTGAGGATTGGGCTCATCACGAAGTGAAAGAATCATCGCTTGTACTGACCGATCTTCCATCCGAGTTTGAACTTGAAATCGTCACCAAAATTGATCCTGAAGCGAATACAGCACTCGAAGGTTTGTACAAATCAGGCGGCGCATTTTGTACTCAGTGTGAGGCCGAGGGCTTCCGTCGTATTACTTATTACTTAGATCGTCCTGATGTTCTGGCAAAATACACGACAAAAGTGATCGCAGATAAATCCGCTTATCCATATTTGCTGAGCAATGGTAACCGAATTGCAGAAGGCGATGCAGAGAACGGTCGTCATTGGGTTCAATGGCAGGACCCGCATCCAAAGCCAGCTTACTTGTTTGCTCTTGTCGCAGGGGACTTTGACGTACTGCGTGACAAATACATAACGATGTCAGGTCGCAGTGTTGATTTAGAAATCTTTGTTGATAAAGGTAACTTAGATCGTGCAGGCCATGCGATGACATCGCTGATCAACTCGATGAAGTGGGATGAAGAACGCTTTGGCCTTGAATACGATCTGGATATTTACATGATCGTTGCCGTTGATTTCTTCAATATGGGCGCAATGGAAAACAAAGGCCTAAACATCTTTAACTCAAAGTATGTTCTGGCGAATGACCAAACGGCGACGGATCGTGACTACTTAGGTATCGAAGCTGTAATCGGTCATGAGTACTTCCACAACTGGACTGGCAACCGTGTCACTTGTCGTGACTGGTTCCAACTAAGTCTAAAAGAAGGCTTAACCGTATTCCGTGACCAAGAATTCTCTTCTGACTTAGGCTCTCGTGCAGATAACCGCATCGATAACGTACGTATCATCCGTGGCCCTCAGTTTGCAGAAGATGCAAGCCCAATGTCTCACCCGATTCGTCCTGACAAAGTCATTGAGATGAATAACTTCTACACGCTAACAGTGTATGAAAAGGGCAGCGAAGTTATTCGCATGTACCATACACTCCTTGGCGAAGAGGGCTTCCAAAAAGGGATGAAACTTTACTTTGAACGTCACGATGGTACTGCTGCCACATGTGAAGACTTTGTTTCTGCAATGGAAGATGCCACCGGTGTCGATTTAAAACAATTCCGTCTATGGTACAGCCAGTCTGGTACACCGACGCTGCGCGTAAATAGCGAATACAATGCCAATGCAAAAACTTACGCACTAACGGTAGAGCAATTTACGGAGCCAACGCAAGACCAGGCTGAGAAGCAAGCGCTGCACATTCCGTTTGATATCGAGCTGTACGATTCGAAAGGTCACGTTATCCCGTTGATGATTAACGGTGAATCGGTTCATAACGTATTAGATATTAAACAAGATAAGCAAACGTTCGTATTTGAAAATGTCGAAGAACAACCAGTGCCATCTTTGTTGCGTGAATTCTCGGCACCAGTAAAACTAGAATACGACTACAGTGATGATGAATTAGTCTTCTTGATGAAGCACGCGACGAATGACTTCGCTCGTTGGGATGCAAGCCAAATGCTATTGGCTAAGTACATTCGTCAGAACGTGAAAAACGTTCAAGCCGGACAAGGCGTGTCGCTTTCTGAAGGCGTGATAGATGCGTTCCGTGGTGTGCTATTGGATGAGACACTTGAGCCAGCTTTTATTGCTCAAGTTTTCTCTTTGCCTTCAATTAATGAGATTACTGGCTGGTACCAGCAAATTGACATCGATGCCGTAGACAAAGTGCTAAACAGTATTACAGTGTCACTTTCTCAAGAGTTAGAAGATGAGCTAAGTGCAACTTATCATACACTGAAGCAAACAGAGTACACGATCGATCATGCTGCGATTGGCAAGCGTGCATTACGTAACCGTTGTCTGCAATACCTAGCACATACGGAAAAAGGTAATGATTTAGTGAAAGCACAATACGCATCTGCAAATAACATGACAGATACGATTGCAGCGATGAGTGCGGCAAATAGTGCTCAGCTTGAGTGTCGTGAAGCTCTTATGGCAGACTATAGCGATAAATGGAAGCACGATGGTTTGGTTATGGACAAGTGGTTTGCACTTCAAGGTAGCAATCCTGCAGAGGATGCACTTGAAAAAGTGAAAGCCACCATGAACCACGAAGCATTTAGTTTGAAGAACCCGAACCGTACGCGCAGTTTGATTGGCTCGTTCTTAAGTGCTAACCCTGTGCGTTTCCATGATAAATCCGGTGCAGGTTACCAATTTGCAGGAGAAATCCTTCGCCAACTTAATGATTCGAACCCACAAGTCGCATCTAGAATGATTGATCCTTTGCTTAAGTTCCGTAAATACGATGAAGGTCGCCAAGCTTTGATCAAAGCAGAACTTGAAAAGCTCAAAGCAATGGATAATCTTGCTAAAGACTTATTCGAAAAAGTGACTAAAGCACTAGACGAATAGTAAACAACACAATAGGGTGGTCATTAAGGCCACCTTATTGTTTATGTCACTTAGTTTTTACTTCATGAACTATTACTACTTCAACCTCAACATTTCATATCAAACGTTTTTATCCCATTATTCTGGCGCGGCAAGTGTTGTTCAAGTCGTCACACATAACGGTTTACGTTTGCAGTTACCCGCCGCACGATTCAGACCATTTCTTAGTCAATTAGGCATTAAAGGCCAGTTTAGACTAACAACTGACCAAAATAATAAGTTTCTTAAGTTAGAAACTCTGTGATGTATTGTATTTGCAGAGAGTTAAATAGGAATCTTAGTCACAGAATCGGACATTTCACCTCTTACCACCACGATTAGTTGTTAAACATTTGTAATTATGCTTTTACAATGGGCACATGCATTACCTATGCTTAGTTTCTAAGGTAACAACCTAGCTACTAAGTCCCCCTACAAAACAACAATTCTAATGTGGAGTGTGAATATGACCGCGCGTGAAAATGTAGTGCCGGTTCTGCTTGAAAAAGTTTACCAACTGATTCAAGACAAACTCGAGCTTTCTCACCAAACGCTTGTAACTAAACTTGCTCAACACTTATTCAGTAACATTGCTGATGATGACCTGATTCAGCGAAACGAATCCGATCTTTATGGTGCTGTCGTCAGCCTTTGGCACCATATCAATGAAAAAAAACCAGAAGAGATTTCGGTACGAGTATTTAACCCGACCGTAAGTCGTCAAGGCTGGCAATCCACACACACAATCGTAGAAATTGTTGTTCCAGATAGTCCATTCTTAGTGGACTCAGTCAAAATGGCTTTAGCGCGTTTGGACCTTGTTTGCCACCTAATGTTAAACAACCCAACACAGATACAGCGTGATAAAAAAGGCCAAGTTACCGACGTAAACGGTGAGGGTGGTGTTCTTCAATCACTGTTCCATATCGAGGTAGACCGCCTTACTAGTAAAGAAGAGATGCAAGCGCTTAAAGAAGAGCTGTTAAAAATTCTATCTGACACTCGTTTAGTCGTTGATGACTGGAAGCAAATGGTTGATAAGCTTAAGCTTGTGACTGATGAACTTGAGAAAAATAAAGATCGTGTTTCTATCCAAACGGATCGTATGGACGAAACGATCGCATTTCTTCGTTGGCTAGAAGATCATAATTTTACCTTTATGGGTTACAAAGATTATGACTTAGAAGAAGTCAATGGTGATACCGAGCTTGTTCCTGCTAAAGAAAAAGGACTTGGTCTATTTGCTGATGACAAGCGCGTGCGTAGCGTCAAGCTATCTGAGCTTTCAGACTCAGCGCGGTTAGAAGCGAAAAAACCATACGCTCTAATCATCACAAAAGGTAACAAAGCATCTCGTATTCACCGCCCAGCTTATACTGATTACATCGGTATTAAGAAGTTTGATGAAAACGGTAAAGTAATAGGTGAGCATCGCTTTACTGGTCTATATACCTCTGCCGTATATAACCAAGCGGTACAAAGCATCCCTCTGATCCGTGAAAAAGTGGACCGTATCCTTGAAGCGAGCGGATACCGTCATGGATCGTATTCATACAAAGCATTGCACAATATCTTAGAAAACTACCCACGTGATGAGCTACTCCAAGCAAATGAAGAAGAGTTGCTTGAGGTGGGTATGGGTGTTGTACAAATGCAAGATCGTGACCTACTGCGTTTATTTGTTCGTAAGGACCCATTTGGTCGTTTCTTTAGCTGCATGGTTTATGTCACTAAAGATCGTTACAACACAGAGTTACGTCGTCAAACTCAACGCATTCTTAAGCAGTACTTTGGTTGCGAACAAGAGGTTGAATTTACAACGTTCTTCTCAGAAAGCCCACTAGCGAGAACACATTACATTGTTCGTGTAGACAATAACAACATTGACGTAGACGTGAAAAAGATCGAGCAAAACCTAATGGAAGTTTCTACCTCTTGGGATGACAGACTAAAAGAATCCATCATTGCTAACTTTGGTGAAAGCAAAGGCCTTCCTCTTTCAAAAGAATACATGAGTGCGTTCCCTCGCTCATACAAAGAGGACATGATGCCAGGTTCTGCGGTTGCAGATATTGAACGCTTAGAAGCGTTAAGTGATGATAATAAACTTGGTATGTTGTTCTACCGACCTCAAGAAGAGGGGGCGGATTCAAAAGCTGTTCGCTTGAAGTTATACCATCGCGATGAGCCAATCCATCTTTCTGACGTAATGCCAATGCTTGAAAACCTTGGCTTGCGAGTGATCGGTGAATCACCGTATGAGATCGAGAAAAATAACGGACAGACATTCTGGATCCTTGATTTCTCTATGCTGCATAAGAGTGAGAAAACAGTTGATCTTCGTGAGGCTCGTGACCGTTTCCAACAAGCATTTGCCGCAATTTGGGCGGGAAACCTTGAAAGTGATGGTTTTAACCGATTGGTACTAGGTGCGTCGCTATCTGGGCGTGAGATTTCCATTCTTCGTGCTTATGCTCGATACATGCGCCAAGTCGGTTTCCCATTCAGTCAACAATACATCGAAGACACGCTAAGCCACTACCCAGACTTAGCAACAGGTCTAGTCAAGCTGTTCACCAAGCGGTTCGATCCGAAACACAAAGGCAGTGAAAAAGGCCAAAACGATCTGATTAAAAAGCTAACAGAGCAGTTGGATCGTGTAGAGAGCTTGGATGATGATCGTATTATTCGTCGTTACATCGACATGATCATGGCGACACTTCGTACTAACTACTATCAATTAGACGAAAGTAAGCAACCTAAGCCTTGGTTATCTTTGAAAATGAAACCGAGCGATATTCCAGAGATTCCGCAGCCTGTACCAGCGTTCGAGATCTTTGTGTACGCACCAGATATTGAAGGTGTTCACCTTCGTGGCGGAAAAGTGGCTCGTGGTGGTTTGCGTTGGTCAGATCGTCAAGAAGACTTCCGTACAGAGATTCTTGGTCTCGTAAAAGCTCAGCAAGTTAAGAACACTGTTATTGTGCCTGTGGGTGCAAAAGGCGGCTTTGTTTGTAAACGCCAGCCATCTCTCACAACCCGTGATGAGATCTTTGCTGAAGGTCAACGTTGTTACAAACGATTTATTCGTGCGCTACTTGATGTATCGGATAACATCATTGAAGGTGAAGTTGTGCCACCACAAAACGTTGTGCGCCATGACGAAGATGACCCATACCTAGTAGTGGCGGCAGATAAAGGCACAGCAACATTCTCAGACCTAGCGAACTCTGTTTCTGCAGAGTACAACTTCTGGTTAGGTGACGCATTCGCTTCAGGTGGTTCAAATGGTTACGACCACAAAGCGATGGGTATCACTGCAAAAGGTGGTTGGGAATCTGTTAAGCGTCACTTCCGTGAAATGGGCATCAACTGCCAGACCACTGACTTTACCGCAATCGGTGTAGGTGATATGGCAGGTGACGTGTTCGGTAACGGTATGCTGTTATCGAAGCATATTCGATTGCAAGCTGCCTTTAACCACATGCACATCTTTATTGATCCAAATCCAGATTCAGCCAGCAGCTGGGAAGAACGTAACCGCTTGTTTAATCTGCCAAGATCAAGCTGGGAAGATTACAATAAAGACTTGATCTCTCATGGTGGTGGCATCTTCTCTCGTCGATCAAAATCGATCCAGTTGACACCAGAAATTCAGAAAATGTTAGGTACTAAGAAAGCATCTTTAGCGCCTAATGATCTGATTAAGATGATCTTGAAAATGAAAGTCGATCTGCTTTGGAATGGTGGTATCGGCACTTACGTTAAAGCCTCGACAGAAACTCATACGGATGTTGGTGACCGCGCTAACGACATGCTGCGCATTGACGGCCGTGACTTAAGAGCAAAAGTAGTTGGCGAAGGCGGTAACTTGGGTATGACTCAGCTTGGTCGTATTGAATACGCACTGACTGGCGGCCGAGTGAACACAGACTTCGTTGATAACGTGGGTGGCGTTGACTGTTCGGATAATGAAGTCAACATCAAGATCTTCCTTAATGGACTGGTTTCAAATGGCGATCTTACGGTTAAGCAACGTAACCAAATTCTAGAGTCTATGGAAGACGAAGTGGGTGAAATTGTCTTAGAT
Source organism: Vibrio sp. Y42_MX_L11 (assembly GCF_024181785.1). Lineage (NCBI taxonomy): Bacteria > Pseudomonadati > Pseudomonadota > Gammaproteobacteria > Vibrionales > Vibrionaceae > Vibrio > Vibrio sp. Y42_MX_L11. The sequence goes on from NZ_JAMZAP010000003.1 coordinate 53,655, forward strand.
GATGCTTACCGTCAGTCGGAGTCGATCTCCGTGACTGAACAGCAAGGTGTTGGTATTGTTAAGGAACAAATTCGATTCATCCATACCATGGAAAAAGCAGGGTACTTGGATCGTGCTCTCGAATACATCCCTGATGATGAAACGCTAATCGAGCGTGAGAAACAGGGACTAGGTCTGACTCGCCCTGAGCTATCAGTGTTAGTTGCCTACGGTAAAATGGTACTTAAACAGCAACTTGTTACGGATGAAATCGCGAATGATGAATTCCATGCGAAACAGCTTGTTGAATATTTCCCAAGTGCGTTACGACGTAACTATAAAGATCAAATGGTGAATCACCCACTGCGAGCTGAAATTATCGCTACAGCATTGGCTAACCAGATGGTTAATGAAATGGGCTGTAACTTCGTCACTCGTTTGCAAGAAGAAACCGGTGCAAGTGTTGTCGATATTGCTAACGCATACAGTGCGGCTCGTGAAATTTTCGATCTAGAAGCAATTCTTAAGCAGACTCGTGAACTCGATAATACCGCCACAGCTCAAGCTCAGTACGAAATCATGTTTTATGTTCGTCGAGCACTACGTCGAATTGCACGTTGGTTGCTTCGCAACCGCAGTGGTAAATGCACAGTTGGTGAGCTGATTGCTATCTACAAGCAAGATGTCAATGTTATCACTGAAACCTTAGACACTATGCTGGTTGAGTCTGAAGTAGAAGAACACAATGAACTTGCTCAAGGGTGGATTGAGAAAGGGGTAGAAGAGAAACTTGCACATCAAGTCGCTCGTTTATCCAGCTTACAATCTGCACTGGATATCTCATCAGTGGCGAGTGAAACAGGTAAAACGGTTGAGCAAGCATCGAAGCTCTACTTTAACTTAGGTGACCGTTTGTCGTTACACTGGTTCTTGAAGCAAATTAACAGCCAAGCCGTTGATAATAACTGGCAGGCACTGGCAAGAGCTGCATTCCGAGAAGATCTGGACTGGCAACAACGTCAACTTACGGCTCAGGTATTAAATTGCGACTGTGCAACGGAAGAGCTAGACGTGATGAAAGCGTTAGAAGATTGGATGGAAACTAACGAGCAATCACTGCACCGTTGGGAAAGCATCTTGAATGAGTTCAAAGTTGGCTCTGTCCACGAATTTGCTAAGTTTTCTGTAGCACTTCGAGAATTAGTACTCTTGAATCTCAACTGTTCGTCGAAAGAGTAGATGAGTTAGTCAAATTGTAAGTAAAAGCCTCGTTATTTAGCGAGGCTTTTTTGTTGCTCATCGTTTCTATTATAGCGCTGAATGAGTTACAGCGTAACGGTGCGGGGAAGTTAAAATAGGCTGAAATCGATTGCTTTAGGGTGGTTAGTTATAAATTTTATTGTTGAAATCTTACTCTAATTGTTTGTTTTATATTTGAAAATATTAGAAAGATATAGGTTTTTACTTAATACATTCATTTTCATTGAATTAAGATGAAAAACAGTAAATAATACTGTCCCGTTTATACGGGGCTTTTTTTCTTTCGGAGGCACAATGCTTTACCGTCTAGCCAGAACTGGCTTTTTCCAACTCGATGCCGAGAAGGCACACGATCTTGCAATCAAGAACTTCCAACGCTTTAACGGCACACCACTTGATCTCTTCTACCGCCAACAATTACCAACTCGTCCAGTTGAGTGTATGGGACTAACATTCCGTAACCCAGTAGGTCTTGCGGCTGGCTTAGATAAAAACGGTGAATGCATTGAAGCATTTGATGCCATGGGCTTTGGCTTTGTCGAAGTTGGCACAGTAACACCTCGTCCGCAACCAGGGAATGATAAACCACGCTTATTTCGCTTAGTCGAAGCTGAAGGTATCATCAATCGCATGGGCTTTAACAACCTAGGCGTTGATAATTTGGTCGAGAACGTAAAGCAAGCAAAATTCAGCTGTGTTCTCGGAATTAATATTGGTAAAAACAAAGACACACCAATTGAGAAAGGGGCAGAGGACTACCTGATTTGTATGGAGAAAGTGTATGAGTACGCAGGCTACATTGCGGTTAATATCTCATCACCAAACACTCCGGGTCTTCGTTCACTTCAATATGGTGAAGCGCTTGATGAACTACTTTCTGAATTAAAAGCGAAACAAGCGGAACTTTCAGAGAAATACAACAAATACGTCCCGCTAGCATTAAAAATTGCGCCTGATTTGAGTGACGAAGAAATCTGCCAAATCTGCGATTCTTTATTGAAAAACAATATAGATGGTGTGATCGCGACTAACACAACTCTGGATCGCACGATCGTAGAAGGAATGAAACACGCCAATGAGGCAGGTGGTTTAAGTGGTCGCCCTGTGCAATTACGCTCTACGGAAGTCGTACGTAAGCTTCATGAAGAGCTAGGAGACAAACTTCCAATTATCGGTGTTGGTGGTGTGGATTCCTATGTTGCAGCCAAAGAAAAGCTGATGGCAGGCGCTAAACTTGTTCAAGTCTACACTGGCTTTATTTACCACGGCCCAAGCCTAGTACGTGATATTGTTAAGAATCTTTAACATATACATCAAAAACCACTGAAAAATCAGTAGCTATTACATAAAAAAGAGGACTTTGTTTCCTCTTTTTTTTTATCCGTTCGTTTGTAAAATTTAAAAATCACGAGTAGGTAATTAAGCGTCTTACCTCTTTACCACTGATTTAACTAGTCAAGAGAGAACGGAATAATGCTTAAACCCAGCGACAAATGGAATTGGTATTTTGACGAGCAAAAAGCTTGCTTAATGCTGGATCTGGGGGAGGAAATGATTTTCCAAACCAATTTATCCCGAAAATTGTTGGTTAACTGTGCCTTCTCAAACAATGAATTTACCGTTGATGACGCCAGTGCATTCCAAACGTTTAATGAACGTATTCGATGCCTCGACATCAGCGAATACCGCCAAGCTGAGTTAACACTGTATTGTGTTGCAGCAAAGCGCTTTCATAAACCTGTACAGCCTAAAAGCTGGTTCTTTGACGCACAGTCCTCAGGTTACGAGCCTGAAGAGGGGGACATGGTCTTTCTAACAAACCAATATTCTGATGGCATGTTCATCGTGTTAGAACCAGGCGAGACGTCGAGCTTATGTGCTTATGTTAACCAAGAAGCGTTTGTGCTTGATGGCAATAAGGCGCTTCAGTTTGGGCAGCCGATTAAAGTAATGCATGACCGCATGGCTTGTGCAAATCACCTCTTTGCAATAACCCCTATGGCAATGGTGGGGTAAACCTGTTTAATTTTTTCTTTATTTCGTTCCTTTGTTTGCATTAGTCGACCTCGTTAGGTCGATTTTTTTTGTCCTTTCGTTTGATACTAGAGCTCCATCAGCCATGAAACTGTATGTTTTCTATGCATGCAAACATGAAGCTGGTCACTTTTATTTTACTTATTTCAATCTGATGACTCCCTTAACTAGGCAACCTAGCGCTTAAAATGACCCCATTTATTCCCCTATAAGGCAAAAATGTAAGTAACTTACATCAATAATCATCGACTGGTATATACCAAAACTAATGTAAATAAGTATTCACTTCTTTCCAAGGGAACAAAATTTCGTTCGTGAATAAAAAACACTCAAATTGAAGATGTTGAAAGTTTCAGATCATTTTGTTGGTGATGATTTGAACTAACAGGTGGGGAAATTCCTTTAAAAACGAGGCATTGATCGTAAAGTCAGGTATAATTGAAGTCATTTTTTATCAGCGAAAGAACACTATGAATCAATATCTCGCGGTAACTTCAAATGGCATGGAAAATTTGCTTGTTGAAGAACTGACTAAACTAGGCATTGAAAATGCGAAACCAGTACAGGCAGGCGTAAAATTTAAAGCGACAAACGAACAGGTTTATCGCTGTTGTTTGTGGAGCCGTTTAGCGTCTCGATTTGTACGTGTTTTATCTGAGTTCACGTGTAACAACGACATGGACTTGTATTTATCTACATCTGCTATTAACTGGGTTAACCAATTTCATAGCTCTAAACGTTTTGTTGTGGACTTTAACGGCACAAACCGTGAGATCAGAAATAGCCAGTACGGTGCGATGAAAGTCAAAGATGGCATCGTAGATTGCTTTGAAAATAAAGGATTGCCGCGTCCCAACATCAGTAAAGAACGCCCAGATGTTCGTATCCACGTTCGTTTGCATAAAGATAAAGCGTTGCTTGGGATCGATATGGTAGGCAGTGGTTTGCATCAACGTGGCTACCGACCAGAATCGGGTCGTGCCCCGTTACGTGAAACGCTTGCTTCTGCGATTATCATGCGTTGTGGCTGGGATGGGCATCAACCATTACTCGATCCAATGTGCGGTTCTGGTACTTTGCTTATTGAAGCTGCGATGATGGCTGCCAACATGGCTCCTGGCGTTAAGCGAAAGCAATGGGGTTTCGAAGTGTTGGAAGACTTTGAACCAGAGACTTGGGCAGAGATTAAATCAGAGGCTAATGTTCAAGCTAGACGAGGTGTCAAGAAAGTTGACGCTAAGTTTTTTGGCTTCGATAACGACCCTAAAGTATTAAAAGTTGCTCAAGAAAACGCGCGCAGAGCAGGCGTTGAAGAATTGATTGAGTTCGCACAAGGTGATGCTGCAACTATTACTCGTCCTGCAGGATTCGAACACGGTGTTATCGTTTCAAACCCACCTTACGGTGAACGTCTGGGAACTGAGCCGGGGCTAATTGCGCTCTACACCGCATTTGGTGGACAGCTAAAATCTGAGTTTGGTGGATGCAAAGCCTCTATCTTCTCGAGTTCAGACGAGCTGCTGAGCTGTCTTCGTATGCGTGCTGATAAACAATTTAAATTGAATAATGGTGCGTTACCTTGTCACCAAAAGAACTACAGTATTGCAGAGCGCAGTGCTGATGAAGTGAAGGGTGCTGATACTAATGTTCAAATCGCACCAGACTTTTCAAATCGTTTAAAGAAAAACATTGGCAAGATTGGCAAGTGGGCTCATAAAGAGAAGCTTGATTGCTACCGAATCTATGACGCTGATCTTCCTGAATACAATGTGGCGATAGACGTATACGGCGATCAAATCGTAATTCAAGAGTATGCTGCGCCAAAAAACATTCCAGAAGAAAAAGCAAAACGTCGCCTAACGGATATTATTCGTGCAACGATTCAGGTAACAGGTGTAGAGGCGAACAAAGTTGTACTTAAAGTTCGTGAAAAGCAGAAAGGTCGCAGCCAATACCAAAAATTAGGTCAGGTATCAGAGACGCTTGAAGTAAACGAGTACGGTGTGAAGCTGATCGTAAACCTTCATGACTATCTAGACACTGGCTTGTTCTTGGATCATAAGATCACTCGTCGCCGCTTAGGTGAAATGGCGCAAGGTAAAGATTTCTTAAACTTGTTTGCATATACTGGGAGTGCGACGGTTCACGCAGCGGTTGGTGGCGCTCGTTCCACAACGACTATTGATATGTCAAATACCTACTTGAACTGGGCGAAAGACAATATGCAGCTTAACGGCTGTGTAGGACGTCAGCATCGCTATGAACAAGCAGACTGTTTGCAATGGCTAGAAAACGCGAAAGGTGAGTACGACTTGATCTTTATTGATCCACCTACGTTCTCTAACTCTAAGCGTATGGAAACATCATTCGATGTACAACGTGACCACATTAAACTGATGAAGAATCTTAAACGTTTACTAAGAAGTGAAGGCACTATCGTATTTTCAAATAACAAGCGCCACTTCAAGATGGATGAAGAGTCGCTGGCCGAACTTGGTTTGAAGGCTCAGAATATTTCTTCTCAAACGTTACCATTAGATTTTGCGCGTAATAAACAGATTCATAACTGTTGGCTAGTAACGCACGCGTAGTATAAACAAAAGGATTAATACGTGCTGATATTGTATAGCACGGAGGGATGCCATCTTTGTGAGATGGCATTTGCTCTAGTAGACCAAATTGGTTTGGCCGAGCAAACAGATATCATTGATATTGCGTTCGATGATGCACTGTTTTCTCGTTACGGCGTCACAATACCCGTATTAAAGTATCAAGATTCTGAGTTGAACTGGCCGTTTGACTTAGAACAACTCACACATTGGTTGGATAATAATGGCATTACTTACCATTCATAACGCACAACTTGCATTTGGTGACCACCCATTGCTGGACAAAGCGGAGTTCGCTCTTCAAGAAAACGAACGCGTTTGTTTAGTGGGTCGCAACGGAGCAGGTAAGTCCACGTTAATGAAAGTGCTTGCCGGCGACATTTTGTTGGACGACGGCAAGATTCAAATCACTCAAGACGTCGTTGTTTCTCGACTTGAACAAGATCCACCGCGTAATCAAGAGGGTACGGTTTACGAATACGTATCTGGCGGTTTGGCTGAAATCGGCGAACAACTGAAGATCTATCACGATCTTCTCGATCTTGTTGCTCAAGACCCGAGTGAGAAAAACATCAACCGTTTAGCCAAGGTTCAAGAGCAGCTTGACCATTCTAATGCTTGGCGTTTTGATGACCGTGTTAAGAATGTACTTGGTGCTTTAAAACTAAGTCCAGAAACTAAACTGACCGATTTATCCGGTGGTTGGCAACGTAAAGCCGCTTTAGCTCGCGCGCTGGTTTGTGACCCTGATGTATTACTTCTTGATGAGCCAACAAACCATCTTGATGTAACAACTATCGAATGGTTAGAGAACTTCTTAAAAGACTTCAAAGGCTCGATCATCTTTATTTCTCACGACCGTGCGTTCATCAAATCAATGGCAACACGCATTGTTGATTTAGATCGCGGGCAATTAGCTTCTTTCCCTGGTGACTACGACAACTACCTAGAAGAAAAAGAAGAGATGCTCCGCGTTGAAGAAATGCAGAATGCTGAATTCGACAAAAAGCTTGCTCAAGAGGAAGTTTGGATTCGGCAGGGCATTAAAGCACGCCGAACTCGAAATGAAGGTCGTGTACGCGCATTGAAGAAACTTCGTGAAGAGCGTCGCGATCGCCGGGATGTCCAAGGCAAAGTTAACCTTAATATCGATGATGCTTCACGTTCAGGGAAAATTGTATTTGAAGCAGAAAACATATCTTTTGCTTACGAAGGCAAGACAATCGTCGACAACTTTAGCTTTAACATTATGCGCGGTGACCGTATTGCACTTATCGGACCAAATGGCTGCGGTAAGAGTACGGTACTTAAATTGCTATTAGGGCAATTGGAAGCGCAGTCTGGTCGTTTACACTGCGGAACAAAATTAGAAGTCGCGTACTTTGATCAGTACCGAGAGATTTTGGATCCAGAAAAGACAGTGATCGATAACTTAGCGGATGGGAAACAAGAAGTAATGGTTGGGGGACGTCAGCGTCATGCGCTGAGTTATCTTCAAGACTTCTTATTTGCACCTAAGCGCGCAAGAACCCCGGTTAAGGCGCTCTCTGGTGGTGAGAAAAACCGATTACTGCTAGCTCGTATCTTGTTGAAACCAAACAACTTACTTATTCTCGACGAACCAACCAACGATTTGGATATCGAAACGTTGGAACTTTTAGAAGAAATGCTTGCCAACTATCAGGGCACGTTGCTTTTAGTTAGCCACGACCGAGAGTTTGTTGATAATACCGTTACCACAAGCTGGATCTTCGAAGGGAACGGAGTGATTGAAGAGTTTGTTGGTGGTTATCACGATGCAAGACAGCAGCGTGAACAGGTATTGGCGGTTCGTCAAGCGGTTGAAAAGCCAGCGAAAAAAGAAAAAGTGGTTGAGGAAACTCCCAAAACAACTCAACCTAAGAACAACTCGAAGAAGTTATCGTATAAGCTGCAAAGAGAATTAGAAGCTCTACCAGCTAAACTAGAACAATTAGAGTCGGATATTGAGAGCCTTCAGGAGCAAGTGAACGATCCAGAGTTCTTTGCTAAACCTGTAGAGCAAACTCAGCCGGTATTGGAACAGCTTGCTGCACTAGAGCAGGAGTTGGAAATCGCATTCGAGAGATGGGAAGAACTCGAAGCAATGCAACAGGATAGTTAAGAATTCAATGAATTGTAGTAATAAATTCAAATTGACCGCCATTGCGATGATGGTTGGTACCGCAATGAACGCACAGGCGGCATTGTATCAAGTGGTTGAGGTTTCACCTCAGGATCATGGTTCAAACGGTGACTACCAAACGGCTTACGGCGTTGCAATTCAGCAAGGTGATGCGGGTACAGATCCTTCAACAGGTTCCCCTTTCGCTTTGGGCTGTTTTGATGCAGCAGCAAACTGTACACCAGACCAATTTAAGCTTGCGATGGAAACTCGCACAACACCGATTTCAGCGACACAAGCCGTGGATGGGAACAGCTATCGTGAGGAAATTCCATTTGGATTGGACGCGGGCTTTTATTACATCCAAGAACTCAAAGATTTTGAACGTTACTGTTATAACCAGCTTCGCTATTCTACTTGTGACTCTTGGGCTTCTGTAAACTGGACCCCATGGAACAAAGAGCGTAGTAAAGACTTTACTTCTAATGCGTTAGCATTTGTAGAAGGCGATTCTGCTGCTTATAAAAATGAATATAACAATGTTATCAATCAGCTTACCGAAGATGGTGCAGCTGTCGGTAATCAAAGTAAAGTCAGCAGTGAAAACCAGTCGACACTGGAAACAAGAAATACAGTCGTAGCACCTATTGAACCAAATTTTGTTACAGGTGATAACGACGCAAGCGTTGTGCAAAGCCACGCTTGGAAAACCGATGGCATTTTTACCGTTGGTAGTGTATCTCGAACGGCAAGCAATACCAATGGCGCTCACCACACATCGAAAGCAGCTATTTGGGATCAAAGTGGAACCGTCAGTGAGTTGGCTTGGCCAAGTGGCACATCTAAAGACGGAGAAAGACTGGCTCAAGGAAGCATGCGTGACCTTGTCACAGATGGAACAACGGTTTACGGCGTGGGTTACAACACATACAGTGATGATAACTATCTGAATGCTACTGTTTTTGTCGGAACCCTAGAGGCAGAAGGTAGCGTTGAAAACGCAACTTGGAAAAACAAAGTTGTTGTAGGAGCGAGACAGCGTGAGGGCGATGATACGGTTCATACAAACTCACGATTAACCGATGTTAACTCAAATTTTGTTGCTATTGGTGAAGCAAAACGTTCGGGCGGATATCTAATGCCAACGGGCTCTGCTCCAAATCGTCTCTTTATCGTAAATGATGTTCGTAAGGATTCTATTAGCGCTTTTTACCCAACTACTGGCATTTTCTTTAGCGGTGCGGGCGGTAAGATGGGCGGTATCAACTCTTACAATGAAATCGTCGGGCAACTTGATGCAGAAACGACTCGTGAAGACGATGGCAAGCCACGTCGTAAGCGCGGTTTTATCTATCCATATAGCCTAGGTGGCGAGACTAGTGAACGTGCTGCAACATTGTTTAATGGAAAAACTTGGTTCCTAGACAGTTTGACTAATGGCGGTGATTACTCTGAACAAAACAATCAGTTCCGTATTATCGACGCAACTGATATCAATGATGCAGGTGTGATCTCTGGTACTGCTATGAAATGTGCTGGCGGTTACAGTACAACAGCAAACAATGCGACATGTAGTTCTGATGAGCAAATCGTAGCCGTAAAATTGGTGCCTATTGCAGGTGCGACTGAGAAGGACATTGTGTCTCGAAGCGTTGACTCAACGACAACAGAGCGTCAAGGTGCAGGCCTTGGTTGGTTAGCTTTGACCATGCTTGGATTGTTTGGGTTCCGTAGAAAATAGTCAAAAATCGTCAGTAATTTTTAAATCAAGCAGAGGCTCACACATTTGAGCCTCTGCTTTTTTTATGCCTTGAGAAATCACTCAACTTGATCGATTCTTATAAGTGGAGTCATAAAAACTCCATCAAAGTTTCACAATAACAGCTGTACGTTAGTAAATGGACCTGTATGAGGAATTAACTATGAAGAGACAAAAGCGTGATCGCCTAGAACGAGCTCAATCTCAAGGCTATAAAGCTGGGTTGAATGGAAGGTCTCAAGAGGCTTGCCCATATCAACAAGTTGATGCTCGGTCGTATTGGTTAGGTGGTTGGCGTGATGCCAGAGATGAAAGACAATCTGGTCTCTACAAATAAACTCTCCACATACAAAAAGAAGGATTCGAAAGGGCTCTACGGAGCCTTTTCTACATTTATAGACTAGGCAAACAAAAAGGCCCCTAAATAGGAGCCTTTATAAATTGATTAAAATCGTGATTAGAAGTTTGAAGTGTCTTGGAACAAACCAACTTTCAAATCTTTCGCAACGTAGATTTCTTTGCCATCTACGCATACACGACCGTCAGCCAAACCCATTACCAGTTTACGGTTTACGACGCGTTTCATGTGGATTTCGTAGGTTACTTTTTTCGCTGTCGGTAGGATTTGGCCTGTAAACTTCACTTCACCAACACCTAGAGCGCGACCTTTACCTTTACCGCCAACCCAGCCAAGGAAGAAGCCAACAAGTTGCCACATCGCGTCGAGGCCAAGGCAGCCAGGCATTACCGGGTCACCAGGGAAGTGGCAATCAAAGAACCACAAATCTGGAGTAATATCCAATTCCGCCAAGATCAAACCTTTACCAAAATCGCCCTCTGTCTCAGACATTTTAGTAATACGATCCATCATTAGCATGTTTGGCGCAGGAAGCTGAGGGTAACCAGGCCCAAACAGTTCCCCTTGGCTAGAAGCAAGTAGATCGTCACGGTTATAAGAATCACGTTTGTTTTGCATTATCAATTACTCCAATTTTTGATAGCTGCATCTTAGTGAACACGTGTACGCTAAACAACTCCGATCAGTACTAGACAAACCAGTTTTTGATGCGCTGCACAATTCCTTCTGGATGCTCATGTCTTTCAAAGTTTTCAATACGTTCCGCTATTTTGCCAATAATGCTATCGTCTTCGCCTCTAAAAGGTTTATTCATAACAATCGGAATAGCTTCATCTACCGTAGAAACGGACCAAATATGGAATTCACCATTTTTAATGCTTTCTATTACATCTTTATGTAATGCAAGGTGTTTAAGGTTTGATTTCGGCATGACAACGCCTTGATTTCCTGTAAAACCTTGATGTTTACAAACCTGATAAAAACCTTCAATTTTCTCGTTCAAACCACCGACGGCTTGCACTCGACCAAACTGATCGACGGCTCCTGTAACCGCAACTTGTTGATTAATTGGAGATTCAGATAACGCACTCACCAAGCAACAAAGTTCTGCGAGAGATGCGCTGTCACCGTCAACTTCACTATAAGACTGTTCAAATACGATCGAGGCAGAGTAAGGCAGTGGTTCATCCAGTTTTAGAGCAGAGCTTAAGAAAGCTTGCATAATCATCATGCCTTTCGCATGTAGATTGCCTCCAAGCTCAGCTTTGCGTTCAACATCGGAAACATCGCCATCACCAAAGTGAATTACACACGATATTCTGGCAGGCTCACCATAGCTGACAGGGTGTCCAGCCATATCGATGACGGTTAGGCCATTGATTTGACCAACTTGCTTCCCAGTTGTCTCAATGATGACTTGGCCATCTAAAATATCGTACACGGCACGCTGAGGAAGATAGGATTCGCGGTAATACTTGTCGTCAATCGCTTTATCTAATGACTCGTAATCTAATGTTTGGCCATCACTGAACTGGCTGGCAAGTGTTAGAAGTTGAGAATGCCACATTACACCTAACGGCAAATAATGTTGATCTTCAGTAAATCTCATACCAGCTAGCAATAGTCTTCTAAAGCCACATCCCGTTAAGTGAGGCAGCTGATATTGAGAACATATCCAGTTCACCAAACCAAAGTAATCTGTCAAATTCTGCTCTGACAAATGAATATCTTCTTCAACTTCGGTATACATGGCAAAGCCTGAACAAAAGTCCTCGTCGATATATTCTAGCTCTGCTAACTGACTTCTTTCCCCAGTTACAATCAGTTTTACATCATAAGCTTTAGATGGCGGTACTGAAGTAGGTAAGCGAGTAGGGCTTAGGTTCAGTGGCTCGATAAGGTTTTGTTGAATTGCAGACTTTATATTCGGCCAAAGTCCCGGGTTAGCCAGAATGAGATTAGCAGGTACAATCAAATAACCGTCGTCAGCTTGTGAAATCAAGCCAGGTTGGAAGGCAATATCACCACTTACATCAACACTGTAACGGTCAAATAAACGTTTGGCATCAAGTGATTCCGACAAAACAATCGCAGCGTTAGAATGACTCTGAAGAGCTTTACTGATGAACTCTCTATAGACAGAATTATCGACGCAGTTAATGAGTAGCACGCGTGTCAATCCCGACATTTTGGAAAAGCGAGATATCGTTGCCGACATCCTCGGTTGAAGATCAGTAAAAGACTTCTTTGGTAACGAAGGTGCAGACTTTAAAAGTGCTTCGTACTGCTCAAGTGAAGGTGTTACGTCTTGCCAATTAAGTTGGTTCATTAAAATTCATCGTAATTCAATCTTGCCGACATTATAACGAAATGGACTATAACACCCTAGCACCAATTTGGTTCGCTCAAGGCATTCAACACTCAATGAACAATACTTAGACAAATGAGTGATCAACATCGATACTTCTAAGAGTTTTATTTGCCCAAGTAAATTATCTGGGTTACGCTGTCACTAGGTTATGTTTATGGGTCGGAATAAATGAAATATCAGCAGCTTGAGAATCTAGAGTGTGGGTGGAAATGGAAGTATCTCATCAAGAAATGGAAAGATGGTGAAGCGATTACCCGACATATTGATACAAGTGAAGCAGATGCCGCGGTTGCAGAGCTAAAACGGCTTGAACACGAACCTACGCTTGTATTAGCTTGGATAGAAAACCACATGTCAGAAGAGTTGGACAACAAACTCAAGCAGGCTATCCGAGCGAAAAGGAAGCGTCATTTCAATGCAGAGCAAGTCCATACAAAGAAAAAGTCCATTGACTTAGATTATCGAGTTTGGGAAAAGCTTTCTAGCAGAGCAAACGAGCTCGGTTGTACGTTATCTGACGCAATTGAATATCTACTTTCTGAAGCATCGAGAAGTGAAAAAGCGAGTCAAAAAGTTACCTCAATCAAAGAGGATTTGAGTAAATTGCTATCTAGCTAGGATAGGGAGTGCCAAATGTTATATGTAATCTTAATTGCTGCCATCGTGATCTTTTGGTTGATCGCAGTTGATAGACCAGTGCTAAAAGTAAAGTTTGATAACGGCCATATCAGTAACGTAAAAGGGCATCTACCACCTTCTTTCAAACATAACTTACAAGATATTAGTGAACATAATCCGTTTAGTGGTGAAATGAAGGTATATAGCCATCGAACCGGCATGCGTTTGAGCTTCTCCAAGGACGTTCCCAAAAAAATCCAACAGCGGATTCGCAACGTTTTTCCGCATCAAGGTTTCAAAACGAGCAAAGGCAAGAAGCGAGCTTAATTACATATCAGTTACTTAATCGTGTTAAATGGGACGCAATATAGCGTCCCATTTTCGTATCTATAGAAAAATTATTTATCATTGATTAATCAATAAGATAAACGGACTTAAACTATGCGATACGTTGTAACTTTAATGATCTTTCTCTTTGTAAGTGCTTCAGCTTTGTCTGACGACTCGGAAACGAATCCATTGGCTAAAAAGATTAAAACTAAGATTCAAAGGAAAGCAGACAATAAATTTGATGACTACCAAGGTTATTGTGATGTCATGATAGAGATGGAACACAAAGGTAAAAAAGCAGTAATAAAAAGAGTAACCAGTAGTGGTGACAAAAAAGTTTGTCGGTATGTGAAATCCAACTTGAGGAAAGGAAAACGCTATCGTTATAAATATCCAGAAAAGTATATTCGGCTTCATATAGCCACAGGTTCGTGATTGCAATGTTGATTAGAAGTATCGGGCAGCAAGAGCACAAAGCTTTCAGACTCGATGAACTAGATGAAAATGAAGTGGCTCTCGTGTAATTGGTTGGGAATGCAGACTAGGTGAGGTAAACCAATCAACTCGAAATGATAATCTGCAGTTAAAATCAGTATGGGAAGGAATTGCAAAAAAGTTTAATGGGCTTGGATTATCAGGAATCTCAATGGCTTGCACTGGATTAGCCTTAGTGATTTCAAGTCCACAGGAATCCCTATATCAGTGCGCATTATATGTGTTATGTTAAATTCACAATGATTAGTATTCTGTACACGTACTTACCCTAAGGCTAGATAAATTAGAACGTTAACTTTATAACCCCTCTTACTTTCTTGGCAAAATCTATGAGCGTATATTTGTACATATAATACCCTGAAAGCTGTTTTTCTAATTTAACCATAATCTATTTACCATAAAATACTTAATATAGATCTTAATAATCTATCGATTGTTAAGATCTATATTAATGCTTTTTCTACTTACAGAAATGGCTGTATAGCTTCAAAGATATCTTGTCTTCGAACTGGTTTGGAAATGAATCCATCCATACCTGCGTCAAGGCATTTATCTCTATCACTTTCTAGCGCATGAGCGGTTAATGCGATGATTGGAGTCTTGAAGCCTTTATCTCGGAGAAGCCTTGTTGCAGTAATCCCATCCATCACTGGCATCGAGACATCCATAAGAATCAGGTCGATTAAATCCTCATTTTCCTCTAAGAACGTTAATGCTTCTGCTCCATGACTTGCGATATGAACATTATGACCAAGCTTATTTAAAATAAGCTTTATTACAAACTGATTCGACTCGGTATCTTCGACTACGAGAAGATCCATCGCTTTTATTGGTTGGTTGTTTTCTATTTTAACTGGACGATTTTGATTGCACCGAGTTAAAACGGGAATCTTAATAGTAAATGTTGAGCCGACATGCTCGTCACTTTTAACGATAATCTTGCCGCGCATCATTTCAACTAAATGCTTGGTTATTGCTAGCCCTAGTCCTGTACCACCAAAGCGTCTCGTGATGGAACGATCACCTTGATGAAATGCCGTAAATAGATGTTCTTGCTTGGCTTTAGATATACCAATTCCGGTGTCTGATATTGAAATTACAAGCTCGGAGTCTTGCTCAGATACTGAAACTTTTACTTCTCCTTCATCAGTAAACTTTATTGCATTCCCAATAAGATTAAACAGGATTTGAGATAATCGCGTAGAGTCAATCCAAAACTGTTTGTCGGTAGTTACCATGCAATTGAGTTTAAATTGAAGGCTCTTCTTCTTAGCTATTTGTTTTTGTTGAGAAATAACAAAAGTGACAGTGTCTCTTAAATTAACCCACTGCTCATTGAGTTGAAAGCGACCTGATTCAATTTTTGAGAGGTCAAGGATGTCGCTGATAATCGCGAGAAGCAACTCCGCTGAGCATTCCATTTGGCTCAGGGCATCGATTTGCTCTTCTGATAAGGTGGATTGTTTCAGAATATCGAGCATTCCAAGGACGGAATTTAGAGGGGTTCTAATTTCATGACTCATCATCGCTAAGAATTCTGACTTTGAGCGATTTGCAAGCTCTGCTTCTTCTCTTGCTTTAGCAAGCTGAGTTGTCCGCACTTCAACAATACGTTGTAACTTCTCTTTGGTCTCAATATCGATGACAGCCCTCTCAATTAAAGGCCGAAAGCGTCTTAAGGTTTCCTTATTTTCTATGCTAAAGTGCCCTTTCTTAGCACCAATAAGTAAGATGACCGTTTGTGTTACTTCTGAACGTATGCCCGTTAGGACTACCGAGTTTACATGGCTTTTTATAAAACTGTTCAGGTTAATAAACTCCGCAAGCCTATCTGGTTCGAACAGCAGAATACATTCGCCATTCAGCGCCCTCTCAGATGCGTTACCGTGTAACCAAGATATGTTATCAAATACACTATTTGTCGATATCAACGTTTTGAAGGGGTACCTCTCATCATCACGAGTTAGAACGATAAAATCATCAAAGTTGATGTACTTCTTAAGGACATTATTTAATCCCGTAAATATCTCGTGCCGGTTTTTTGCTTCACTCATCGCGGATATCGCTGAAAGAATAGCTTTATTCTCATCGGCGAGCAGTCGCTCTCTTTGCCTAGCCTGTTTTAGTTCGACTAACGCTTCTTGCAGCGCTTCCTGTTGGTATATGTCTAAGTATTTATCTTTCATAAGGTTTATGGAATATCGCTGATGAAATCATCAGGTTTCCATGTCCATTCTCACCACCAATAAATCTACCTTGCTCACCAAAAGTAAAAGGGCAAATAAAAGGTAACTGTTCTAGTTCTTGGTTAATTTGTTCACAAACGCTATTCATGTCTTGCATTAAGTGCAACATAGGACCTGCGCAAAAGATGTTTATCACCCCAATTTTTCGAGATTCTTCTAATTTTTGATTAAAGGCTGCATTTACAACTTTAGCAGCGCGTGCAACGAGGTGTTCTCTGCTTCCTTTCATTAAAGTGAGTTCATCACCCTCTTCTATTCGTGTAAATAGCTCAATTCCTCCATCTCGCGTCTCACGAATTGGATGGGACAATTTGTAATATGGACGCTCATAGAGGTGGCCAGCGACACGCCCTAGTGGATAAGCGCTCGAGTTTGTAAATAGCAGGTTGTTTTTGCCTACTTGGTTATCTTGATGGTTTGTCCACTTTCTATAAACATTGAGGGCTGGTTCGTCATCAATTTCTAGCAAGCACCTATCGTTAGTTTTGGTTGCAACCCCTTTGATATTGGTTGGAGTGTGCCCAGCACTAAAAGCAATATCAACAGGCTGTGAGGAGTAAAATAATGTCAGACTTAAACCTGCAGTTTGAGATCCTTGGGCGGTAATAACAGACCATTTTCCCGCGATATGATTATCAGCGGCTGAACCACCAATAATTGGGATCAGCGTACCAAACCTTTCATCTATAGATGCAATGATTGATTCCTCTTGCCCTGGAGTTGCATGAAGCAGTATTAAGTTTGGCACTTCTCCTACGCGGTTAGCGTTCTCAAGAGCCATATCCAAGGCCTTGGTTACACTGTCACCTGAATCATAGTTAGAAATACCAGTGCCATAAGCATGAGGGCCTGAATCATAAATTGCGAGCACCGCAATCACTGGGCCCGTATGAAACCCCTGGTCTGTCATTACTGCTTGGCATGAACTAGCTCCATGAAAAGGCACACCGGGAAAATGCTCAAGAAACGCTTCTCGAATTAACTCAAAGTCGTACTCTTCCGTGTAGTAGCACATCACGTAAGACAAGTTCTGTTGTGTCAGTTCGGACCTAAGCGTTTCTATCGCTGAGTCTTCATCTTTAATATGAGTAAAAACTGATTGGCAATGCATACGATTTTATAATTGGGTATCACTCTGCTGTTATACCATTCCAACCAATTTTCTCTAGGTAAGAAGGTGAAAATTTCATTAAGAAGTTGCGATTATCTCGTGACAGATCGTATTTATAATTGAACTACAACAATGTTTTCGCCTTTTTTAAAGGTGATTTTTCTTGATTCAGGCATGGTGTCCCATTCCATGTTCTTATGTTCCCGATCGAGATTGATAAATTCGCCAGATTGATTTGGATCAATTTTTAGAGTGCTACTTTTTATCGTTTCGAGCGAAATTCCCGTTGAGTCACGATTAATTGTGATTATTTCACCTTCAATTGTTACATCGCATCGTTCTTTTTGTGAACAGTCAATGCTAGTAACGCTCTCGTGTGTAAAGGTACGCCAGAAAAATGCGCCTATTAACACACTGAGCATGATTAAGATTTGTGCAAGTCGCGCCTTTGTTAACTTTTGTGCAGGCATAATTACTAATATCCTTGTTACAAACTTCAAACTTTTTAAATAAAAAATGATTTCCAGGGGGCCAGTAAGGTTACTACCCTGTCATTGAATTGTTAATTCAAGTATAGTGTCACGCTGAAAATGCCACTTTTTATTAAAGTCAGCAATGGAAATAAGGTGATGATAACACTTGAATTCTAGAGTTTACTTGGGTGGTGTTACGACGCAAGTCGTGTTGGAAGTAAAAGTGTAGTTAATTAGAAATTGGAAGCATGCAAATGAGCCAAGTAAAGCAGCTTGAACAAAACTACAACTATACAGTCGTTCGCCAATTTACCCTTGTGACCATTTTATGGGGCATAGTTGGTATGGCTGTTGGTGTTTTGATTGCCGCTCAATTAGTTTGGCCACAGCTAAACTTTGATACGCCGTGGTTGACGTACAGTCGCTTACGTCCACTGCATACTAATGCGGTAATTTTTGCGTTTGGTACAAGTGCTCTGTTCGCAACGTCTTATTATGTTGTACAGCGCACATGTCAAACACGTCTTTTTGGTGGCCCACTCGTTGCCTTCACCTTTTGGGGTTGGCAAGCAATCATCCTGGCAGCAGCCATTACTTTGCCTCTCGGTTTAACATCGGGTAAAGAGTATGCTGAGCTAGAATGGCCTATTGATATCGCAATTGCGCTAGTATGGGTATCATATGCGGTGGTGTTCTTTGGCACACTGGTGAAGCGAAACACGTCACATATTTATGTGGCAAACTGGTTCTTCGGTGCCTTTATTATCACAGTAGCAGTACTTCACATCGTGAACAGCATGGCTATTCCTGTGTCACTTGGTAAATCTTACTCGATTTACTCAGGCGCAGTGGATGCGATGGTTCAGTGGTGGTATGGACACAATGCGGTAGGTTTCCTACTCACCGCTGGTTTCCTAGGCATGATGTACTACTTCGTTCCTAAACAAGCTGAACGTCCTGTTTATTCTTACCGTCTATCTATCGTTCACTTCTGGGCGCTTATTTCTCTATATATTTGGGCAGGCCCTCACCACCTTCACTATACAGCGCTACCGGACTGGACTCAGTCTCTAGGTATGGTGATGTCGCTGGTTCTATTTGCTCCTTCTTGGGGTGGTATGATCAACGGTATTATGACGTTATCTGGTGCATGGCATAAGCTTCGTTATGACCCTATCCTACGTTTCCTAATCGTTTCTTTGTCATTCTACGGTATGTCTACCTTTGAAGGTCCAATGATGTCGATTAAGACAGTTAACGCACTTTCTCACTACACAGACTGGACCATTGGTCACGTTCACTCTGGTGCGTTAGGTTGGGTTGCGATGGTTTCTATCGGCTCTGTATATCACTTAGTACCTCGCCTATTTGGCCAAGAGCGTATGTACTCTGTTGGTCTAGTGAATGTGCATTTCTGGCTAGCAACAATCGGTACCGTTCTTTACATCGTTGCGATGTGGATCTCTGGTGTAATGCAAGGTCTGATGTGGCGCGCGGTTAACTCTGACGGTACGCTAACTTACAGCTTTGTTGAGTCTGTAGAAGCGTCTTATCCGTTCTACTTTGTACGTTTCCTAGGTGGATTTATCTTCCTATCTGGTATGTTCCTAATGGCATACAACACGTACAAAACGGTAAGTGCACCAAAAGAAAGCCTAAAAGCTATCCCACATCCGGCATAAGGAGATTTAAGAATGAGTAATAATTCTAATAATCGCCACGAAATCTTAGAACGTAATGTCGGTTTGTTGGCTATTTTTATCGTGTTTGCTATCAGCTGGGGTGCTCTTGTAGAGATCACTCCTCTGATTTTCCAAAAGCAAACGACTGAACCTGTAGAGAATCTACGTGCTTACACTCCCCTGGAGATGGAAGGTCGTGACATCTACATCCGTGAAGGTTGTAACGTTTGTCACAGCCAGATGGTTCGTCCTTTCCGCTCAGAGACTGAACGTTACGGTCACTACTCTGTCGCCGGTGAGAGTGTTTGGGAACACCCATTCCTTTGGGGCTCTAAGCGTACAGGTCCGGATTTAGCTCGTGTTGGTGGTCGTTATTCTGATGAATGGCACCGCGTTCACCTACTAGATCCTCGTGAGCTTGTGCCTGAGTCAAACATGCCAGGTTTCCCGTGGTTAGCTGAAAACGTTTTAGACGGTAAGCTAACGCAGAAGAAACTTGAGCTATTTCGTGATCAGTTCGGTGTTCCATACACTGATGAAGAGATCGCGAATTCGGCTAAAGAAGTAGAAGGTAAAACAGAGATGGATGCAATCATCGCTTACCTTCAGTCTCTTGGTCATGCAATGAAGTAAGGGGATCATATGGATTTCGGTACAATTCATAGTATTTATACCGTTGTACTCTTCGCTAGTTTTATCGGCATCGTATGGTGGGCATTTAGTAAAAAGCGTAAAGCACGCTTTGAAGAAGATGCCAACTTGGTGTTTGCTGACGAAGAACAAACGACCCCAAATAACCAAGGAGTGAAGAAGTAATGACTACATTCTGGAGTCTCTGGATTATCGTGATTACTGTCGGTACGCTGGTAGGCTGTGCGATTCTCCTAACTTGGTGCGCTAAAGATAAAATGGGCGTCGAGGAAGGGGAAGACATGGGCCACGAGTACGATGGTATTCGCGAGCTAAACAACCCTCTACCAAAGTGGTGGACTTATCTGTTTGTAAGTACATTTGTGTTTGCAGCAGTTTACCTAGCCCTATTCCCAGGTCTAGGTAGCTTCAAGGGCTTTTTAAACTGGCAGAGTTCTGCTCAAACAGTACGTTCACTGGAAGAGTCAAAAGAAGCCATCGCTAAAGCACAAGAGAACAAGCAACTAAACCAATACGCAAAAGAACTGGATTACGCAGATGCATACTTCGGCGAAGCATTCCGTAAACTCGCGCACAATGACAGTGGTCTACGCCCAATTCCTGAAATTGCGCAAGATCCTGAAGCATTAAAAGTTGGCCAACGTTTGTTTTTGCAAAACTGTTCTCAATGTCACGGTTCTGATGCTCGTGGTCAGAAAGGTTTTCCTAACCTAACTGATGATGCATGGCTATACGGCGGTGAACCAGCTGCAATCGTAACAACCATCATGCATGGCCGTATTGGTCAAATGCCAGCATGGAAAGATGCGCTTGGTGAGCAAGGTGTTCAAGAAGTAGTAAGCTACACACTTAGCCTATCTGGTCGTAAAGTGAATGCTCGTGAAGCAGCGGCAGGTAAAGCACGTTTCGTCGTGTGTGCAGCTTGTCACGGTACTGATGGTAAGGGTAACCCTGCAGTCGGTGCACCTGATCTTACAGACCAAGATTGGCTATTTGGCGACTCTCGTGCAGCTGTAACCGAAACCGTAATGAACGGCCGCTCAGGTGTAATGCCCGCGTGGAAAGACATTTTGGGTGAAGATAAAGTTCAGCTCGTTGCCTCTTATGTCTGGAGCTTAAGTAACTCAGAGAGTAAGTAACTGAGATATTAAGTAACATAGCAATAACAGCCCCTTTCATAGGGGCTGTCTTTCCTTTAAATTTAACGCCTACATTTTTTTCATTTAGCTGTTGAGAACTTTTTTATGGTAAAGCCTTGGTATAAACAATTTTGGCCGTGGTTCCTAATCATCCTTCCTCTTACTGTCGTAGTTTGGACTGTGATTACTGTGGTCGTTTTCTCGAACAACTCTGTTTCTTTAGTCGCAGAGGATTACTATAAAAAAGGCAAAGGCATTAACATCGACATTAGTAAAATGAATGTCGCTCGTGACCTAGGTCTTAACGCAGAGATTTCTTCTGAAAATAACAATGTTGTGATTGTTTTCGCTAAAGGGAAGCTATCTCATTACCCTGCTCTAACGGTCACTTTCACTCATCGTACTCTTCCTGACCGCGACTTTACAAAGCTCGTTACGGCGGATGCATCTGGTAATTACCGCCTAACGGCAGAAGAATCTATTCAAGGTCCTTGGTTTGTCGAACTACAACCACATGACCAACAATGGATGATCCAAGGTAAAGTTGAATTTCCAGCCTCGTCAACACCGTTAATGAAGTAAGCATATGTGTGAATCCTGTTATCACTGTGGTGAAGATGTACCAGCCAACACGGATTTTAAAGTTGATATACTCGGTGAATCCCGCAAGATGTGTTGTCCTGGCTGCGAGACGGTTGCTCAAACCATC
Source organism: Vibrio sp. Y42_MX_L11 (assembly GCF_024181785.1). Classification (NCBI taxonomy): domain Bacteria; kingdom Pseudomonadati; phylum Pseudomonadota; class Gammaproteobacteria; order Vibrionales; family Vibrionaceae; genus Vibrio; species Vibrio sp. Y42_MX_L11. The sequence continues at coordinate 75,622 of NZ_JAMZAP010000003.1, forward strand.
GTAGACAGCGGCTTAGTATCCTACTATCAATATAGAACTGCGCCTGCGGAAAAAGCAGATTTAGTACCAGAGCAACTCCAAGCTTTAATTCATTATGATAATGAAGATGTACAATCAGAATTTGTGCGAAATCGTGAAAATGTCTCTGAAGTAACTCTTTCTTTAGAAGGCGTGTCATGTGCAGCTTGTGCGTGGTTAATCGAAAAGCAAGTCTCTAATACGGCTGGGTTAGTGTCTATCCGCGTGAATACAACCACTAACCGCGCATTACTAGCCTGGGACAAAACTCAGGTGCGATTAAGTGAGCTCCTATCTGTCATTCATAAATTGGGTTATAAAGCCGCACCATTTGAAGCTGATAAGCAAGAAGCCTCTTATCATCGAATGATGAAGCAATACTTATACAGATTAGGTATTGCTGGTTTAGCTACCATGCAAGTTATGATGCTAGCCGTCGCATTGTACCTAGAAGTTTTTGGTGACCTAGAACCGGAGTTTAAAAATTACTTTCGTTGGATAAGTTTGATCTTTGCTACGCCAGTCCTACTCTACTCTGCTCTTCCGTTTTACTTAAATGCGTGGCGAAGCATCAAAGGCCGAACCCTCGGTATGGATGTGCCTGTCTCGATTGCACTTATTTTTGCCTATGTAGCCAGCTTAATAGCAACCGTTACAGAACAGGGCGAAGTCTTCTTCGAATCGATTTCAATGTTCACTTTCTTCCTATTGGTTGGACGATTTTTAGAGATGCGAGCGCGTCGCAAAGCCGCAGCGGCGAGTGGTAACCTATTAAAGTTGATCCCAGCGATCGCCACGACGCTGGATGGCGAGCAAATACCAGTGAAAACTCTAAAAGTTGGTGATCGTATTCGCGTCCTTCCTGGTGAACATATCCCAGCTGACGGCAAAGTTATTTCGGGTCGTATTCATATTGATGAATCCATGCTAACGGGTGAATCCGTACATGTTGTGAAACGAGAAGGCGATGCGGTTTATGCAGGAACACTAAACGGTGATGAGTCATTTGAGCTAGAGGTCATGAGTTCCAAAGCCGACTCAATGATTTCCAATATCGTGCGTTTACAAGATGAAGCTCAACACTCCAAACCTAAAATCGCAGAAATTGCAGACGTTGTTGCTCGTTACTTTGTTGGAGCAATTCTTATTATTTCTGCTGGTACTTGGTTTTACTGGCATCAAACAAAACCAGATGATGCGTTTTGGATCATGCTATCCGTATTGGTAGCCACCTGTCCATGTGCCCTATCTCTTGCGACTCCAACTGCTCTAACTTGTGCTACCTCTCGTATGGGAAACTTTGGCATTTTGCTTCGTAAAGGTCATGTGTTCGAGACGCTATGTAAGATCAACCACTTAGTTGTAGATAAAACAGGTACTCTGACGAAAGGCGATATTGAGATCTGCGATACAAAAGTGTTGAGTGATCTTCCAAAAGAAGATTGTCTCTCTCTAGCCGCAGCATTAGAAGCTCATGCAAACCATCCTATCGCTCGCTCTTTTGCAAGTTACGCCAATGACGACTTTGTTGTGTATGAAGTGCAAAACGTGATTGGTTCAGGGATTGAGGGGATCTGGAATGGCAAAATCGTTAAGATAGGCAGTGCGGTTTTTGTTCAAGGCAAGGAAAGCGATGAAAGCCATGCGGTCTATCTTTCAGTTGATGGCGAGCATGTCGCTAGCTTTTACTACCGCGACCCTATCCGAAAAGAAAGCAAAGCCTTTGTTCAACGTTTTGCTGACGCTGGAATTAAGACAACGCTGCTAACAGGTGACTCTCTCTCAAACGCTCGACCTGTAGCGAATGAAATTGGTATCGATCACGTCGTTGCGTCAGCAAAACCAGAAGACAAACTCGCGTACCTTAAGAGTCTTGATGAAGACAGTATCACAATGATGGTTGGCGATGGCATCAATGACGCACCTACTCTCGCCGGAGCTCATCTTTCTGTTGCAATGGGCGGTGGTACGGATGTCGCTAAAGCATCTGCAGATATGACGTTACTTGGGGATAATCTCGAAAAGCTACTAGAGGCACGTTTGCTTGCACTGCGTACAAGAAAGATTATTCGAGAAAACTTGGCTTGGTCTTTGGGTTACAACCTGTTAATTTTGCCTTTAGCTGTCGCTGGTTTAGTGGCTCCCTACATTGCAGTAGTTGGCATGTCTGCAAGCTCAATTATCGTTGTATCTAACTCTTTGCGCCTGCTCAAAGAGAAATAAGTAGAGAAAGCAAACATGGAAAGTCTTTATATATTGATTCCCATCGCTATCGTTCTCGTTTGTGTTGCTGTTGCCGTTTTTCTTTGGGCAGTAAGAAGTGATCAGTTTGAAGATCTAGAACGACAAGGACATAACATTCTTCTTGATGAAGAAGACAAATCTAATAGTGATAAAAAATAGCAACCTTTATGACTCCTGACTTTATTGGTGCTTTGATGATCGGCCTCGTCGGGGCCGGTCATTGCATGGGAATGTGTGGTGGTATCGCGTCTCTGCTTACCATGGGCTCTTCTACAAGTAAAAGCTCCCCCCTTATTCCACTCTTCTACAACCTAGGGCGATTGAGCAGCTATGCCGTAATCGGTGCATTAGTAGGCGGAGCAGTATCAGGTTTATCTGAGCTAAGTGGATTAACGCATTCTCTTGCTTGGTTAAGGCTGATTGCCGCACTGTTCATGATTCTGGTTGCGCTTTATATTGCTAGATGGTGGCAAGGTTTACTGTTAATAGAAAAGTTAGGACAGCACATTTGGCGCTTTATCTCACCTGCTGGTAAGCGTTTGTTGCCATTAAAGCACCCTCTTCATGCTTTACCATTTGGCTTCATTTGGGGCTGGTTACCATGCGGCTTGGTTTATTCTGCGCTAACTTGGTCGGCGGTTTCAGGCAGCGCAATAAACGGTGGTCTTATTATGCTCGCGTTTGGCCTCGGAACACTTCCGGCAATGCTTATTATTGGCTATGGTGCCAACCATTTTCAGAAATTACAAAAATCGTTAATATTTAGAAATATTTCAGCATTAATCCTTATTGGGTATGGTTCGTACACTGCTGTAGGAGCTTTAGAGTTACTCGGTTTCATATAACGTTAAACTCTATTGAGGTGACATTTTTGCTATCCTTTAGGATTAAGCGATGCTAAAATATTGATGTATATCAAATAGTGAAAGGTTGTTATGATTTCTGAAAAACCTGCAACAAAGCGTATCCAATCAGGCGGTTGCGCCATTCATTGCCAAGATTGTAGCATTAGTCAGCTGTGTATCCCGTTCACTCTGAATGAGGCAGAACTTGATCAGCTTGACCAAATCATCGAACGTAAGAAGCCTATCCAAAAAGGACAAGAGCTTTTTAAGGCTGGTGACGAGCTAAAATCTCTGTACGCTATCCGCTCTGGTACCATCAAGAGCTATACGATCACAGAGCAAGGTGATGAGCAAATCACAGCGTTTCACTTGGCCGGAGACCTAGTTGGTTTCGATGCCATTACAGGTGACTCCCACCCTAGCTTTGCTCAAGCGCTTGAAACGTCGATGGTATGTGAAATCCCATACGAAATTTTAGACGACCTATCAGGTAAAATGCCTAAGCTTCGCCAGCAAATTATGCGTTTGATGAGTAACGAAATTAAAGGTGATCAGGAAATGATTTTGCTTCTTTCTAAAAAGAATGCAGAAGAACGTCTAGCGGCTTTCCTATACAACCTATCAACTCGTTTTTCTCAACGTGGCTTCAGCCCTAGAGAGTTTCGTTTAACGATGACTCGTGGTGATATTGGTAACTATCTTGGTCTTACAGTGGAAACAATCAGTCGCTTGTTGGGTCGTTTCCAGAAATCCGAGATCCTAAGTGTAAAAGGTAAATATATCACTATCTTAGACCACGATGCATTGATGGAACTTGCTGGTGTAACTAAAGAATAATACACCCCAATTATTGATGTAGCTCGAAAATGAGCTACATCATATTTCTCATAAATTCCTTTCGAAAGTCCTCAAAAAGTTACCCAAACTAAGCTACAGTAAAAATGTACGGTAAGTACTCCAAAATACTGATTTAATTTATATTCAGTATCTGGTTTTGCAATAGAAGTGGGCTTAGTTATGAGTATATACAGTAAGATCCTTGTTGTAGCTGACATCAATAATGATGAGCAGCCCGCACTTGCAAGAGCTGTTCAATTAGCTCAAAAAAGTGTATCTAGAAGCCGAATCACTTTCTTTTTATCCATTTACGATTTCTCTTATGACATGACGTCAATGCTATCAGTGGATGAAAGAGATGCTATGCGTCGAGGTGTTATCCATCAACGTGAGCAGTGGATGCGTAAAATTGCTCAACCTTATCTAAACGATGGCTTCGACTTTGATGTATGTGTCGTCTGGCACAACCGTCCTTACGAAGCAATTATCGCTGAGGTCTATGCAGGCAGCCATGACCTAGTCATTAAAGGCACACGTAAGCATGACGTGTTAGAATCTGTAATTTTCACTCCGACCGATTGGCACTTGCTACGTAAATGCCCTATCCCAGTACTTCTGATTAAAAATGCAGATTGGCCAGAACAAGCAAGCATTCTTGCCTCGGTGCACGTAGGCTCTGAAAATCCAACTCATATTGATCTCAACGATGCCATGGTCGAGCGACTAAAAGAAGTCACCACCCGACTGGATGCCAAACCATACCTTGTTAATGCGTATCCCGTTACACCGGCGAACATTACCATTGAACTTCCTGAGTTTGATCCAACGACTTATACCGATGCCGTTCGAGGTCATCACTTAACTGCGATGAAAGCATTACGCCAAAAACACGGCCTTGATGAAGAGCAAACGATTGTTGAGCAAGGCTTACCTGAAGATGTCATTCCAGCAGCAGCAGAGCGCTTGAATGCTGCAATGGTTATTTTAGGCACCACAGGGCGAACCGGGCTTTCTGCTGTCTTTATTGGTAATACAGCTGAGCACGTGATCGATAAAATAAATTGCGATGTATTGGCTCTAAAACCAAAAGGCTACATTAGTCCTCTTGATCCAAACACAGCAACCTAATCTCTTTGTAACATTGCTATATTGAGCGCTTTCAAACAGACGCTAATAAATCCCCCCAATACAGGGGGATTTTTGTTTGGAGCAGTTAGAGCGTTAGGCACAAAAAAGGAGGTCTAATTGACCTCCTTTTTATGAGTTAGATGTTCGTAACATCGATGAACATTGATTCATCAATATTCGTCGAAGAAACGACAGCCTCATTAAATTCATACTCTTCGCGGTTACCTTCGCGATCTAGCGGTAAGTTAACAAAGTCGAACAATTCGCGGTCTGCTAGTTGGCTTGGGCTTACGTTTTGAATTGATTTAAAAATCGCTTCCACACGCCCTGGCGTCTTCTTATCCCATTCAATCAACATTGCTTTTATAGATTGACGCTGAAGGTTCTCTTGAGAGCCACAAAGGTTACACGGAATAATTGGGAAATCCTTGTGCTCAGCGTATTTGATCAGATCTTTTTCACGACAGTAAGTCAATGGACGAATGACCACGTTACGACCATCATCAGAGCGCAGCTTTGGTGGCATCGCTTTAAGGCGAGAGCCGTGGAACATATTCAAGAACATTGTTTCGACGATGTCATCCATGTGATGACCTAGCGCAAGCTTAGTTGCACCAATCTTCTCTGCAAATGAATACAACGTACCACGTCGTAGGCGTGAACACAGACCACAAGTGGTTTTGCCTTCTGGCACCTTCTCTTTTACGACTGAATACGTGTCCTTATCTACGATGTAGTAAGGGATATTCAGTGTTTCGAAATACTCAGGCAGAATATGCTCAGGGAAGCCCGGTTGTTTTTGGTCTAAGTTTACCGCAACCACTTCAAATTTGATTGGCGCAGCTTTCTGAAGATTCAACAGGATATCAAGCATCGCGAATGAATCTTTACCACCGCTAATACATGCCATCACAACATCGCCTTCTTCAATCATGTTGTAATCAGTAATGGCATTTCCAACATGTCTTCTCAGGCGTTTCTGAAGCTTGTTGAATTCTAGGGTTTCTTTTCTTGTATCTATTTGGTTCATTGCGGGCTCTCACATCGCCGATAAATCGACTAGGACTTCCTAACATGGGTTTCTTTGGGGCGTGGATTATACGAGCTTTTTACGCAGGATTAAATGCTTGTCTTATTGAGACATTAAGAAAAGGACACGAAAGGTAGCTTAGTTACCCTCACAAATGAAAAAAGAGCCGCAATTGCAGCTCTTTCTAAACTCTCAGTGTTCACTTCTTTGCGTTAGGCAGATAAGGTAGCACTCGCATCGTCGGTTCTGGTAGTGTCATTGTGCCACCTTGCCCTATTTCACTTAGTGCGACTTGTATCTTGCCATTGACAATTGGCTTTTCGGTTCCGTTTGAGAAAATCACTTTATCATTCAGTTGATTTGCAAACTCCATCGTCACACCTTGAACTTCAGGTGTAAACCAACCCGCAAACATACCGCCTAAATCTTCCAGCATCGTCTGCATTTGAGGTAGAAGAGGCTTAAGTTGCTCGTAAGAAACATTACCCTGTAATGGCTCTTTGGTCATCACGACAAGTGAGTAATCGCAGCGAGTATCTTTTGGAGTATCGACAAAAACCAACGGATTCGCTGACTTTAAGTTTTTATCGACTGGCAGAGGCAAGTCTTGTGAAGCAGGGATAACAAACTCTTCATAGTGCTCTTCTTTTTCCATCCAAGCTTTTTCTATTGTACAAATTTGCTTAGTTTTCGCGTCCACAAAGAAGACGCCAACTTTCACGTCGTCATGCCCTTCTTTATTGTTGTTTTTGAGTTGGGTGTATAACTTTGAGTATGTGAACATGTACTCTTGAGCTTGGGTTATTGGCGATACAAGAATTAGCGCCGCACTTCCCAATAGACTTAGGCTTAACTTTTTCATTTTATCCGTTATTTTATTGTGTCCAGTAGGCGTTATTATGACGAATCATAGCGCGAAGATCGTGTACATAAGCAATGCCACGTTCAGAATATGCTAGCAATCCATGAGTTAACTCTGACGCCGTTGCGACCGATAACAGGTCTTTGTTCTTTTCGGCTAGAGAAGCTCTGATTTCACGCAGTTCAGCATACGCTGGGTTTCGATTAACATTCATAAAGTAGCCATGAACCGACTGCTGTACAGAATCGAATTTTTCAACTTCATGAGCTTTGCCTGCGCCACGTTGCGCAGGAACAATTCCACAACCCTTTTTATAACACCATTGGCCGAACAAGTTGTTCGCTTGAGTGGCAAAACGAGAAGTGCCCCACGCAGATTCATTTGCTGCTTGAGTTAGAACCAGCGCTTCTGGTAAGACATTCACTCGCACAAGCATTTCTCCCAACCACGCGTGATCGACTTTGTTGTCGCTCAAAGGCAAAGAATACAGAGCCGCTAGTCGCTGAGCGTACTCTTCTTGCTCTTGAGTGATTTGGCCCACCTTTAAAGAAGTAAGAAACGCTCGTTCATGGCGAATTCGTTGATTCTCAAGTGCTATTTTAGGCCTTAAAAAATCAAAAAACGCCGCTTTTTTCTCTTTGGTGTCTTTTATTGCGTTGAAGTCAGGGATATCACCAATGTGTGGCAAATGAGACAAATCGACATGCTTAATTGTCCCGGACAGCACATCAGGATTCTCAACATATTTAAACTGTTGCTCGTAGTGTAAATACGGTCCAATAGAAATGAAAGTGGCGGCTATACAGGTAGCCGCCACTCGTAAACTTATTGATTTTAAAGAATTAGGCATCAAACACCTGTGAGTTACCATCGTGATCATTGTCGTTTTTCTGTGTTGCAACGATCTTGAGCTTAATTCCAAACATTTCGCGGTAGAGTATGCCTTTCAAATGAAAGAAGAATGGCAACACAAAAATCAAGCCAATACCGTAGAACATCGCAGCGATAATAAACATCAACATCACGCCTAAGTAAAGCCCTGCGACAACAAAAATCTTCTTGTTAATAGCGCGAAGTGATAACAGTAGCGCCTGCATTGGTGGCACTCTTTTTTCACAAATCAACAAGATATAGTGACTAAACGCTAAAGAAAGATACAGGGACAGTAGAGGGAAGATCATACCAACTACGCCTTGCAGCATTAGGCTCATCAGCGTTGCTAGGATCACGGGAATAGTAAACTGCAGCCCTTTACCTACATGGCGCAACTTAGTCTTTAAGCCCGCTATATGGCTCATCGCCATCAAGCTGATCCCTGCATAAATTGGGGCGCTGATCACCTCATAACTAAAGTTCGCGACATAAATAGAAGACACAATATCGTTAGTGAATGATTCTGGATTCTCAAATGCATCAAGAATAACGGTCAGATCACCCAACTGCAGTTGTAACGCGATATAGAAAATACCTAACTGGACAAAAAGCAATACAATAATAGCAGGAGAAAAGGATAAAAAGTGCTGGATGGTTGCTCGCCAAGCCTCATTGAAAACAGCCCCAGCTTTAAGCTCGTAGTTGCCAGACAAAGCTCGCTCTACACTCCCCCCAAGATTGAAATCTTTCTCAAAATCGTCGTTCATAGTTTATCCAAGATTAACTTGTAAAATTTTCACTGGAATTCCAGTCAATTAATGTGGCCGTTATTATAAAGAAATCTTTCCACATCTAACATCACAACTCACGTACTATCCTTGCAATCTCAACTGTATGGTTGATAATTAACCACTCACAAGGTTATGAAATTGAAAACAATTATTGTACAGAGCTTAGTGCTATCAAACTGTGTTTAAATGCCAATTAATCTTATAAAAACAGTATGGTAAGGAATGATGACTTTTGCCTGCAAAATTTTTTCTGTTTCAAGATAAGAAAATGCTTTAATTTCACAATTTTGGTGATTATGATGCGCGCCTCAAAAGTGAATGGCTAGTGTCACATCAGCTGGGATTATCCCAGCTTGAACGTGGGGGAAATACAGACGTTGAACGCAAAACCGCAAGCAGGAAAGCCAGTTATTCGTTTATCTGGTATTAGTAAAAGTTTCGATGGTAAGGAAATCATCGGTAATTTAAATCTGGATGTTAATCATGGTGAGTTTCTGACGATTCTTGGGCCTTCTGGTTGTGGTAAAACGACAGTTTTACGAATGATCGCTGGTTTTGAAGCGGCGGATAACGGTCAAATCATTTTGGATGACCAAGATGTAACACAGGTTCCTGCTGAGCAGAGACACGTCAACACGGTATTTCAAAGTTACGCACTGTTTCCACACATGACCGTTTTTGACAATGTCGCTTTTGGTCTTCGTATGCAGAAAACGCCTGCAGCAGAGATTGAACCAAGAGTAATAGAAGCATTACGCATGGTTCGTCTAGAAAAAATGGCACAGCGTAAACCGCACCAACTTTCTGGTGGCCAGCAACAGCGTATCGCAATTGCTCGTGCAGTTGTTAATAAACCAAAAGTACTTCTGCTCGATGAATCGCTATCGGCGCTGGACTACAAGTTGCGTAAACAAATGCAGATTGAGTTGAAGCAGCTTCAGCGTCAACTTGGTATTACCTTTATCTTTGTAACACACGACCAGGAAGAAGCCCTATCGATGTCAGACCGCATCATCGTGATGCGTGATGGCGTTATCGAACAAGATGGCTCTCCACGTGAGATTTACGAAGAGCCTAAGAACCTGTTTGTTGCTCGCTTTATTGGTGAGATCAACGTATTCAATGCAACCATGCTAGAGCGCATCGATGACAAACGCATCCGCGCAGAAATTGAAGGTGTTGAATCCGTCGTTTACTACGATAAGGAAGCACAGAAAGGCGACAAACTACAAGTACTACTTCGCCCTGAAGACTTACGTATCGAAGAAATCAAAGAGTCTGAAGAAAAAGGCATTGTAGGTCACGTAACTGAGCGTACTTATAAAGGTATGACGTTAGATTCTGTTATCCAATTGGATTCAGGTATGCGTGTAATGGTAAGCGAGTTCTTTAACGAAGATGATCCTGATGTGGACCACTCACTTGGCCAGAAAGTCGCTATCACTTGGGTTGAGAGCTGGGAGGTAGTACTCAATGATAAGCAAGAAGATTAATCTTCAGAACGCGATCATTGCCTTAATCGTAGGCTGGCTAACACTGTTTGTGTTGGTACCAAACGTGATGATTATTGGTACCAGTTTCTTAACGCGTGATGAAGCAAACTTAATCGAAATGACATTCACTTTCGACAACTACTTGCGTCTGCTGGACCCACTGTATGCGAAAGTGCTGATGCACTCGTTCTACATGGCAATTGTGGCAACGTTGTTGTGTTTAGTCATTGGATACCCGTTTGCTTATATCGTAGCGAAAATGCCTGAAAAATGGCGTCCGTTTATGCTGTTTTTGGTGATCGTACCATTTTGGACGAACTCTTTGATTCGAACTTACGGACTGAAGATTGTTCTCGGTACACAGGGCATTTTGAACAAGTCGCTGATGGCAATGGAAATCATCGACAAGCCGTTGCGTATTATGTATACCGAAACGGCTGTAATGATTGGTCTTGTATACATCCTACTTCCTTTCATGATTCTGCCGCTTTACTCGGCAATCGAGAAGTTGGACAACACTTACATCGAGGCAGCAAAAGACCTCGGTGCGAACAAGCTCCAAACCATTACTAAAGTAATTCTACCTCTGACAATGCCTGGCATTATCGGTGGCTGTTTGTTGGTTCTACTGCCTGCGCTGGGTATGTTCTACATCTCAGATCTTCTAGGCGGTGCGAAGAACCTACTGATTGGTAACGTAATTAAGAGCCAAGTATTGAACGCTCGTGATTGGCCATTTGGTGCTGCGACCAGTATCGCCCTCACCTTCGCAATGGCGGTAATGCTTTACGCTTACTACCGAGCAGGCAAATTATTGAATAAGAAAGTGGAGCTAGACTAATGGGACGCACAGTTAGATTTAGCTTTATGGCGTTGGTTTATGCATTTTTGTATCTGCCAATCGTTGTACTAATCGTAAACTCATTTAACGCCAATAAATTTGGTATGAAATGGGGTGGTTTCACCACGAAATGGTATGAAACCCTAGTCAACAACGACAGCCTAATGCAGGCTGCATGGCACTCATTGAACGTGGCGGTATTTTCTGCAACAGCGGCTACTATTATTGGGAGCTTAACAGCTGTTGCCCTATTCCGTTACTCGTTCAAAGGCAAAGGTGCTGTAAACGGCATGCTGTTTGTCGTAATGATGTCTCCAGATATTGTCATGGCGATTTCATTACTTGCTCTGTTCCTAGTATTAGGCGCACAGCTGGGCTTCTTTACTCTATTGATTGCCCACATCACCTTCTGTTTGCCATTTGTGGTGGTAACCGTATACAGCCGCTTAAATGGCTTCGATGTGAAGATGTTGGAAGCAGCAAAAGATCTTGGCGCAAGTGAATGGGTTATCTTAAAGCAGATCATCCTTCCTCTTGCAAAACCAGCAGTTGCGGCAGGCTGGCTGCTTAGCTTTACCCTGTCTCTGGACGACGTAATTATCAGTTCGTTCGTAACAGGTCCAACGTATGAAATCCTACCATTGAAAATTTACTCGATGGTTAAGGTGGGTATTTCACCGGAAGTGAATGCTCTTGCAACGGTCATGTTGGTAGTTTCTTTAATTCTTGTCGTAATTTCTCAGTTGCTCGCAAGAGAAAAAGTAAAGTAAAATCCACATCCGTTAACATCACGAAACAGAATGGTTACATGCCATTCTGTTTTTCTATCTACCGTCCAAAATGATTTGGACAACGTTTGGTTTGGAGCTAACGTCAATGAAAAAATGGGCTACTCTATTAGCTGGTAGTGCATGTGCGCTTTCTCTGTTCTCAGGTTCAGCGGCAGCGGACGATAAAGAGTTGGTATTTATGAACTGGGGGCCTTACATCAACAGTAATATCCTAGAGCAATTTACCAAAGAAACTGGTATCAAAGTGATCTACTCGACTTACGAGTCGAATGAAACTTTGTACGCAAAGCTAAAAACTCATAACCAAGGTTATGATCTAGTGGTACCTTCAACGTACTTCGTAGCAAAAATGCGCGATGAAGGTATGCTACAAAAGATCGATAAGACTAAGCTTAAAAACTTCGGCAACCTAGATAAGAACTATCTAGATAAGCCTTACGATCCAAATAACGACTACTCTATTCCACACGTTGTTGCGATTACAGGTCTAGCGGTTAACGCAGATATGTACGATCCAAACGACTTCCAAAGCTGGGCAGATCTATGGAAGCCTGAGCTTGAAGGTCAAGTAATGCTGATGGACGACACTCGTGAAGTCTTCCACATCGCACTTCGTAAACTTGGCTATTCAGGCAACTCAAAAGACCCTAAACAAATAGATGAAGCGTACGCTGAGCTACAAAAGTTGATGCCAAACGTTCTAGTTTTCAACTCTGACAACCCAGGCGCACCTTACATGTCTGGTGAAGTGGGCGTTGGTATGCTTTGGAACGGCAGCGCTGCAGCTGCTCAAAATGAAGGCCTAAATCTTAAACTCGTATTTCCTAAAGAAGGCGGTATCGGTTGGGTTGATAACTTCGCTATCTCTTCCGGTGCGAAGAACGTAGAAGCAGCTCACAAGATGATCGACTTCCTACTACGTCCAGAAATCGCAGAGCAAATCTCACGTGATACTGGTTACTTAACAGCGGTAGAGGAATCGAACGCTAAGTTTAAAGATGTTGCACCGCTATTTCCTTCTCAAGAAGATCTTGATCGAGTGGAATGGCAAGATGCGGTTGGTGATCTAACCGTTAAGTACGAAGATTACTTCCTAAAGCTGAAAGCGGGACAGTAATCGAGCTTGTGTAACAAGTCATCGACTAAAAGAAAATAGGCAGCAATACGCTGCCTATTTTTGTAATTGACTGATATAATTATGCGTTGCTAGGTTTATCTGGCTCGATGTCTAGTTTTATCTTCTCACAAAGCGGAGATACAGCCCTCGAGCTAAATAAACAGATTTGTGCTTACTGCGATTTGGATCAACTTGATAACTCCAGCTAGTATTGACTTGTCCAATCGCGAAACAAAACGGAAAACAAATGAAAAGTAAATTCTACGCAAGCGCTCTATGTGCAGCGACGCTCATCGCTACCCCTGCAATGGCTGCTGATCAAGAACTGTATTTCTACAACTGGTCGGAATACATTCCAAACGAAGTTCTTGAAGACTTTACAAAAGAAACTGGAATCAAAGTTATTTACTCTACATATGAATCTAACGAGAGTATGTACGCAAAACTTAAAACCCAAGGTTCTGGTTACGACTTGGTAGTACCGTCTACCTATTTCGTCTCTAAAATGCGTAAAGAAAGCATGCTGCAACAGATCGACAAAGAGAAATTGTCTCATTTTGCCGATCTTGATACTAACTTCCTTAACAAGCCGTTCGATCCGAACAACAACTACTCTATCCCTTACATTTGGGGTGCGACAGGTATTGGTATCAATGCTGACATGCTAGACAAATCATCTGTTACTAAGTGGGATGATTTTTGGGATAGCAAGTGGGAAGGTCAACTAATGTTGATGGATGATTCTCGCGAAGTATTCCACATTGCATTGACTAAGCTTGGTTACTCACCAAACACGACTAACCCAGAAGAAATCAAAGCCGCTTACGAAGAACTGAAAAAGCTAATGCCAAACGTATTAGTATTTAACTCAGACTTTCCTGCAAACCCTTACCTAGCGGGTGAAGTTTCACTTGGTATGCTTTGGAATGGTTCTGCTTACATGGCTCGTCAAGAAGGCGCGAACATCGACATCATCTGGCCAGAAAAAGGAACGATCTTCTGGATGGACAGCCTGGCAATTCCAGCTGGCGCGAAGAACGTTGATGCGGCTCATAAGATGATTGACTTCTTACTGCGCCCAGAAAACGCAGCTAAGATCGCACTAGAGATTGGTTACCCTACTCCAGTGAAAACGGCACACGAACTGCTACCGAAAGAATTTGCTAACGATCCAAGCATCTTCCCACCACAAGAAGTGATGGACAGCGGTACTTGGCAAGATGAAGTTGGCGAAGCGAGCGTAATGTACGATGAGTACTTCCAAAAGCTAAAAGTGAACAACTAATTCGTTAGTTTTAAAGATATGAAAAGCGGCTCATGAGCCGCTTTTTTTGTTCTTAATGACAAGACAAAAACTCTCCTCTGTGAGAATTATTACGCTCTTTCTTTTCCTTCTAGAGCCAGTATCTCGTCAACTAATTTTGGAACCTCGACGCTTGCTTTTCCGTAGCGTTTTTCCTCAAATTCACTTTCTACCGCACTAGGCTCGAGGTTAATTTCGATGGTGTGCGCGCCATGCATTTTTGCATCATGAACAAAACCTGCTGCGGGATATACGACGCCAGAAGTCCCGATAGAAATAAATAAATCTGCTTCTTCTAATGCTGCGTAGATATCCCCCATTCGTAGTGGCATTTCACCAAACCAAACAATATGTGGTCGCATTTGTGAAGGGATCTGACAGCAGTGACAAAGCTCACCAGTCTTAATGTCCTCACTATGTTCTATAACTTGGTTTGATTCACTGCACCTCGCTTTTAAAAGCTCACCGTGCATATGAATGACGTTATGGCTGCCGCCTCTTTCGTGAAGGTTGTCTATATTTTGAGTGATGACCGTCACTTTACCTTCTAACTCGGTTTCTAGGCGGCCCAGTGCCTTATGCGCGGCATTCGGCTGTATCGCATTGTCTTGAAGTTTCTTGCGGCGTTGGTTGTAAAAGTCTTGAACAAGGTCCGGATCGCGAGCAAACCCTTCAGGTGTTGCTACATCTTCAATACGGTGATTCTCCCAAAGGCCATCTTGCGCACGAAATGTTTGAATACCAGATTCGGCCGAGATACCTGCACCAGTAAGTACTACAATATTTCTATAAGGGAAATTCATAACTCATCCTTGCTGTTTTTTCATTAGCTTAACACTGAAAGAATAGCAACAGTAGTAATATGGATTAGACCATGGTCGTAATGGTCACTATTAGAATTACAATTTAAGAGGAACAGCAATGAGACAAGTATCTCTAGCGCTTATATTACTTACGACTTTAGCAGGTTGCCAACTAACCAATGTTGAAGGCGAAGTGGACGACGTAAAAGTAAGAGTCAGCACCAATGACGATAACCATCGTGGTAATGGAGATTTCTGTCCCCCTGGCCAAGCAAAAAAAGGCAATTGCTAAAAGAGCGGCTTTACGCCGCTCCCACATTGGCCTCAATCCTCGTTGGTAGAGGATATTTTATGAATGGCTAGGTCAGCGCCATTGAATTCGTCTTCTTCCGAAAGCCTTAGTCCCATACTGGCATTGATCGCGCCGTAGACTGCAAGTGCCCCAATCACTGCGATAGAAATGCCCAAAAGCGTTCCTAGAAGCTGAACGAGAAAGCTCACGCCACCTAGCCCACCCAACGCGCTTTGACCAAAGATCCCCGCAGCAATACCACCCCAAGCGCCACATAAACCGTGTAAAGGCCAAACCCCTAGCACATCATCAATCTTGGTTTTGTTTTGTAGGTAGGTAAAAAGATAAACAAATAGCACGCCAGCAATCGCACCTGTCACTAAAGCACCGATAGGATGCATTAAGTCTGAACCCGCACATACAGCAACCAAGCCAGCCAGTGGGCCATTATGAATAAAGCCGGGGTCATTCTTACCAGCCAACAATGACGCGACAATGCCTCCGACCATTGCCATCAATGAGTTCATAGCCACCAAGCCACTTATGCCTGACACGGTTTGAGCTGACATGACGTTGAAGCCAAACCACCCCACACATAAGATCCAAGCTCCCAAAGCCAAAAACGGAATATTCGAAGGTGCAAAGTTGGTATGCTTTCCTGCTCGAACTCTGCCTTTTCTCATGCCCAAAAACACAACGGCAACCAACGCTATCCAGCCGCCAAGACCATGTACAACGACTGAACCTGCAAAGTCGTGAAAGCCATAACCAAAGGTACTTTCAAACCAAGCTTGAACACCAAAGTTTCCGTTCCAGATTATTCCCTCAAATAACGGGTATACGATGCCGACAGTAAAAAATGTTGCGATTAGAATCGGATAAAAGCGAGCTCGTTCTGCGATACCACCTGAAACAATAGCGGGAATCGCTGCAGCGAAGGTCAGCAAGAAAAAGAACTTCACCAACTCGTAACCATTGCCTTGAGATAATGTCTCTGCATCAGCAAAGAAGGTGCCGCCATAAGCGACCCAGTATCCAATAAAAAAATACGCGATGGCGGATATACCGAAATCAGCCAATATTTTAACTAAAGCATTAACTTGGTTCTTTTGGCGCACGGTTCCTACTTCAAGGAAAGCGAAACCAGCATGCATCAAAAAAACCATGATTGCGCCAAGTAGTAAGAAAAGTGTGTCGGAACTTTGCGTGAGAGTTTGTACAGCGCCGTGTACCTGATTGGCAGTTACACTCATTATGATTGTCTCCGTTGATCTGTAGCGCACTTATCCTGTGCATCAAAGTTAGGCTCATCACCAATTTGGTGAACTTAATTTATAGAGCGTCTAACAGAGCAATTCTCATTCCATAATTTACATTTCTAACACTTACACTTTAATTTATTGTTTTGTATGAACTTTAATAAAATTAGGCATTCTTGAAATAGTGCTTAACACGCTAATAAGTGCACCAATATGGTTTTAGTGCACCAACATAATGCGCACCATATAGCGCAACAAGCAGCAAACTCCCCACCATAAACATATAAGCCACCTCATGAGAGGTGGCTTATATACTGAATTGCTAACTAAAGGAGTTTATCGAGTGATCTTCCCTGCTTTTACATCTTCTAGCCAACGCCCCTCGACGAGATAAGGAGGAAGCCAACCGGTTTCAATAGATAAACGGTTGCCTTTGTCGTACCACATACAGGCCATACCAAGAAGAGGGAAGTTAATAAAAGTTCGGATGCCTATCCTATCTGGTCCTAATTCTCTAAGATGATATTTCTCTTGAAACTGTAGGTTTTTAACGAGCACTTCCTCAAAATCATAACCAATGTCAGTAGTGAGCGCTGCGAAGGTTTCTAGGATCCCCATCGCAATTTCCAACGCCCAGTTATCCCCTTGAGCTACCGCTGCGTCCATTGCTGCAACCAGCTTATCAGGATAATCCGGTGTGCGGTTGTGGAACGACTGAATTACGTCTACTAGCATATAAGACAGCTCACCCGCTTTGGTAGAGCTCTGCCTCATTAAAGAAATTGGAAAGTTCGCCAATATGTCCATACTAGGTTTATCACGCACAATCACCGAAGTAAAATAAGCATCCAACCATCGATTAGGGTGTAAACATCCAGTTTTCAAAATACCTTCGCCTTTCCATGTCACTTCTGGATAATCAGGTAATTTAACGCTTTGAGGTTCGCTTGGTTTAATGGCAAGTTGATGGTAAAAAGCACGCATCAATGACGCCTCATAAAGGCAAAGTGTTCCGATTTGTTCAGTTTCTATTGAAGATGGAAAGCAAGTATACCACCTCACTTGTTCTGAAACGTCGTCGCTAAGAGCGACTAAGTTCTCTCTACGGATTGCTATTAGCTCTTTGCGCTCATCTAAATCTTCATTGATATACATTTGGTATTCAGCGACATCATTTGGTGTCAATTGAGGTTCCGCCTTTCTCTCTATGCTAACTTTCTTTTTATTATCAGACATCTAATCAAATCCTAACTCTACGTTAAATTCTTTTACATTAACTGAAGAAACCTCTCCAGCATCAGAAATAGCTGCTGTGGTGTGAATATATCTAACAGGAATTTTTTTTCTCAATGCTTTATTTATACTTCTGGCCGCTTTCCATTCGGTTGTATCTTTGTCCTTTTGAGCCATTAAATCAGTAATTGCAGTTGCATATTCAGTTGTCCCTTGCTGATATGCCATATTTCCGAGCTTACGGCTACCCAGCGGGCTGCTCCCCCCTTTGGCCTCAACAATGATAATTTCACCTGGTGGTGGCTCCTCCACCTCATAAACCATGTCAAAGTCGCCCGGCTTCGAGATTGAGGTTCCAATATCTTTGGTGATGACGCAGCTTAGCATTAGGACGTTTACTCCGGACAAAGTCATCCGCGGCCAACTCACCTATTTTTGCAGACTGTTGGTTAATATTACCAATTTGAGCGTTATATCCCTCTTCGCCAGATCGAGCGTCCATTGCCTCTTGACGCTCTTTCAAGCATTCATCAATTTTTGCTTTGTTTCTTTCTGTTAGCTCATAATCACTCGTATTGAGTTCAGAGTTTTCTTTATACTCTGCTTTATTCAGCACAAGATCTTCAGTAAAGATCGTGCAACCTTCCTCTCCACCGACTTTCTCTGAGTCAAAAACATGCGCATTGACAAACTCCTCAATCCCAACAACATACTGCACTTCGTGCCTGCTGCCATCTGAGTGATTAATATGACGATAAAAAGTAATCTCGTTTCTCTCGCAATCAATATGGTCTAAATCGTATTCATATCGAATATGATTTTTACCTTTGGGTTTGCGGATTTTGACTTGCGAGCGAACGCCATCTTCTCCGACAGATGACTCTTTTGCTGCCTCTAAAATCTGATCACAAACCTCTTGGGGAACGTTGTTTTGCGCCTGATACTCAGCCAGCATTTGTTGTAAGCGTTTTAGCCCTTCTTCACACAAGAAGCCTGTTGGATCAATCCACTGGATAGGGTTGACTGCATATTGGTAATGATTAATACCACCAGCAATAGATATCAGATCTTGTTGGATAAAACGTCCTAGCTTAGGGTCGTAATACCGAGCGAGGTTGTAATGTAAGTTGGTTTCTTGATCGAAGTACTGTCCTTGAAAACGCAATGGATTTACTACTTTTTCAATATGTACATGAGCAAAGCCGTGAGCATCGTAGCTGGCACTCCATACAACATTCCCTTCGCAATCGATCAGTCGCTCTGGTTTACCAACTTGCTCGCACTGGTACCAATAAATAACGTCATTTTCTAGCAGTGCCACTGGCGTGTAGGTTTCTGGTTGATATAGGTACCAGCGGAAAGCACCTGAAGAGCGTTCACCAATTAAACGTTCTCCTTCCCACAAGAACTCTGTAACGCCTTTTTGTGTAATTTTCTTCGTTCTGCGCCCTAGAGCATCATATTCATATTGACTGATGCCATCGTCGGTGTGAACTTCAATGAGCTGATTTAACGCATCAAATACGCGAGTCTGAACGTGTCCTTGCCCCTCACGTTTTGTCTGATTTCCTTGCGCGTCATATTTGAACCGGACATCATCGTGCACTTCAATACGATCAGCGAATACCTCTGAAGATGGCAAAGTAGGATTGCCAAAACTATCGTATTCAAACTTAGTCACTTCTCCGGAAGCATTGACTCGTTTAAGTTGCCCTAAGGTATCGTACTGATAGTGCGTTGCTCCTGCCGTATTATCAATGATTGATGAAATACGGTTTTGCGCATTGTAAACGTACTTTTTCTCTCTATCTGGCCAATGCTGTTCAACCAAACGACCAACACCATCATAAATGATGCGCTCATTAAAATATGCCGTTTCAATTTGGGAAACTCGTCCCATTTCATCGTAATGAAATTTGATTTGAGGTAAATCTAGGTTTCCAAACCGAATCGCTGAAAAACGCCCATATCGATCATAAGAGAAGTTCAGTTCCGTATTATCTGGCAGTACCTGAGATACGCGTTGGCCAACTCTGTTAAACTCCTGCGCTATCTCAAACTGACCTTGAATGCGCTTTGTTAAATGCCCGAATGAAGAGTATTGGTATTGCAATGTCTGATGGCGATTGGATGCGAAAGTAAGTTGCCCACCAAGCGTATAATTGAAGTGGTTCTCTACAATACTGCGACCATTTCCTGCTTTGACGTGCTTGAGATAACCCGCAGCGTCATAGCGATACAGCACAGTCCTATCGGCGACTTGCTTACGATGGATTCGCCCCATATCATCATAATCAAATTGGCTTTGTAGATTATCAAACCCAATAGTTCCTGATAGCTGGCCTTCATCGTCATACAGGAATTCGAATTCTAAGCCGTCACTCCGAACTAATTTAGTCAGGTTACGTTGTTGATCGTATTCGTAAGAAATATGGCTGCCATCGGGAAAGATGACTGCTTCTTGTTGTGCGAGTGCTCCCCACTGATACGAGGTAATGCCTACTGGCGTTCGAATCTGAGAAACACGGCTGTGCTCATCGTAAGAATATTCTTCGCTATAACCGACTTTGTCTTCGTCGTTAAAATAACGAACTGATGTACGCCTGCCAAATTGATCATAAGCGAGTTGAGCAATACACCCATCGGGATAAGCGACGCCATTCACCAGATCTTCTTCGTTGTAGCTGTAACGAAGTAATGTACCGTCTATTTCATTCGCGATAAGTCTTTGTTGTTCATCCCACCACCACTGACTTTTCTTACCATCTTCAGACTCTTTTTTGACGACTTGACCGTGTTTATCGTAATCATATTCCGTGACACAGCCGAACTGATCGGTATCCCAAACTCTTTGACCGAGGCTATTGTAGTAAGCCTTCTCGATATCCCCGTCAGGTGAAACCGTTTTAACTAACTTACCTAAGCCGTCATAACCATATTGAACTTCTTTGCCAGAGGAATGAAACTTAGAAACTAATTGACCATGCTGATTATATTGATAATTGACCGTTGACTGACCAGGATAGATAGCTTGTGCTTTTCGTCCTAATTCATCATATTGCCATCGCCAAGTTTTACCTGTGGGGCTTATTTTCTCGAGTAAGTTACCCTGCTCGTCATGCAAGAAAGACCATTGATGATCTAACGAGTCAGAATAAGAAGAATGATTTCCCTGATAATGGAAGCGATAGTCATAAATTCCTGCGTCCCCAACGTTCCTGATGCATTTCGCGTTAGCACCTTCGCCATCCCATTCAAAATAATGAGTAAAGCCAGTTGGTCGTACACGCTTAACAATTAAATGGCCGCGGTATTGATACTGTTCCTTCAAGCCCAAATGATTAGTTGCACTGACCAAATCATCGTGCTCATCATAGGTATAAGTTGTCAGAACTTTTTGGGACTTTGCATTAAGCAGTTCTACAAGGCGTCCTTGCTTATCATATTGACATTCAAGAACCGGACGCTTGTTGTATGCAATCTCGATCAATCGATGGTTTCGAGAATACTGCAGTTGAAACGTTGAAAACGTGCCATTTCTGACTTGTTTAACAAGCCAACGATCATCTTTCTGTTCAAATCGATATTGATGCCCATTCGCGAGCGTCACGATCCGAGTTGCTGAATTTAGGAAATAACAGCTCGCACCAGCGTATATCTGGTAACTTGTTGCTCCAATATCTACTGGCTCAAATTCTGTGATATCTGCCTTATCGTCAACAAACTCCCAAGCGATAACGTTGTCTTTCTCGTCCGTCTTTTCGCGTAATTCAAACTGAAATGCATGTCGCCAACCAAAGCCCATTCCATGATTTACATCCGACTGCGAAGAGCGATAATTACGCTGCCAAGTAGTGCCTTGTTGTAGCTCGATATCATAGAGTTCGAGAATTTCTTCACCCGTCACAAGTGATACAGGATCACCGGCTTTCTCATGTTTTTCGCTGCTTTGTTGCTGAGGCTTGGCGGATGCGGCACTTCTGCCACTCTTTTTATTCGACTTCCCCTTTCCCTTCGATGGTTTTGCATTGACGGTATTTTGAGTCGGTGGAGGCGTAACCGCTGACGAGAGTGCGTAGTTTTCTCCGGTCGGTACAATTCGAGCGACATGCAAGTCACCGTTCACCAAAGCATTGGCAAACGTTGAATTATAGTGTTGGGAAGTAAGCTCACCGTCAGGTATGTTTGGCTTGAATTGACCAATCAAATAGAACAAGTCTTCGACAGAGCGAAGGTCAAGCTCACCAAAGCTCTCAAGAAACTCTATTGCCTCTTGTTTGGTCACGAATGTTTTAGGTTCGCCGCTAGTAAGTAACTGACCAGAGAAGTGATAACTTTCGCCAAAGCGATTCGTGATAGGAATGACGAATTGAGGGATCATAGCCGTAACGTGTTTGTCCTTTTCTTACCTTGCCGCATCATTTAATGCTCGTTTCGCTCTTTTTATTTGTGAGAGCAAGATGCCTTAATCAAACATCCTCCGATAGAGATTCCTCTGTATGCGTAGACTGAATGTTTTGATGGCAATTTTCACGTATGCAACTCTTTGAATTTCTGAGCGCAGCGTACTTTAACGGGACGATGAATCCTGAGTAAATGAACAATAGCGTGAGTGAGACTAATGTCTCATCGCGACGCGATTTTTTTACATGTTTCTTACTTAACTATGATTTTCTGCCCAGTTACGTAAATTCACTCAATAAGTTGCATCAAGTATCACCCCTGCGACTCAGCGCTTCATATTTGAGACATGACAGCAACAAAAAAACCGCCTATTACGGCGGTTTTGCTTAAAGAGTACTGATTAAAGGTTTGGACCTGTCGATGGTCTGTGTGGTTGGTTATTGCGCAGTTGCTGCATCCCTTGAAACATTCGCATAAACCACACCATGATGGCTAATGCAGCAAACACCATCCCTACCCAAGGAATAAAGTAAGCGATGGTTTCAAGCAAAGTACTATGCAACCAATAATCACTCACGCCAACGAGTACACCATTAGACGTCGCGACGGTGACGATCAACACAACAAAAAACGTCAGGTAGAGAAAGAAGGTACGAATTAAACCGTAGTAATGAGAAATCACTACGTCGCTGTCTTCTCCCTTATCTAATCGATAACCCGCATAGATAATTGCGATAACGCCTGAGATCAGAAACGTAAACGGGGTCAGACAGCTCAGGATGTACGCAACCCAAATCCCGTTATGAGGTTTGTTCATTCGCTTTCGCTCCTTTTGCTTCCGTTTGTGCCGTATCTGTTTCGCCCATCGCTTCTTTGGACTTCACTTCTTCATACCAAAGATCGTGGTGTTCTTTCGCCCATGTCTCGTCAACTTCGCCAGTCACCATGCCTTCTAACGCACCTTCCATACCGAATAGACCAATATAGATGTGGAAGATAAAGCCACAGATTAGAATCAGTGCCGAAATCGCGTGAACTAAGTTAGAAAGCTCCATGTCACGGCGAGTTTGGCCAAAGATAGGAAAATCTAGAACTAAGCCACTCACTGCCGCGATAGCACCAAAGAAGATCAATAACCAATAGATTGCCTTCTCGCCACCGTTTGAGAAACCAGCTGACGGATGTGTGCCTTTGTGTTTACCAACCATACCGCCCATTTTCATGAACCAACGAACATCAGTCATGTTTGGAATCGACTTGCGCCACCATTTAAAGAGCACGAGCATCAGCAAAATGAAGAACAATGGTCCCATGTAATTGTGGTACTGCTTCGCCAACATGACGATAACGCCCCAGAACTCAGTAGGAACGTACGGTTTTAAGAAGTGCTTACCGTAAACCAGCATCAAACCACTGAATGCCAACGTTAAGAATGTAAACGCCATACTCCAGTGAAGCGCGCGGTCTAAACGAGACCAACGTTTCATCTTTCTGCCAGTACGCGGCTTGCTAAGCATTAAAGGACCAACGAGTACGTAAGCCATGATTACCATTGCAATACTGCCGAAAATCGCGACAGCACCAGCTGGAGACATCCATTTCTCTTTTAGAATGTACCAAGTCTCACCAGGTTTACTGATCAATACGCCATGTTCTGGCGATTGAGACGTGGTGTAGCCTTCTTGCCCCTCTCTGACTTCGCGCCAATAGTCTGCCCCGGCGAGTTGCGTGATCTCCTGTTGAATAACTTTAGAAGATTGTTCCTCTGCTGAAGCAGGCATTGCGAAAGTCAGCAGCAATGCTGTCATCATTGACAGCATTGCTAGAGACGCACGTTTAAGCGTGTTTAACATGTGCCTCTCCTTACTTAGCTTTTCGTCGCATCGTAAGAAAGATCGTTTCCGTCTGTCCAACCTGCGTTTTTCGCGCCGCGTTCTACCACACGTTGACGGAAAATGTCAGAGACTTTCTCTGCGTCACCCGCAAGCAGTGCTTTGGTTGAACAAAGCGATGCACACATCGGTAACTTGCCTTCTGCGATACGGTTCGCACCGTATTTTTGACGTTCTTCCTCAGAGCCTGGCTCTGTTTCTGGGCCGCCCGCGCAGAAAGTACATTTATCCATTTTGCCACGTTCGCCAAACGCTTCTTGTTTAGGAAACTGAGGTGCGCCAAACGGACAAGCAAACAAACAGTAACCACAACCGATACACAGATCTTTATTGTGAAGAACGATGCCGTCTTCGGTATGTTCGAAACAGTCTGCTGGACAAACTGCCATACAAGGCGCATCGGTACAGTGCATACAAGCAACAGAGATGGAGTTTTCACCAGCTTCACCGTCGTTCAGTGTTACCACGCGGCGACGTTGAATGCCCCATTCAAGAGCATCGTCGTTTTCGTTCTTACATGCAGTAACACAGCCGTTACACTCGATACAGCGTTTGGTGTCACATAGGAATTTCATTCGTGCCATTGTCAGACTCCTTACGCTTTACGAATGTTACATAGGGTTACTTTGGTTTCCTGCATCAAAGTAACCGGGTCGTAACCGTAAGTGGTTGCCGTGTTAGCCGATTCGCCAACAACGTAAGGCTGTGTGCCTTCTGGGTATTTAGGACGTAGGTCTTCACCTTCGAACTTACCGCCAAAGTGGAACGGAATGAACGCCAAGCCAGGTTTCACACGACGTGTTACCATCGCTTTCACCTTGATTCGTCCCTTCTCTGCACCTTCAACCCAAACATCATCACCATCTCTGAAGCCAAGATCGTTCGCGTCTTTCGGGTTCACTTCAACAAACATTTCTTGTTGAAGCTCGGCAAGCCAAGGGTTTGAACGCGTCTCTTCACCACCACCTTCGTATTCAACCAGACGGCCAGAAGTCAGAACGATTGGGTACTCGCCCGATTTGTCCTGCTCTTGAATGGATTTATACAACGTAGGTACACGGAAGATTGCATCTTTGTCTTCCCAAGTTGGGTAGTCCGTTACAAGGTCACGACGTGGTGTGTACAGTGGTTCACGATGCAGTGGTACGCGGTCTGGGAACGTCCAAACAATCGCACGCGCTTTCGCGTTACCAAACGGAATACAACCATGCTTGATCGCGACACGCTGAATACCGCCAGAAAGGTCAGTCTTCCAGTTTTTACCCTCTGCTGCCGCTTTCTCTTCAGCGGTTAGATCGTCCCACCAACCAAGTTGTTTCAACAACTTGTCAGTGAATTCTGGGTAACCATCTTTGATTTCACAGCCTTTCGAGTAGCTGTCTTCTGCAAGAAGACTCTTGCCTTCGAATTCCACACCAAAGCGCGTACGGAAGTTACCGCCACCTTCTGCAACCGCCTTAGACGTATCGTACAGAATGTGTGTACCTGGGTGTTTCATTTCCGGTGTACCCCAACATGGCCAAGGTAGACCGTAGGTTTCACCGTTGACAGGGCCACCTTCCGCTTCCAACGTGGTTTTGTGGAACGTATGCCAGTTTTGTTGGTGCGCTTTCAAACGCTCTGGGCTTTGGCCTGTGTAACCAATCGTCCACATACCTTTGTTGAATTCACGCGTTAGGTCTTCAATCACCGGCTGGTTGTTTTCAACACGGATGTTTTTGAACAGAAGATCTGAATAACCCAGTTTCTTCGAAAGCAGGTACATGATTTCGTGATCTGGTTTTGATTCGAACAAAGGTTCAATCACCTGATCACGCCATTGTAGAGAGCGGTTAGAAGCGGTAACACTGCCGTATGTTTCAAACTGCGTTGTTGCAGGAAGCAGGTAAACGCCGTCGGTACGGTCGTTCATTACCGCAGCAACCGTTGGGTATGGGTCCACAATCACCATCATGTCCAACTTCTGCATCGCTTTTTTCATCTCAACACCACGTGTTTGAGAGTTCACTGCGTGACCCCAGTAGAACATTGCACGGATGTTTTCGCGTTGACGAATGTTGTCTTTGTTTTCCAGTACGCCATCCACCCAACGAGATACAGGAATACCTGCACTGTGCATTGGTTTTTGACCACCGTAAGCGTTGTCATCGAAACGACCTTTAATCCATTCGTAATCGATTTCCCACACTTTTGACCAGTGACGCCAAGCACCTTCAGAAAGGCCGTAGTAGCCCGGTAGCGTGTCAGAAAGTACGCCAAGATCGGTTGCGCCTTGTACGTTATCGTGGCCACGGAAGATGTTTGCGCCGCCGCCTGATTTACCAATGTTACCAAGCGCTAGCTCAAGCACACAGTAAGCACGTGTGTTGTTGTTACCAGTAGTATGCTGAGTACCACCCATACACCAAACAATACAGCCTGGGCGATTTTCAGAAAGCAGTTTTGCTGTTTGGTAAACGTCTTCTTCGCTTACGCCTGTTACACGCTCAACTTCTGCTGGCGTCCACTTCGCTACTTCAGCACGGATTTCATCCATACCGAATACACGTTGACGGATGAATTCTTTATCTTCCCATTGGTTTTCGAAGATGTGCCACAACACACCCCAAATGAATGCTACGTCAGAACCAGGACGAAGTGAGACATAGTGATCCGATTTTGCTGCCGTACGTGTACGACGAGGATCCGCTACGACGATCTTACAGTTGTTCTTCTCTTTCGCGATCAGAATGTGCTGCATCGCTACTGGGTGTGCTTCAGCTGGGTTTGAACCAATGAACAGCATCGACTTACAGTTGTGCATGTCATTGAAAGAGTTGGTCATCGCACCGTAACCCCAAGTGTTTGCTACACCCGCCACGGTTGTTGAGTGACAAATACGCGCTTGGTGGTCAACGTTGTTAGTGCCCCAAAGTGATGCCATTTTGCGGAACAAGTACGCTTGTTCGTTGCTGTGCTTTGCGCTTCCCAAGAAGTAAACCGAATCAGGGCCAGACTCTTTGCGGATATCCATCACCTTGTTACCGATTTCTTCGATCGCTTGATCCCAAGAAAGCTTTTTCCACTTACCGTTTTCAAGCTTCATTGGGTATTTAAGACGGCGCTCACCGTGACCATGTTCACGCAGTGCTGCGCCTTTTGCACAGTGACCACCGGCGTTAAATGGGTGGTCGAATGCAGGCTCTTGACCCGTCCAAACACCATTTTGAACTTCTGCGTAAATACCACAACCCACTGAACAGTGAGAACAGATAGTACGTTTCACTTCTGTTTTCGCTTCTGGATCGACTGATTTTGCTTGCGCTTTTTTCATCATTCCCGGTGCGAATAGACTAGCACCAACCACTGCGCCACCAGCGGCAAGCGAAGTGTTTTTCATGAATGCACGACGAGATACGCCAAGCTGGTTCGTTTCTTTGCTCACACTGTCGGAGCGTTTGACAAGTTTCATCCGTTATCTCCTAAAGTGTGTCGTAGTAATCGCGAATGTGTTGAGTTTCACGATACCCTTTCTTCTTCACGTCTTTTTCAGAAGGCTCAACCGTTTCTGAAGCAACGGCCACTTTCGTGGTTCCCGCAACAACAGCACCAGCAACGGCAGCGGTTGTGAAGCCTTTTAGGAGATCCCTACGGCTTGTGTTTATTTCTTTATTATCTTTCATCATTGCTTCCTTACCTTACGGTAGATCTTTGGAGACTCATGCCTCTCTATCGATATGACCAAGTACTGCTCGATTACTCGTAATCAGTGACGTTTTTCACATCAATTTTTAATTTGTTCTTACTGCTTTTGGTGTTCACGCTAAAGCGCACTTGCTCTAACGTTAAAAACGCATCGCAAAGCTGTGCAGCTGGCTTGTAGAAGTTCACGCTTTCTGCGTTCTCTAGTTGGCGCGTAAAAGATTGGAACCAAGGGGCGATGTGTTTGTTAAACACCGCTTGTTGAAGTTCTTCCTCTTCACCCGTCAGCATTGCCATCACTTCGCACAGTGCAGAAATATGGTCTTCAGGC
This sequence comes from Vibrio sp. Y42_MX_L11, assembly GCF_024181785.1. Taxonomy (NCBI): domain Bacteria; kingdom Pseudomonadati; phylum Pseudomonadota; class Gammaproteobacteria; order Vibrionales; family Vibrionaceae; genus Vibrio; species Vibrio sp. Y42_MX_L11. Next base: position 103,690 of record NZ_JAMZAP010000003.1, read on the forward strand.
TCTTTCACGTTCTCTTCTCGTTCGATGCCTAAAAGATCCAAATCGCGACGAATTTCCGCTAACGGTTTTTCCATCATCGAGCCAGTGCGATGCCAAGACCCGAATGGCACAACTTCACCACGTCCAATGCCAATAAACAGATCTTGATATTCTTCTTCTAACGCTTCTCGCTGCGCTTCGTTCGCGGCTTGTTGCAGTGCGAGCCAAGCTTTTTGCATCGCGCTCTCAGACGGTTCAATTTCTAGCGATTTCAGGAACGCCAGCATTTCATCACTTGGCGCACTACGAAAAAGTGCGGATAGAACGAGATAAATGTCCGTTCTCAGTGTTTGTTCTTGTTGTGTATCCACTGCGAGCTCCTAGTATTTCAATTGATTCATTGGATCAGCAGCCATCGACTCAAACATGTCGATCACACGACAGTCTTCACACATGGCGATGCGATTAATGGCAGCTTCATCAGAGAAATGAGAATGACCACGAAGCTTGTTTTGCAGCATGTCGATCATCGATTGCGGAGCAAAAGGCTTGTGACAGCGAATGCACTCGGCTGCCTTTTCTTCATGAATCACAACCGCTTTCTGGCGTTCTTCTTTCACCCAGTTCATACGAGGAGTAAGCGTCAGCACTTTCTCTGGACACGCTTTCTCGCACAGCCCACATTGAATGCAGTCTTGCTCGACGAATTTAAGCGACGGAGATTGGCCGTCCGTATGCAATGCACGTGTTGGACACACCGCCACACAGCTCATGCACAACGTACAACCTTTGCTTTCACAAGAAACCGTGCCGTAAGGTGCATTCGCTGGCAGTTCAACAATGTTCTCAACTGGAATACGCGATGCTGACAACGCATCCAACGCCGTAAATAGACGCTGACGTTTGTTACCTTGCAAATCACCTAATGCCAAATCAAAAGACTCGGTACAAAGTGTCGGAGCACCTTCACGTAGTGATTCTAGATACAGAATGTCGATGGTTTCTTTGGCGATACCAAGTTGGTCGAGCAGTTCTTGAGCAATACCTACTTCGCTATTAAGTACACGAATAATGGTTTGAGGCATAAAACGCGAAGCCGCAAACAGCACCTGAGTGGCACCGTTCACAAGCGCGGCGAACCAAGTATCAATACCAACCGAAGGCAGTTCTTCCACCACAATTGGAATCACGTTATCTGGCAGTGCTTTTAGTGCCATCACGTTGTAGCTCTCGTGGCGAGAACTACAAATCAATACGATAGGGTCTAAACCGCCCGCTTGCTCGTAGTTTGCTAGCGTGCGTTCAATGAATTTTTGCGTATCTTCAGGATTAGGTAGCGCGTAGTGAATCGCTTCTGTCGGACACGCTGTAGCACAAGTACCCACGCCTTGACATAGGTATGGATTGATCTCGATGCGATGGCCCGTTTTGTCGCTGCCTTCACTCGATAGCGCCCCTGCCGGACAAGCATCCACACAACGTTCGCAACCTTTTACGCCACGAGAGCTATGTGCACATAGATCGGTATCTAAACGGAAGAATTTCGGTTTATCGAATGTCCCCATCAAGGTTGGAATTTCTTCCAACGCCTCAGCCAGTTTCGGATAGCCACGACCAACTGGGTAGTAGCCCGGTACTGGTACTTCTTCCGACATGCAGCTGTTTAGGCAAAGATCGAGTACGATATCGAAACAATCGCTATTGATCGCGACCTTGGCAAGATTGTTGGTCGAACCATGATTTTCAATGAGAACTTCAAACGTACCTAAGAACCCTGAAACCTGAACCGAATTGGCGTAGTAAAGCTCGGGATTTGTTCCCTTTTCGCCATCGGTAGAAAGCAGCGTTAGGCTGTTCATTTGCGACAATTGCGCTGCCGCACTTTCGATGATTGCCGTTGGACCCACAATCAAAGTGTTACCGCCGCTTTCATAGCTTACGGTTGGTGGAATAAGATTGGTCAACTCTACGGTATTTTCGAAAGCGTACAGCCTCGCTTTACCGTTATTGGAAGTTGCTTGTTCTAATAATTGCTTCAGCATTGCTCAATTCCATTTATGAACATGGATAGTCTTTTCCATCTCTTAGTGTAGTTAGCGCCGGAGATTCTGCTGATTAACTTATCAATGAGCATTCTTGTTCCGCCGTCTATAGGCGATGAATACTACGCAGTGGGCCCGGACTAACTTCAACCAGATTGGTATTGAGCAACAAATAGCAAATGTCATGCCAATAAAATATCAATTAAAATTCAACAGCTTATATATTTTACCGACAAATAGTAGGGATAAAAAAACCGGTTGAGACATTTTGTCCCAGCCGGTTCATTGAGTATTTAGTCAAAATGTACCTATTCTTTGTGTGGTATATTTTGTCTCACCTCGTTAGGAGGTGATTCCTCAGAAAAAGTATCACTTTCACCAGGCACTGTGTTTATATACAGTTCGTTTTCATCTTGGGTAATTCCGGCACTTTTTTCGGCGTTTGGTTCTGCGTCTTCAACCACCTCATATGCGATATCGTCAGCGTTGAGCTCAGATCCTTGCGCCGTTTCAACGTCTGGTTCTTCTTCCACTTTTTCTTTAACCCAATCACGCAGTGTCTCTGCGACGTCTTTAGAAAGTGACTTTAAGTTACTGTAATCATCATCGTAATCATCTAGGCCATCACGCACGTTAAATTCTTCGGACAAGAACATTTTGCGCAGCGCGGCTTTCTTAACGCTTTCTGAAGCTTCAGAAACCAGCAGTTGCGCCACAGACATTTCTTCGGGCTTTTCAGTCTCTACACTCGCGGTAATGTCTGGAGCCTGACTAACCTCATTGACGTTCAAAGCGTCTGAGCTTTCGTCAGCGTTTGAAAGCGCTGTGACACTATCTTCGGATTGCTCCGTCTTTGCTATCGGCGTGATCTCTTCGTCATGTTGGGAAGATTCTTCTAATTTACGTTTCGACCAACGGCTTAAAAAACTAGTTGCCATTTGCTCTACCCGCTCCTTTGCGTTTCTTACGTCTTACTTCTAACAACTCACCGTGGCGACCAATAAAGGCTTCCATCCAAGCCTGAACGGCTAACGGCATATCGTTGGATAGTACAAGGTTGTCGCCATCCATATATTGCGCCGCGACAGATTGCGAAGCCGTTAGTAACTGTATCGCTGGTTTTTCACCAGACTCGACGTTATCCATCACTAAAAAAAGTTTAGGTTGCTGAGAGCTTAAGTTAAAGCGGTAGTCTGTACGCTCGTCTTTGTGTAATTGCAACAGACAAACATCGGGAGTCTCTTCCGTCGGATTTAGCGCAAATCCCGTCAACTGCCATTGGGTTGTCACCCAAATCCCTGTACTGATCTCATGCTCAACCAGCTCTACGCCAATTGGCCATGCGTCTTCGGTCTTCTCGTAATTGTTCTCGAAATCTTTCTTATCCGACATAACTCACCCAGTTTTTCTATTTTGGTCTGAAAGCAATCAGGACACTTTGACCTTACTTTCGACCATTTTATTGACTTACAAGCAATAAACGAGCCACACTGATAAAGCTTAGCCTATTCATGTCCTCTGGCTATAAGTACCAAACTAGCCGAAACTCAAATGTACGGATGTGTCATTACTGCGAACTCGCAGTTTTAATGCATTGTTGACATAAAACCTCGCAATTTTTGTGGGAACCGCTATTTTGGAACGAGATTTGCTTTGCTAACCACTTAGCAAGCTAAATGCGTAGCAACCTAACGCTCTTAATCACTAGGACACGACTGTGCTGAAACCAAATATTATTAAAACCAGTGAAAATCCCCTGCAAACCATTGAAGTCGACGTGTACGACGAGTACGGCGAAAAACTGACAAAGCAAATCGCGTGCGAGCGCCCTCTTACGGTCATGCTGAACTGGAAAGAAGTAGTCACGCTCATGACGCTAGGTTCGCGTCCAGAAGCGTTAGTACTAGGTTATTTGAAAAACCAAAGCTTCCTGTCCGATCCAGCAGCGATTGAATCCGTCATTATTGACTGGGAAACGCATTCCGCAGCAGTGATTACTAAAGAAAATACCGAACATTTAGAAGGAGCTCTGAAAAAGAAAACCGTCACATCTGGCTGTGGTCAAGGCACCATGTATGGCAATGTGATGAAACAACTTGAGAACTACCAAGTGCCTCAAGTTCCGCTTAAACAATCAGAAATCTATTCCGCATTGGAAGCGTTGACTCATTACAACGACACCTACAAAAAAGCAGGAGCGGTGCATGGCTGTGCGGTTTGCAAAGGCAATGAGGTATTGTCATTTGTGGAAGATGTCGGCCGCCACAATGCAGTGGATACGCTTGCAGGTGAGATGTGGCTCAAAGAAGAAACAGGTGAAGATAAAATTTTCTACACAACTGGTCGCCTTACTTCAGAGATGGTGATTAAAGTGGCCCAAATGGGCATTCCTGTTCTACTTTCTCGCTCTGGCGTTACTCAAATGGGGTTAGATCTTGCGAAACAATTTGGCATTACGACGATTGCGCGAGCAAAAGGTTTACGCTTCCAAGTATTTACCGGAGCCGACAAGATTGAGTTTGATGTGAAAGGCGAAAGTGCATCTCGTTAACGAGAAAATAATACAAAACCGTCGATTCGTGTAAACTTATAACAATTGGGATAAGTAAATCATCACGTTATGAAGGCTTAATTAAACGATATAAGTCAGAAATAGCAACATGTGTTGTAGCAATAACAACGCTTGCTTTAATTGATGCTAACTACAGCTCATTCACAAAGGATGTGAACTATGGACAATGACCAACTGTGGAATTTTTTGCTCACGCCCAGTGGCATCATGCTCTCAATGATCATTACATTTGGTGTCGTCGGCATATATGCGTATATAACCGGTCAGTTTAAGGATTAAGACCAATATAAAAAGCCTCGCTAAATAGCGAGGCTTTTGCTTTTTAAACGCTTTGCGAGTAATTACGCGTCAACGCCACGAGATTTTAGGAACTCAGAGTACGTGCCTTTGAAGTCCGTGATCTTGCCATCGCGGATTTCGATAATACGCGTTGCTAGCGAGTCTACGAATACACGGTCGTGAGATACGAAGAACAACGTGCCTTTGTATTGCTCAAGCGCGGTGTTCAAAGATTCAATCGATTCCATATCCATGTGGTTGGTAGGTTCGTCCATTAGCAGCATGTTTGGCTTGTGCATCATCAGCTTACCAAGCAGCATACGACCTTGCTCACCACCAGACAGTACTTTTACTGACTTTTTAATGTCGTCTTGACCAAACAGCATACGACCAAGGAAACCACGAACGACTTGCTCGTCATCACCTTCTTGACGCCATTGACCCATCCAATCCGTTAGGTTCATGTCTTCTGCAAAGTCATGCGCGTGGTCTTGCGCGTAGTAACCGATGTTTGAGTTTTCAGACCATTTGTACTCACCCGCACGCGGTTCAAGCACACCAGCAAGCGTGTTTAGAAGTGTTGTTTTACCCACACCGTTCTCACCGATGATCGCAACGCGCTCACCCACTTCAAAAATTGCATTGAAGTCTGAGAACAAGTCCTCTTCGAATCCTTGGCTTAGGTTTTCAACAATCAGAGCGTTACGGAACAGCTCTTTCGACTGTTCGAAACGAATGAATGGGTTTTGACGGCTAGACGCTTTAACTTCATCCAGTTTGATCTTGTCGATTTGCTTCGCACGAGATGTCGCTTGTTTTGCTTTCGATGCGTTTGCTGAGAAACGTGCAACGAACGTTTGTAGCTCAGCGATTTGAGCTTTCTTCTTCGCATTATCGTTTAATAGACGTTCACGAGCTTGAGAAGCTGCTGTCATGTACTCATCGTAGTTACCTGGGTAAATGCGCAGTTCACCGTAATCCAAGTCAGCCATGTGCGTACATACTGAGTTTAGGAAGTGGCGGTCGTGCGAGATGATGATCATGGTGCAGTTACGCGCGTTTAGCGTGTCTTCCAACCAACGGATCGTATCCATGTCCAAGTTGTTGGTAGGTTCGTCAAGCAGCATAACGTCTGGGTCTGCGAATAGAACTTGCGCTAGAAGCACACGAAGTTTCCAGCCCGGCGCCACTTCGCTCATTAGGCCGAAGTGCTGCTCCATTGGAATACCCACCGCAAGAAGAAGCTCGCCCGCTTTTGCTTCTGCCATGTAGCCGTCCATTTCCGCAAACTGAACTTCTAGGTCAGCCACTTTCATGCCGTCTTCTTCACTCATTTCAGCAAGTGAGTAGATACGGTCACGCTCTTTCTTCACTTCCCATAGCTCTTTATGACCCATGATAACGGTATCGATTACCGTAAATTCTTCGTAAGCGAACTGGTCCTGGTTTAGTTTTGCAACGCGCTCGTTTGGATCGTAACTCACGTTACCGCTGGTTTGCTCAAGCTCGCCGCTGAGGATCTTCATAAAGGTTGATTTACCACAACCGTTAGCTCCAATTAAGCCGTAGCGATTACCTTCGCCGAACTTAACTGAAATGTTTTCGAATAGCGGCTTAGCGCCGAATTGTTGAGTAATATTCGCTGTGGAGATCAAAACCTTTACCTTAGCAATTGGGGTGTATTTAGAAAAACCGGGCAACGGTACTTGTTCATGCTACATACTGCAAGTGTTGTTTTTATTAATTCATCGCTAGTGAAACCATCGCAGTGCTTCTTCAAAGCAAAAAGCTCAAGCACAAATGCGTCATTGAATACAAAAAAGAGCCAGTATTATAACTGGCTCTTTCTTCCGTAATGCTTACAACAAGTGACTAAGCGATATTCGTCACCTCTAGGATCAGCTCGGCTTTTTTAGGTAAATAAATACTGAATTTACTGCCCTTTCCCCATTCCGACTCGGCTTTTAGCTCACCACCCGTTTGGCTGAGGATACTTTGAGAGACCGACAGTCCCAATCCAGTACCCTCTCGCTTCGTCGTGTAAAATGGTGAGAAGATTCGATTCAAGTTTTCTGGCTTAATACCGCAACCCTCGTCAATAACATGAATCGCGGCTCCTTTCACTTCGCCCTCGTCAATCCAGTCTTCACTGACTACGGTTAACGTGCCTTTGCCGTTCATTGCGTGAATGGCATTCATTTGCAAATTAACTAAGATTTGTAGCAAGTGGTGACGGTTTATCTCAACGGACGTATGCGCTTGTAGATCAGTCACAAACTCGACGTCGCGTTTCTTGGTGCCCGTTTTAACCAAGGTGATGCTTTCATCAATGATAGGATTGACATGTTGCCAAGTGATTTCATCTTGAACACCACCTTGGCGACTGTATTGCAATAAACTGCGCGTGATATTGCGAATACGGTCGATTTGCGCGTGAATCGCATCAATCTCTTCTTGTACTCGACTTGCATCGTCACCCAACTCAAAGTGGATCAACTCCACGTTGCCAAGGATCACGGCGGTTGGGTTATTGATTTCGTGAGCAATCCCCGCGGTGAGTTCTCCCAGTGCTGCCAGTTTTTCATGAACAACGAGTTTGTCGCGGGTTTGGTTAAGCAATTGAATATGCAGCTCTAGATCTTGGGTTTTTTCTCTAAGGCTTGCCGTACGCTCTTGAACTTTGCATTCAAGTTGCGCTGCGGAGTTCTTCAGTTCAATTTTGCGCTCTTCTAGCGCGTCTAACATATCATCAAACTGTCTGGCTAATTGTGCGAGTTCATGATCGGCATCCAATCCCAATGGACCAATCCGTTTTTCTTTTCCTTGTTGGACCTGCTTAACTACTTTATGAATGCGTTCGATCGGCCGAAACAGATCATAAGAACCGCGATATACCATCACGCCGGAAACCAGCAATAACATAATGGTAATCAAGCTAATTTCGGCAATGTTGGTCATGTAGGCTTTAACGAATGGCCACATTAGGTAACCGGTATAAAGCATACCAATGACGTTGTCGTATTGGTCTTTGATCGGTTGATACGCCGTAATATACCAAGCGTCATACACATAGGCTCGGTCAACCCACTGCTCACCTTTTGAAAGTACTTGGTTATACACTTCTGCGCTCACGCGAGTGCCTATGGCGCGCCCTAGCCTATGCTCGCTGTCTAGAGGAACGTTGGTACTTACACGCAAATCATCAAGAAATACCGTCAACGTGCCAACCGGACGAAGGCGATCATTATCGCTGAGATAGATTAAGTCGCGAATTTGATCTACCAATACAGTACTGTTATTGAGAAGCAAACCACCATCAAGAAAGCCGATCAAATCATTCGTTTGGCTATACACAGGAATCACGGTTCGACTGACTAACCCACGCGCTTCCATGCCACCATCAGCAAGAATAGGCACTTCCGCTCGTTTAGCGAGTTCAGGATCGAGGCGTTCGAGTTCATCTTTATTGAGTACATCAAAAAACGATTCTCGCTTAGTGAGATCCATAAAGCGGAATTTGTTTTCCATCGAGTTGACGCGTTGGAAAGAGAGAAAATCTAAAGCATATCTTTTCTTCTGCTCAGTGACCCACTTTTGCAGCTCATCTTGCGGTATCCCTTGATTGATGCGAATACGAAAATCGTATGAGTCAGCAAACGCACGTACGTAATTCGATTGCTTTTGCTGTAACAACGTTACGCTGTTATTCGCAACACCAAGACGTTCAGAGACATCCAGCAGTGCATTCTGCCACGTATAATGGATGGACCAATAAATGGTAATCCCGATCAGGGCTATCAAAGTGAGGAAGATAGGTGCGGAGGTTAAAAATAATAAGCGATAACGCACCATGGTTTTAAAACGGTGCGTCCATTTCGACAATCCTTTGTGCTGTGGGCCGTTAGTCGGCATATTCCTCATCCTCAGAATCCCATTCTTTATACTTACGTTCTAAGGTCTTACGCGCAACGCCTAAGTCACGAGCAGCAGCTGATTTGTTGCCTTCGTGCAAATTAACGACCTGTTTTATATGCGCTTTTTCGACTTCTTTCAGTGTCCAGTTGTTTGGATACCCCTCACCTGTGAACTCTCTACCTTCTTTAAACGTCGGTAGTTCAGCAGAATGAGAAACAGTAATCGACACATTAGGCAATGAGTGTCCACCATTTAGCTCCCGCCAATAATGCGCAGGCGGTTTGCCAAGCAAAATGCATCGCTCAATCAAGTTTTTCAGTTCACGAATATTGCCTGGCCAATCGTACTCGCTCATCGCTTCCATATCTTCGTGCGCCCATTTTGGCGCAGGCATACCAAGCTCCCGCGTCAGCATGTTGCTGAAAAATGGCACTAACTCAAATAAGTCGGTTTTGCGCTCTCGCAGCGGACACACTTCGATTTTGAGCACATTCAAACGGTAATACAGGTCACTGCGGAAGTTGCCTTGGTTGACCTCTTCTTGCAGGTTTCGGTTGGTGGCAGCAACGATACGGACATCAATGCTGATTTCTTTTTCTGAACCAACAGGGCGGATAGTACGCTGCTCCAAAACGCGTAACAGCGAGGCTTGCATTGCAAGTGGCATTTCCCCAATTTCATCGAGGAACAAGGTGCCGCCATTTGCTACGCGGAACAAACCTTCACGAGATTTTTTCGCACCGGTAAACGCGCCCGATGTATGACCAAATAACTCACTTTCAAGTAGTTCTGGCGCAATGGCGCCACAGTTGATTGGCACAAATGGGCCCGTTCGCCCACTCGCTTGGTGAATACCTCGCGCAACCAGCTCTTTACCCGTACCCGACTCACCTTCGACCAAAACAGAAGCACGCGACGGTGCAAACTGGTTAATAAGCTGCTTAAGCTGACGCGTTTTTTCTGAACCACCGATGATCTCGGAGGTATTGTGACGTTGGTAATCGCGCTTCATGGCGTACTGCATGCGCTCGTTCAAACGGCGATCCATACAGCGGCTGACCGCTTTTAGCATCTGCTCAAGGTTGAAGGGCTTGAGGATAAAGTCAGAAGCACCAAGTTGAAGTGCGCGAATAGCAATCTCTAAATCCGCATAGCCCGTCATGAAGATCACATCGGCACGTTTGTCGTCATCTTCAAACGCTTCTTCCCACTCAATCCCAGAGCGCCCCGGCAGATTAATATCCAGTAAAATCAGATCATAATGTCGAGAATTACGCAGTTGCTCTGCTTCTTCGATGCTGCCAGCAGTGTCGACATGTGAGAAAAGCTTCCCCAATGCCTTTTTCAAAATGGCTTGCATGCCCAATTCATCATCAACGACCAGTACGGAAAAGGCGTTATATTGTTGGTTTGTACTAATATGGGATTGAGTAGACATATTTACCCCAGATGGCTTCGGATGGGACAGAGTGTACCAAGTTTAAACAGAGATACCCTACAAAAAGTGCGACATTTTGTACCAACGCAAACTTTTGTGCAAATAACCCCATGATTTAGTGCATAAATCGAGCACTTTTAGCTTGTAAAAGGTTGGCATCTTGTTTGCTATAAGGTGGCTACAGGGCGTATTCAAGTGATCTCAGGATGTTGGTGTTTGTTATTCCAACACCCTAAGGCAACTTGCACTTTGAACTAATCGCTCTCGCCCAAGAGGCCTCTTCCAATACATCGGGAGAAATGCCAAATAATCATTGGAAAGGAACACATAAAAATGAAAAAAATTGCGCTAACTCTGGCTGCGACGTCAATCACGCTTGTAAGTTACTCTGCGTTTTCCGCTCAAGATGGCGAGCACGTTCGCCTAGCAACCACTACCAGTACTTACCATTCAGGGTTACTTGATTACCTGCTTCCACAATTTGAGAAAGACACGGGCTACAAAGTCGATGTTATCGCTGCGGGTACTGGCAAGGCCTTAAAAATGGGCGAAAACGGTGACGTAGATTTGGTGATGACACACGCACCAAAAGCCGAAGGCACATTCGTTGAGAAAGGCTACGGCGTTCTACCTCGTAAACTGATGTATAACGACTTTGTGATTGTAGGCCCGAAAGCTGACCCAGCAAAAATCAAAAATGACGAAGGCGTGTTAGACGTGTTCAAAGAGATCGCGAACAAAAACGCAACGTTCATCTCTCGCGGCGATGATTCTGGTACGCACAAAAAAGAAATGGGCTTCTGGGCTCAAACTAAAATCGAACCAAACTTTGGCGGTTACCGCAGCGTAGGTCAAGGTATGGGCCCAACTCTGAACATGGCGTCTGAAATGCAAGGCTACACCATGACAGACCGCGGCACATGGTTGGCTTATCAAAACAAATTGGATCTAGAAATTCTGTTCCAAGGCGATGAAAAACTGTTTAACCCGTACCAAGTTATTCTTGTTAATCCTGAGCGTTACCCAACAATCAACTACCAAGGCGCGAAAGCATTCAGTGATTGGTTGGTGAACCCTCGCGGACAGGAACTTATCAATGGTTTCCGCCTAAACGGTAAACAACTGTTTGTTGCGAATGCTGAGAGCAAATAACGCAATATGAATCTTGCTGATACAACACTGGAAGCGCTTCGCTTACTGGTGAATTTTGATGCAGACCTATGGGAGATCGTTGCGGTCTCCTTTAGTGTTTCTATCACGGCAATATCTTTAGTGGTATTGCCGGCTATTTTGATGTCCTTTGTACTGGCGTATACCGACTTTCGCGGTAAATGGTTTTTGTTGTCGATCGTGAATACGCTGCAAGCGGTCCCTACCGTCGTGATTGGCCTGTTGCTGTACATGTTGCTGTCGCGCGCTGGCCCTTGGGGAGACTGGCAAATGCTGTTCACTCAGAAGGCGATGATTTTCGGCCAAATGGTGATCTGTTTCCCTGTTTTGGTATCGATGATGCATGGTGCATTGCAATCTAGCGACCGTCGCGCTGTGGAAACTGCCATCACGCTAGGCGTCTCCATTCCGCGCGTGGCCGCTACGATGATTTGGGAAACCCGCTTTCCTCTACTCGCAGCTATCATTGCAGGGTTCTCACGTATCGTAACCGAGGTGGGCTGCTCAATGATGGTAGGCGGAAACATTATGGGCGTAACGCGCAATATTCCGACCGCTATCGCAATGGAAAGCAGCAAAGGTGCTTTTGCGCAAGGAGTTGCATTAGGAATTGTATTACTATCTTTAGCGTTGGCACTAAACTTCTTCTTATCAAGCATGAGAGGCAAAGGCTACCTCAGAACATAGAACATGAAGCAAACAAACGACTCACCATTAACCCCATGTAGAGGCGCATTATGACTATAAAAATCACCGCCGAGCAGTTATCCATGCGCTTTAAAGAGCGTGTGCTTTTCCACATCCCTGAGTTAGCCATCGGCCCAAATGATGCCATTTATCTCAAGGGTGACAATGGTGTGGGCAAAACTACCCTACTCAAAATCCTTGCCGGCTTGCTCAAACCCTCTACTGGCGACGTTGTTGCGCCAAAAGATACGTGGCTGAAAAGACTGACGCGTCGCAATGGTCGTGTCGATGTGATTTATCTCCATCAATCTCCTTACCTTTTTGACGGCACTGTTTATGAGAACGTAGTCTATGGCGTGAAATATCAACAAGACACACCAAAAGATAAGCGAGCTCAAGTTATTCACGCGCTGCGCATGGTAGGTTTGGAAACCTTAGCGGACGAACATATCTCCGTGTTGTCCGGCGGTGAAAAACAGCGTGTTGCCATGGCAAGAGCTTGGATCTTAAAACCGTCGATTTTATTGATGGATGAGCCAAGTGCGTCTTTAGACCAAGAGTCCATTGAACGATTGGTGGTGATGGCGAAAGATCTTTTGGATCGTGGTTCCAGTATTGTGGTGACAAGCCATCAAACCAACGCACTGACCGACTTATGTAAAAAACAGTGGTGGATTAAAGACAAGACTTTGATAGAGTCTCCTCTGTTGTATGTCATACCAAAAGAAACATCCCAAGAGAATGCATATGCTTCAACCAACACAAACTAGTTGGGTCATTTTGGCTGGTGGCCAAGCCAGCCGTATGGGTGGAAAAGATAAAGGTCTGATTGAATTAAATCAGAAGCCACTCATCGAACACGTTATTGAACGTTTATCTCCACAAACACCACGCATTTTAATTAATGCCAACCGAAACCAAGATGCGTACAGCAAATTTGGTTTCGTATTTAGTGATCAATTCAAAGATTTCCCTGGACCTATGGGCGGTATTCACGCAGGTTTGATGCATGCAGATACTGACTGGGTTGGATTTGTACCTTGCGATAGCCCACAAATTAACACCGACCTTGTCGAGCGTTTCTGCCAGGCAGTCAAAGAAGACAGCGATATTTTGGTCGCTCATGATGGTGACCATCAGCAACCTGTTTTCACGCTCTACCACAAGCGCGTACTGCCAAAACTCACCGCATTTTTAGAACGTGGCGACCGCAAAATCATTCTGCTCTACAAAGAGTGCAACACCAGTTACGTTGACTTTAGCGACTCACCAAACTGTTTCGTCAACTTGAACACTCCGGAAGAACTGGCGCAATTTGGACAATTAGAATCATGAAACACACGCTAAATATTCCTATTCTTGGTTTTGCAGCTTATTCAGGCACAGGCAAAACCACGCTACTTGAAGCCCTATTGCCAAAACTGACTGAAGCAGGTTTACGCATTGGCATGCTAAAACATGCTCACCACAACTTCGATGTCGATAAGCCGGGTAAAGACAGCTACCGTTTACGCAAAGCTGGCGCGTCTCAAATGCTGATTGCTTCTCGCAACCGTTTTGCGTTAATGACAGAAACGCCAGAAGCCGAAGCAGAGTTTGAATACCTATTAACACGTTTTGATGAAGACAAGCTCGATGTAGTTTTGGTCGAAGGCTGTAAAAACATCGCGTTTCCTAAAATTGAATTGCACCGTGAAGAAGTGGGTAAACCTTGGCTTTATCCTCACGATGAAAACATCATTGCTATCGCTTCCGACAGTGCGGAGTTAGATTCTGAACTGCCACAAATGAACATCAATGATTTGGATGCCATCGCTCAATTTGTTCTTCAATACGTTCAAGATGCAAAAGCACCAAAATCTAAAGAGAAAGACGCCGCATGTTGCGACACACTTTCTCCGGCTTTCCTTTCTGTGGTTCAAGGCCAAGAAAAAATCCTTTCTTTGGTGAACACGGTTTCGGAAATAGAAGCATGCAAGATTGAAAACGCCTATGGCCGCGTTCTCGCGGAACATATCATTTCACCAGTAAACGTGCCGCAGTACACCAACTCCGCGATGGACGGCTATGCCATCCGCAGTGATGATATTGAGCGCGATAGCTACCAAGTGGTTGCTGAAGTGATGGCGGGCCATGCTTACGATCAACCTCTGGAAGTCGGCCAAGCGGTGAAGATTATGACCGGCGCACCAACACCACTAAACGGCGACACAGTGGTCATGCGTGAGCAAGCCTCTCAAGAAGGTGACAAGGTCACCTTTAACGGTGCGAATATCAAAGCAGGCCAAAACGTTCGTCAAGCAGGTGAAGATCTCGCTATCGGCAGTGACGTCTTTACCGCAGGCACTCGCCTAGCCTCTCCAGAAATGGGCATGATCGCTTCGCTTGGTTTTGGTGAAGCGAATGTGTTCCACAAATTGAAAGTTGCCGTGTTCTCCACCGGTGACGAAGTACAAGCGCCGGGAACAGAGCAAAAAGCGAATTCTATCTACGATTCCAACCGTTTTACCATCATGGGCATGCTTGAAAAGCTCGGCTGCGAGATCTTGGATTTCGGTATTCTGGAAGACAACGAACAGTTAATGATTGAAGCGTTGGAAAACGCATCGGCGCAAGCGGACGTGGTTATGACTTCTGGTGGCGTATCCGTTGGTGATGCGGATTACATCAAACTTGCCTTGGATAAACTTGGTCAAATCGATTTTTGGCGAATCAACATGCGTCCGGGACGTCCACTAGCGTTTGGTCAAATCAACAACAAGCCGTTCTTTGGTCTGCCGGGCAACCCTGTTGCCGTGATGGTCTCTTTCATTAACTTTGTCGAGCCTGCACTGCGTAAGATGCAAGGCGAACAAGGCTGGAAGCCTCTGAAAGTGAATGCCATCGCGACTGAGAATCTTCGCTCTCGACAAGGTCGTACCGAGTTTAGTCGAGGAATCTATGAACTGGATAACACTGGCCGTTTAACCGTTCGTACAACAGGCAAGCAAGGCTCTGGTATTTTGCGCTCAATGAGTGAGGCAAACTGTTTGATCGAAATCTCCCCAGCTATTGATACAGTAAAAGCGGGAGAAAGCGTGACAATTATCCCACTTCAAGGCAGAATCTAGCCCAAACTAGAAATTCAAAGGTCAGCGAGTCTGGCCTTTTTGTTTAATACAGAAACCTTTTCAGAGAGACAGCTATGGCTCGCACCATTCTTTACACTTACAAAGACCAAGACAAAGAACTGACGTTCTCATACCAGCAACACCGCAACATTCAAGAAGCGGTTGCAGAAGCGGAAGGTATCGATATCACTGAGTTCCTAAAGATGGAGCAACAAATCGAAGCAGTGTCTGACACTAAAGCGGTGCGCAACTACCGCGATAACTACTTCAGAAAATTAGGCTTTAGCAAAATTACCCTAGCTCAAAAAGAAAACCTAGGCGTAGGCAAAAAGAACAAATAAGCTTAGCTGTAAACAGAAAACTCGCGATTCGTCGCGAGTTTTTTTTATGCATGCTATTTTTGTTCGTGCTCTATACCCAAGCATATAGAAGTTACTTGGGTATATGAGTTACTTCGATATATAAGTAAAAAGCCCCGTTTTTACCTTGATGGTCTAAACGGGGCGTAGATTTCTTCTTACTTTATATCGAGTAACGTTTCAGTCACTACTTGATGTTTAGGAACGCAGCACCGCGTACACCGCCTGAATCACCGTGTTTTGCTTTGATGATCTTAGGACACTTAGCCACAGACAATAAGTGTTTAGGGATGCGTTTTGGCATCTCTTCATAAATCAATTCGAAGTTTGAAAGACCACCACCCAGCACAACAACATGTGGGTCAGTCGCTGTAAAGATGTTTGCAAAACAGATAGCCAGCAACTCCATAAAACGCTCAACGTGTTCAACAGCTTTCGCCTCACCTTCTGCGTGCGCTTTAATGATGTCGATCGCTTTCTTCTCTTCACCGTAGTAATGGGCGTAGAGCAGCTCGAAGCCTCGACCAGAAAGGTAACTGTCTAAACAACCTTTCTTGTCACAACCACAGCCCAACAGAGGTGCGTTTTCGCCTAAGTGGAACCAAGCATCGATAGGTAAACGAGTATGGCCCACCTCACCTGCTACGTGGTTACGGCCAGAGAAAACTTTACCATCGTAGATAAAACCGCCACCAAAGCCAGTACCTAGGATCAAACCAAGTACAGAAGGCTCATCTTGAAGCTCTTCGTCCCATGCTTCTGATAGCGCAAAACAGTTCGCATCGTTTTCAATCTTTACGCTGCGACCGATTTTCGCTTCAAGGTCCGCGCGCAGTGGTTTGCCTTTCGCCGCAGGAACGTTAACCGTTAATACCGTTGCATCGTCTGCGTCTTCCATGCCTGGTAGGCCAAGACCAATTGTGCCTTCGCAACCAAACTCTGCATCGTATTTGTTAACCAATTCCGCAATGGTATCAACCAGCAGCTCGTAGTTGTCTGTTGGTGTAGGTACACGTTCCGTCGCTACACGCTCAAGCTTCTCGTTAAATGCACCAAATTCAATTTTAGTGCCACCGACATCAAAGCCGTAATACATGTATTTCTCTCCTAAAAAATGCTTAAACGACTCCAAAAATGGCTGGAGTCAAAAGTATAAACTAGTGGCATTATCCATATCTGTACGCCTGCAAACCGTGACCGAATGCAGATTTATCCCCTCACCGCAGCCAGTTGAACAACATGCCATCAACAAAAGTTCATTCCTTAGAGTCAGCTCTCGGTTTTCACCCACTCTTTGAAGCGTTTTAAATGCGGTCGGTTGGGATCGTTTTTGACTCGGGTCTTGGTCAACATGTAGGTTTCTCTAAAGGCTTCAAACCACAACTGCAGGCATTCCGATGCTTTATTCTCACCGGCTTGTTTCAAAACTAACGTCGCGACTTCGGCGGTTGAAAGATGCTGCTCATTCTCAGAACGGCGCATGATGTACTCAGACAGAGATTCTGGCTCAATAGAAAGCACAGGCAAAGATTTAAGAAAGTCAGAACGACGGAATATCTTTCGTGCCTCACGCCAGCTACCATCAATAAAGATCAGCAACCATTTTTTGTTCTGAGCCTCTTCGTTTATTAATCGCGCAGGCTCCAGATCTTCAATTAAACGAGATGGGTCATCCACATAGTCTGCAGGAAATACAATCACTGGTTGGTAGTTGTCATCCTGTAGTAGCTCCAGCATCTCCTCAGACGGTTCTGTTCGATTCCATTGATAAACGTAAGTCTCTTGAATCGTATCAGCAATTAGACGACCGGTATTACTTGGCTTAAATACTTCGTTTTCAGAAACAATCAACATACATGCAATATTAGCCTTGATGTTTGGCTGAAGATCGCACAAACAGTGTTGCTCAGAAACCTGGCAATATTGGCAACGAACCACTTTACATCCACGCGCGTTGAAAGGCTTGGTTGAGATAGATTGTCGGTACTGATATAAACGGTGGAAAGCGTGAATTCTCATGGTAAGTAATGCCAAGTAAAAAGTAGAGCGCGATTCTACTGACATTATGGTTTCGCCTCAAGATAAGCCCTTCAAAGCACCTTACTGTTTGTTGAAATAATTTCACTCTTATCTCGGTCATAGATAAAGTAATAAATAAGGAAATGACAGTGACAGAAACGACGTTTCAAGATCCCTCGTGGATAAGATTAGGCTTTTTTCTCGGCGTATTATTACTTTGTGCCCTTTGGGAAAACAAACTGCCGAGAAAAACACTTACCGCTTCACGCGGGTTTCGCTGGGTCAATAACTTATCACTGGTTGCTGT
Organism: Vibrio sp. Y42_MX_L11; assembly: GCF_024181785.1. Classification (NCBI taxonomy): domain Bacteria; kingdom Pseudomonadati; phylum Pseudomonadota; class Gammaproteobacteria; order Vibrionales; family Vibrionaceae; genus Vibrio; species Vibrio sp. Y42_MX_L11. Next base: position 121,567 of record NZ_JAMZAP010000003.1, read on the forward strand.
GAATAGCTTGATTGTTGCGTTAGTCATGCCTATCGCCGCCTTTCAAGCTGCAATTATCGCTCAGGAGCAACAATGGGGACTATTTAATTTGCTCTCCCTGCCCGCTTGGTTAAACGTGCTTCTAGCGGTTATTCTGCTTGATTTCGTCATTTACGTTCAGCATGTGGTCTTTCACTATGTAAAGCCACTGTGGAAGCTTCATCGAATGCACCATGCCGATCTCGACATTGATGTCACTACTGGCGCACGTTTTCATCCCATCGAAATCATCATCTCGATGGGTGTCAAAATTGCCACCGTATTTATCTTAGGCGTTTCTCCTATCGCTATCGTGGTATTCGAAATAGTGCTCAATGCCAGTGCGATGTTTAATCACAGTAATGCAAAACTGGCTTTATCAGCGGATCAGAAACTGCGAAACGTCATAGTAACGCCAGACATGCATCGCGTTCATCATTCCGTGATAGCAAAAGAAACCAACTCGAATTTCGGTTTCTTCCTTTCTGTTTGGGATCGACTTTTTGGGACATATCGAGCTCAGCCTGAGCTTGGCCATGATGATGTCGTAATTGGTATACCGGAAATTAGGAATGAAGCAGAACAACGATTAGACAAGCTGTTAACGCAACCTTTTCGCTATAACCGAAGAAGACGCAACAGTTGAAGAAAAGTTTTTGTGGATGAAGTGCGTAAACAAAGCGAATAGACTAAACCTAAACACCAACCAGTTAAACACCACTTCATCCTTACGATGCTAGCTAATGGATTCACTCTCCGTTAGTTGACGTTTTTTGTTTAACTGAGTAATACCAACAAATAAACCAACCACACCAAGCACCGTGCACACCAAAGCATTAGTATTCATTGCTTGTTGTGCTTCTATTGAGCTGTATAGAAAAGCCAGACTGAAGAAAGTGGTACCAAAGCTTAAACCTGTCAGTACGCTGAAACCAGCGAAACTGGCCAAGTCTTTAAAATCGTTCATAACGAATCCCTGTTTACTATCCTTAATTGAGTGATGAAAAGTGAAAGTTAACGAAATATCTGGCGTGATTGTCGATGTTTACGCGCGTTCCATAACCAGATAGATACGCCGAATGAAAAACCTAAAAAGAGTGTTTTCATTTGAAGTGCGGCATTGTTGTCCAATATTTCTAATGCATAGTGAGCGTGCGAGCTAAAAATAACATTGGTCGTCAGAATCAATAGCATAAGTACTAATCCGGAACGACGGTGCTTCACCAACAGATACACCGCTAGTAAGTCTAACAGCCCCAACGAGCTCCAATAAATATTCAACCAGCGTGGCGCAAAATCATAAGGCAAAAAACCGTTAGCAATGTTGTCATAAAGATGAACCACACCGCCAACTGTCATAAAAAGGCATAAGAGAAACACGACGAATTTATCCATTATCGTTTCCTTATCTGAATGAATGCGCAAAGCATATAGAAGTCAGTTAAACATTTGTAATCTCATAGCCATTTTTGAGATCGACAGTGCCTTTAAACAGTACGTGAGGCGTGCGAAAGAAATTTATTCGCTCCTGATAGAAGCATAGTGTTAGCTTTGGCATTTCGCTCAAATACACCAATGTTAGAACAGAAGTCTCATTCAAACCGCTCCTTGGTCTATCAGTTTTCGAACTTTTTCCAGTGCGTTCTGAAAAACGGTATGCGCTTGTGAGGAAATATCGCTCCCTATATCGTGCCAAAAGAACGCAAAATCATGTCCGCCATCGTCTTGTGTATGAAACGTCCATGAATCCGCTAGGTCAGCACACTCGCACACAACAAAATGCCATACTTGATTTTGAAAGCCACTGTCCCATGAGCATAAATACCGAGCGGAGATAACGTGCGTAATTCCAGATTCTTCAGCGAGCTCCCGCTTCGCGGCTGTGATGTAACTTTCATCAAACACTTCAACAGTACCCTTAACGAACTGAATACCCGCCAACGGATGTTTAAAAAGCAGGAGCTCTTGGTTTTGCTTACGCAGAACGACGGGACAAACTTTATCGATCACAAAACCACTCCTCGTTGTTTAAGCAGAAAGCTTTGGCTTGTTCTGGATATAAAGGAATCGCATGAAGTTGCTCTACACGCACCCACTTTAAATGGTACTGATTAACATCTGATTTTCTGATTTGCTCTGGCCCAGCCCCCAGTTTCACTTTTGAGTTCCCGACATAAGAGAGAAAATAGGTTTCTAAGCGCCCTTGATTTTCGAGTTCAAAAGCCTTCTCAACCCAATTGAGTTTCAATGAGGTTTCTTCCAGCGCTTCTCTTTTCGCGGCTTCAACAGGCTGCTCTCCTACCTCAACACTGCCACCGGGGAAAACCCAATAGTGTCTATCGTTTTGAAAACGCTGAATAAGCAAAAGTTCTTGCTGATGATTAACCAGTATAAGGCTAGCTCTTTGTAATAATTGCATGATTCATTCCTTTGAATTCGGACAACATTCTAGTCATCTTGTTTCACCGAGATACCATTAACACCACGTAGTGATAACTCAGCCCTTAAGAAATGAGCAAGATGCGATATAACTCACTTTTGCGATTTGAATAGCAATCAGAGGGTGCGTAGAAGCAACAAAAAGCAGGACCGAAGTTCTGCTTTTAGAAGATGAAAATATGTCACTTATGCGGACTGATGTAGCTCGTATTTATGCAACATCGCTTGTTGACGCCCTGCAATTTCCGCCACTTGTTCAGAGCTTTCAACCATAGACTCAAGCTGCAGCTTAGTACGTTCGCCAAGGTTAGAAATATGGGTAATGGATTGAGATACATCTGCCGTCGCACGTTCTTGCTCTTCCGTGGCAACAGAGATTTGCTCAACACGTTCTTGAATGTGTTTGACCGCAAGGTTGATATCCGAGAATGTTGATTTCACTTCATTGCTGGACTGCAGCGCGTGGGCCATTTCTTCTCTTGAATCACTTACCGCTTGGCGAGAACGCTCTGCTGCGGTAATAAGCTCACTCATCATTGCTCGGATGTTCGTTGTTTGTTGAGAAGTATCACTTGCTAGTTTGCGGACTTCATCTGCGACGACCGCAAACCCACGCCCTTGTTCACCAGCTCGAGCGGCTTCTATTGCCGCGTTGAGAGCAAGCAAGTTTGTGTTGTCAGCAATACCACTGATCATGTCGACCATTTCACGAATCTGCTTAACACGCTGGTCTAGCTCTAACATAGATTGCTCATTCATATCCAAAGAGCGTTCAAGTGATTCCAAACGTTCACGGTTTTGTTCCACAACTTGAACGCCTTTTGCAGTGTGCTGGGTAGCAAGCATCGAGTCCTGTGACGAGGCATTTGTCACTGTTGCTATTTCACGAATGGAGGCTTCAAGTTGCGTAATGGTCGTGATCATGCTCGCCAACGCTTCATTTTGTGTCGTCAACCCATCGCTCGTTTGTTCAGCTGCACTGTGGCTTACTTCGGCCGTCTGATAAAGCATTTCACAATTGCGCGTCACCGTTTGAATGGAATCGTGTGTGGAATCGATCACTTGATTCAACTTTCGTGCTACTTCTTTCAGCTCATAAGGGCCGACCTCATCTGCATTGTCACGAAAGTCATGCTCGGTAAGTGCTGAAAGACGCGTTAGTACATTTCTTAACCCTCGGTTTGTCCATGACTTCAGACTGAACCAAGTGATCAGAATAATGAAAGAAATCACACACGCTGCAAAAACGATCATAACACTCACTGACTGAATAGTGTCATTGACCACACTCTCTTTATCCGCAATCAACTCACCAGCAGCTTGTGATATTTGATCAAGCAACCGCATGGTTTCATCCGCAAGAATCGAAGCCTGTTTAAACTCTGAACGTTGCAGTTCCCCTTGTTCTAGTTTGGCGAGGATCAAACGCAGCACGCCCTTTTCACTAAAGCCTTGCTTCACCATCTCGTACGGTGCCGTTAGGCTTGCGTATTCGCTTACTTCTGGATGTAAAGACTGGAAATCTTCATAGGCGAGATTAATACCTGCAATACGGTTACGCATTTCTCGGTATTCTTTTTCGGCTTTGCTCAGCTCAGAATGCATCATCATTACTAAGAACTTGCTTTCCATTGAGCTCGCTGAGGCAATAAATCGGTTGGCGGCATCACTCGATTCAGGACTTTCGGCACTAAGAAACGAGCTAATTCGATTCATTTCCGGGCCGATAGAGCTGAGTCCATAGCGGAACCCACCAACTCCTGCATCAATATCCATTTGAATTTTTATCACTGAAGATTGCTTCAGTAAAATGGACTGCGTGATGTTATGTAAACGCGCTAAATTTGTATCTAACTCCTCAGAGAGTTGCTCAGCAACACCAGAAGCTTCTCCAACCAAACTTTTACTTTGAGTCGCAAGTGAATCGATTTGCTCTTTTATTAGAGGCAACTCTTTTGGCTCAGTAATTTGCATACCATGGTTGAGTAGCTTAACCATCTCCAATACATTCCTGGTTAACTTTGCGTTCGCCATCGCGATTGGTAACGCTTTTTGCGACAAGTCTTCAAATTGCTCTCCTACCTGTTCCATTCCTTTGAAACTTGAGACAGAAAGGGCTATAACAAGAGCTATGATAGTTAAAAATGTTGCACTAACAGCCTGAATCAGTGAAAGTGATGTGCGTGAGCGTTTTCGCTTTGCCATAATCAATTTTTATTCTTTCTTAAGGTTGAATCGGTTTTGCAGTGATTCCGTCACATTTGTGAGACAAAACCGTGATTTGCAGCCCATACTATGGATTGGTTATGACACTAATATTTCAGTTGTGAGTCGTAGAGATGACAGGTGGTGATTTGCGTCGAGTATATTTTCCTTTGATAATCAGTGTGCTACTAAGCGCCTGCTCTTCTGGGCCTGAACCTAGCGAGCAAGTGCAAGTGACAACACCTACAAATCAGTTATTGGACAATAACCCTGACTTGTTCCAGTTTTATACAGAATGGCATGGCACACCTTATCGCTTAGGCGGCACACAAAAATCTGGTATTGATTGCTCGGCATTTGTGCAAAAAGCCTTTGTCGAGGCTTATCAGCTATCGTTACCCAGGACAACGAGACAACAATCGAAACAAGGTGTGGAATTAAATTGGACGGACGCCAAACAAGGAGATTTGGTGTTTTTTAAGACAAGACGGACGACCTATCATGTAGGGATTTACTTGGGTAACAAGCAGTTCATGCATGCGTCAACGTCTAAAGGTGTGATCATTTCAAGAATCGACAACCCATACTGGGCATCTAAGTTTTGGCAAGTAAGAAGAGTTACAATGTAACTCTTCTTACTTTTAGAATTGGAGATGACTGGTATCAAACAATATCAATCGTAAGTAGCAACGGCAGTATCGAATAGGTTTTTAACCAAAGCGATGTATTCATCAAGGAACGTGATCTGTTCATTAGTCGCTTTTTTATGCCATACACCAGCCAATATCTCACCAAGATCTTCAACAACCGCATCCGCTTCTTTTAGTAATTTGAAGCGTACGCTTGAGTGAAGCTCTGGGTTTTGCTCAAAGATCGCCATGATGTTTGAAGCCACCATATCGGTGACGACATCTTCGATGCTTTCGGATCCAGTGTCGCCAATTTCAGTCGTGAAAATATCTAGATTTAGCGACAAGTGCTCGATAAGAGCGAGATATCCATCGGTTTCTAAAACCACTGTTTTTCTCCGTTTATTGCAAGCCTTCGAAGCTGAAAGCGGAATAGTTTCAATAGTAAGACATGCCGAGAAAATTTCATTAACTTATTTCATATTAACAAACATTCACGAACCAACTGGATGTTTTTCAAACAATTGCGCTTTGCCTCACTGCGTTCGGATACAGGGTTTCTTCAAACCTTTTTGTATTTCAGTCATTTTCATGCAAACAAGTTTGGTTACGACCGTTTTCTTTTGCACGATACAACGCAGCATCGGCACTCTTTAACCATTGAGTGTGAGTTTCAAAATAAGGTTTATACTCGCAAACACCAATACTTATCGTGTAATTAATCAAAAAATCTTCCACTTTCACGATCTCTTGCTCAACTCTTTTACGTAAACGCTCCGCGAAATAGCAAGCTTGTTCTTGATTCGTATGAGGAAGCAATACCGTAAACTCTTCTCCGCCAAAACGACCGCACACATCACTGCTTCTTGCTGTCTTTCTTAATAACGAAGAAGTACGACGAATGACTTCATCTCCCGTCGGGTGACCATAGGTATCATTCACTTTTTTAAAGTGGTCGATATCAAATATTACTAATGAGCATGGTCCGTCGATAACTTTTAGGTGAGCAAACTCTTCTTTCAGCGATTGCTCCCAATAAGCACGATTAAATAAACCTGTTAAACCATCTTTGCGACTGATTTCAGACAAATGTTGATTTGTTTCTTTCAAATGAATGCGATTTCTTGCCGTTTCAGAGACATCATTCACTTGAATAGCAATGTGGCTGACCTCTCCTGAGAGCCCGATTAACGGGGTGATTACGATGTCTTGATACATGAAATCACTGCTGTTTGAAACCGGAGAAAAATTGTTGAATTTAAAAAGGTACGGTCGGTTTTCCCAGCTAGAGAAGGAACGAGTTTCCAGATCGGCGGCGGTTTTTATCTTGGTTTCTAGCCAAGTTTTTGGCAATTCTTCAAAATGATCAAATAAACATTGGCCAAGGATTTCTTGTGACAGAACGCCACTGTATGACTGCATAAAACTGTTCCACACACAGACCTTATACTCTTGATCCAACACGATAAGCCCTGAATCCATCGTATCGAGAATTTGTGTGACCCAATGAAAGTCTGCTATGTCCAGCGTAATATCGGACATTAGATTAGCTCCATGATTTCATAAATAATTTCTACGGATGGTTTATCAATTAAAAACAGTACCTCACACTCAAAATCAAGCGCTTCTGCCATGTAGGTGTATTCGATAGTAAACAGCTCACCTAATTCACCCTGCTCTTCACAGTAAGGCGTTAACGTATCCACAATGCCTGGCTGACGAAGTGAGAATTGCTTGTCGAGCTGATCCCCTAACGATGTGAGAAATGACGAAACCAGTAAGTTCGAGATATTCAAAATGATTTCATTATGAGGTGTAAACTCAAGCAGATAGCCTAACTTCTCGCCAATTTGATTGATGTCTCTACCACGTAAACACACCAGAGCTTCACCATGAATACCGCCACCAACAAACCTCTGCGCAACCGCGACGGAGCCATCACGCCCAACAACGTCGACAAGCGTCATATGAAGTTCGCCATAGGATAACGGGCCAACATGTGGAACAGGAAGTTGGATGAACTCGTGTAAGTGGTCTGCCATAATCGCAGCCCCTTTACCAAGGGCAATGTTTGCAATCTCGCGGAATTTGGCTAATGAGGAGAACTCCTCGCAAATCTGGCTTTTAGGATCCATCGAATGGCTAGGCTTGAACGCATAGTGCAGCCCCAATTGTTCATAGAGCGGTATCACCTGCTCTTCTGTCAGAGGCTTAGCGATAAAAGCTTGAGCACCTAGCTCTATGCAGCGCTGTTTTGCCTCTTGTTGAACATCTCCAGAAATAATGACGATTTTAGTCTGGTAATGACTAACAGGTAATGACTCGAGGACTTCAAAACCGTCCATGATCGGCATCGTTAAATCGAGAAACAAAATATCGATATTTTGCTCCGCAAGAATATTTAGCGCCTCATACCCATCTTGAGCTTCGATCAGGTGCAATGATGTATCTTGTACGATGGAGCGCGCAATGAGCTTTCTTGCAACCGCTGAGTCATCACATATCAGTATTTTCATGTCACCAATGGAACTAACGTCAAAAAAATAATAATACCTGTTGTATACGTTCATCTCCATATGCTATGCCGACAAATCAGAGGCTTATAAGCGATTTGATTCACATTTATACAAATTGACTACACTGAGAGGAAGGTTTCTTTACGAAGTATGCTCAACGTAGCGCCAACACCTTGCTTTTTATCCTAAACTGTTGGTGGTCAAATAGATTCGCGAGGTTTTGTATGTGGCAAGCAATATCGCAACAGCTTTCTGATACTTTATTATTCGAGTACCAGATCACGGAAAAAGTAAGACTGTCTGGTGGGGATATCAGTGAAAGCTACATGATCAATGACGGCGAACAGCGCTATTTCGTGAAAATTAACGATCGCGAGTTTTTGTCTAAGTTTGAAGTTGAGGCAGAAAGTCTGCATCTTTTGCGCGAGACATCTACCCTATTTGTTCCAGAGGTTGTGTTGGTTGGTAAAACCAAAAACGCCTCATTCCTAATTCTTAACTACCTTCCAACAAAGCCATTAGAAGATGGCCCAAACAGCTTTAAATTAGGACAGCAATTAGCTCACCTTCATCAATGGGGCGAGCAAAAGGAATTTGGTTTTGATACGGATAACTATCTCGGATCCACTCTACAACCCAATAAGTGGCACAAGAAGTGGTGTGTCTTCTTTGCTGAACAACGCATAGGATGGCAATTACAGCTCCTTAAAGAAAAAGGCGTCACTTTAGTTGATATCGACGACTTTATAGATGTCGTAAAACAACTGCTAGCAAACCATGCTCCAGAGCCTTCCTTGCTGCATGGCGATTTATGGAATGGGAATGCGGCTCTCACGGCATGTGGCCCTATCTGTTACGACCCCGCCTGCTACTGGGGTGACAGGGAGTGTGATATTGCGATGACTGAGCTTTTTGGTGGATTTCAGCCGGAATTTTATCAAGGTTATGAATCTGTTATGCCACTTTCTGCTGGTTATCAAGAGCGTAAAGATATCTATAACCTTTACCATGTTCTCAACCATTGCAATTTATTTGGCGGCCATTACTTGGAGCAGGCTCAACAAGTTATTAATAAAATTATTTCTTATTAATTTGGAAGCCACTGCATATTTCAAGATGTAAAACCTCGAGGCACATCACTACAGAAAATGACCCTAAGCTCAAGGTTGAGTTTGGGGTCAAGTTTTATACTTATTTCGACTCAATTAGCAACAACTCCACCTAATATCAAAGGAGACTTAACTTTGGATTGTGCCTATTTTCCTTGTAGGCAAAGTAAGTGAAGGGCTGTACTTCCTTAAAGAATAGAGTGTTTAAAAGCCCTGCGATATTAGGAGTTGTTGTATGAAAAATTATACCGAAAGGCATGTCAAATGCCCCCATTGTGGACATTCAATCGGCATTACACTAGATGCAAGTAATGGTGACCAAGAGTTTTATGATGATTGTCCAGCTTGTTGCCATGCCATTCACTTAAATATGCGAGTAGATGAGCTGCAAGATAAAGTCGAACTGTTTATCGATGACAATTACGAATAACAACTCGAGCATGTAAGCGTTGGAAACACAAAGTCACTTGAATTAAAAAGGAGCGCTTGGCTCCTTTTTATCATTCTAAAGCTGTTTTGCTGCGAGAACTCGCTCAACAGTATCAACTATGGCCTGAGTCTGAGGGTCAAACTCAATATTAACGCGGTCCCCTACTTGTCTTACTCCAAAGAGTGTTCGTTGCAAGGTTTCTGGAATTAGATGTACTGAAAAACGACACGCTTCAACCTCACCAATCGTCAAAGAACAACCATCCAAGCCGATATAGCCTTTCGCTAACACATATTTCATTGATTCTTGCGGCAGTTGGAACCAAATAGTGCGGTTATTAGGCGTATCGATGATCTCGACAATGTCAGCCATCAAACTAATATGGCCAGACATGCTATGTCCGCCAATTTCATCACCAAACTTGGCAGCTCGCTCAATGTTTACGCTGTCACCTTCAACTAGCTCGCCTAAGTTGGTGAGAGCCAATGTCGCTTGCATTAAATCAAAGCTGATAAGGTTGCCATTTATATTGGTCACGGTCAGGCAGCAGCCATTGTGAGCGACAGATGCCCCTATTTCTAATCCTTTACAAAGCTCATCGCTTAACTCGACAACATGCGTTTGAAAGCGTTCTTTTTTATCAATTTTAACGACCTTAGCCGTACCCTGAACTATTCCTGTAAACATTCTTTTTACCTATTGATTTCATACAAGCTGCAATCGATGACAGAGCCTGAAGCACAGCACTGTGTATCGAGATAAAACCTGTAGATTATAGAGCAACGACCTATTGAAAAATGGAGCCTTGTTCTCATAAATGCTTCTTACATTAACATGATTTATTACAGCTCTCAGTATTAGCGTATCCTGAGCTTAGCGAGCATTAAGTTAGTGTTATCCACTATTCGCAACCTAACTATGGAATATAAACATACAATTGTTTATCATTTGCGCGGAGTTTCTCCGAGGCATTTTTTCACCTTATCGTGACTAAAATCAACCATCAGATCAGTTCACCACATCTTTTGTCCTCGAGCGCTCTCATTCTTTCAACTTATTGTTCCGCTCTGGAGTATTTTTCGTGCATCGCTATAAAGAAGAAGCATCAAGTCTCATCAAATTGGCGACCCCGGTATTGATCGCATCTGTTGCTCAAACTGGTATGGGGTTTGTTGATACCGTTATGGCCGGAGGCGTTAGTGCCACCGACATGGCTGCGGTTTCTGTCGCTTCAAGTATTTGGCTTCCATCCATTTTATTTGGTGTGGGTTTGTTAATGGCGTTAGTCCCTGTTGTCGCACAGTTAAATGGCTCTGGTCGTCGAGTAAAAATCCCGTTTGAAATTCAACAAGGCGTCGTTTTGGCATTGTTGATCAGTGTGCCGATTATTGCAGTGCTGCTTCAAACCCAATTTATTCTCGGATTTATGGATGTTGAAACGCTGATGGCAGAAAAAACAGTGGGGTACATTCATGCTGTTATCTTAGCAGTCCCTGCCTTCTTGCTTTTTCAAACGCTTAGAAGCTTTACGGATGGTATGTCATTGACGAAACCAGCAATGGTCATTGGCTTTATCGGTTTACTGCTCAACATTCCCCTAAACTGGATTTTCGTGTATGGCAAGTTTGGAGCACCTGAATTAGGCGGTATTGGCTGTGGTGTCGCAACCACGATTGTTTACTGGGTCATGTTTGCCCTACTATTGCTTTATGTAATGACATCAGATCGACTTAAAGGCATCAACTTATTTGGTGAATGGCATCGACCACAATGGAAAGCGCAAGTTCGTCTGTTCAGGCTCGGCTTTCCTGTTGCAGCAGCGCTGTTTTTTGAAGTGACACTATTTGCTGTCGTTGCACTATTGGTCTCACCACTAGGACCAATCATCGTTGCTGCGCATCAGGTTGCGATTAACTTCTCGTCGCTAGTATTTATGCTTCCAATGAGTATCGGTGCGGCAGTGAGTATTCGTGTCGGACACCGACTTGGCGAAGAAAACGTTGATGGCGCTCGCGTTGCTTCACGAGTGGGCATCATAGTTGGTCTAGGTCTATCTGTTCTTACAGCGATATTAACCGTATTGTCTCGTGAATGGATTGCCGAACTTTACACTAGCAACCCAGAAGTCATCACTCTAGCGATGCAACTGCTCGTATTTGCTGCTGTTTATCAATGTACGGACGCAGTTCAGGTAATCGCGGCAGGTGCACTACGTGGCTATAAAGATATGCGAGCCATCTTCAACCGTACTTTTATCGCCTACTGGATTCTTGGTTTACCAATGGGTTACGTCCTTGGCCGCACAGACTGGATCGTCGAGCCAATGGGAGCGCAAGGTTTCTGGCTAGGCTTTATCATCGGCCTTTCTTCTGCCGCACTTATGTTAGGGGTAAGAATGCGCTGGATGCACCGCCAAGAACCAGAGGTGCAATTGAACTTTTCAGTTCAGTGATAATAAGAAAAAGCCAGCACACGCTGGCTTTTTTGATCGAATAATAACGCTGTTGAGTATACTTATAGCAAGCTTGTGAGTCAGTTCAGCCTGCTCTTTTGGTGACGAATACGAAGTTATAAAAAGGATATTTGTGCGGTCTATTTTATTGTTTTTAGTCTTGTTTCTTAACGGTTGCGATAGCTGGTTCAACCCAGAAAGAGCAATGTTTGACAAGTATCACCAACGTGTCGCCAATGTGTTGGACGCTCCTACTCTTCCAATCGAATCGCAACCTACGGTGACCATACCTGCAAAACGCGACTTATTCGAGCCACTTCCCAGGCTATCGATTGGTTTACTAGAAAGCTACCAATTACGCCAGTGTGGATTATTCAATCTACTTGCCGAGAAAAACTCGCAACTTGGTAAGGTGCAGGATGCATTTCATGATTTTGATTACCAAACTTCACTGTTACGAGTCATGAATCGATGTCTATCCGAATTTCAGCTCAGCGATGAAGAACGTACCACATTAACAGAGCTTTATTCGACTAAGTGGCAACATTTAGGTACTCATCTTGACAACTTGCTACTCGCGAGTGATGCAATGCAAAAGCAGCTAACGGCGTCGGATTGGCTATCTCAAGAAACACCAAATGATGTTGCACGTATTAACGACGTCTATCGCCTTTTCAGTGAAATGTACGGCTTGCCTCATCGCGCCATTTCACGTCTGCCCGATATTGAGATTGTGCAGTATCAAGAAGAGCTAGAGAAATCTCGTTTAATCGGACGGCTTTACTATTCGATGATAAACGCTTCTCACTGGCTAAAAGCTACGACTCAGTTACTTGAACAACATCAGAATAATGTATTGTGCGGGCCAAACCGAGACACCACCCAGTTCCGCTACCTAAGAAATGTCTTCCAATCTATTTACGTTGAAGAAGTGCAACCTTACTTAGCCTATTTAGACAGTACCTATCAGCAACTTCATGATGGCGCCACCTTGATAGAAAAGCGTATGCAACTTCATGGTCATCAATATGGTATAAAAGAGGCACACAAAACCTTTAGACAAGAAACCCTAAACCACGTTCAGTTTTGGCAGGGTCTCTTCAAGCGGTGCGGTGTAACCGTTGGTAACTAGTAAGTGCAGAGCGTTCTATTCCTTCAGCCTCTCACGCAAGAATCGGGCAAAACGTGGCTTACCGTTATGAGTAAAACCGTTGTACCTGAACGTGATGGTTGAACCTATTTTCGGAGGCTGACGACGCACTTCATCGGTAAACCCACTACCAATGTAAAACTCTGTACCATCTGGTAAGCGAACTAACATCGCCCCCATCATACCCAATAAACGCCCCGTGCCTGGCTTATAGCCCACGACTAGCGCTTCATCATCCGCGTATCGTTTCAGTTTAAGTAAATCACTACCACGTCCAGCTTGATAACGGCTTGATACCTTACGTAGCATCACCCCTTCACCATCGGATATTGAAATCTTATCCAATTGCGCAAACAGGTGAGCTTCATTTTGGATCGCTCGGTGTTCGACATATTTGATATGAGCTTGGTCTACTTCGAGCACTAAGTCTTTGATGTTGTAATAACGCTTCCGGTAATCACCAGCAGAATACGGCATATCAAAGATCATAAAATCAATGTTTCGCCAAGCTGACTCCACAGGCGTTTTATCCAAAACCGTTTGTTGTACGAGATGAAAGTTGCCTCGTCCCGCCCATAGCTCACCATCTAACGGATAGTCAGGTAGTGAATCTATAAACCAATCTGGAGCGTAGATTCGGTTACCATTTCTCGTCACGAGATGTTGTCCTGTCCAATAGGCGCGAATACCGTCGAGTTTTTCGCTATACCAATATTCAGATACATCGATACCATCTTGATAGCTTTGAGCAAGAGAAACTGGAGGCGTGAGAGAAGTATCAGCTTGAAGCTGTGAAGACGCTGTCATAACAGCCAGCGCGATTAATGTCATTTTTAATGGCATAAGAAGACCTTGTACAAAAAAGCGCCTTTATTGAACCGTAACTCCTCTCGATGACCTATTTGTTACTAGTCATTCTTCGACTCAGAACAATCAACTTAAGTAATGATTTGCAAGGACAATCATAAACTTTAGACAGATTTTGCATTTAATATTTACACATTGTTCACAATAAGATGGGTGAGTCTCAAATCAAGTCGCAATCTAATCTCGATGAGACTCTTGCTTTAGCACTCGATACTAATTCGATCTCTCTCCTGAACAAGCCGTTTGTCTATGCGTTTTTGATTCTCAAATTGAGAACCTATTCCTTCTCAATTTGAATGACATCAACAAAAAATCATAACCATTTGATTTTATTTGCATTTAAATCTGGCACGTTACCTGCTCTATATCCAAGTAGAGAAAACAAACGGAGATAGAGTCATGGAATTACGCAAACTAGAAATTAATCAAGACAAATTAGCCATTGAGTTTTTTGGTGACTTAGACGCAAGTGGCTGTCGACAAGCACAACATCACATTGATGAAGTAATTCACGACAATCATCACAAAGAAGTCGAAATTAACCTACAGCACGTCCAATTTCTTGATTCTTCAGGGATTGGTGCCATTGTTTACTTATATAAGCGTCTAGTTGAACGTGAAAGAAGCATGAGTATTGAAAACGTATCAGGCCAACCTTTAGAAATCATGAGCTTGCTTCGTATTAACCATGCTATTCCCGTTAACTCAAAAGGACACTAAAAATACCGGTTTAAACGGAGGTTGGCATGGTAAATCTTATACGACGATATGTAGTAAGCGGTCTTGTTGTCGGCATGTTTGGTTGTTCGTCGTTTGACTACCCAGACCACGGAAAAGGTGGCTTGGCGGAAAACTATCAAGATATCTCAATTGAAAATTATCAGTTTTCCCCAGTCATGCCCGATGAACCGTTAGGTCCAGAGCATGGGTTGAGGTTTGATTGGCAACTCACCAAGCTACACCTAGACGCGTTGATTCAAGAAGGCGCACGCTGGTGCTTTCCTGCAGCAGTAGTGCAAGCGCTTGAGAAGCAAAACAGAATCGCACGTGAGCTAGAAGGCGGACTTCTACTCGATGCTGCTAACGATCTGGTGATTCAACGTCGACGTTTAAACCAACTTGAACAGCAACTCGACTATGTATTAAGCCAAACCACTTGTACGCCACCCGATGATATTGAAGCATTGCGTAGCGATTTGAACGTCGTCGCTGAAATTTATGCACTCCTCAATATTGATAATCAATTTGCTGTCGATTCAGCAGAAATTAATCCAAAGTACATGGGACATTTGGCAGAAGCTGCCTACATTTTACGTGACCACCCTAACCTAACTCTTGTGGTGACTGGGCATGCCGATGTCACTGGCTCACCAGATTACAACCAGAAACTCGCTCAAGCGCGTGCAGAACAAGTTAAGCGTTACCTGACTGTATTTGGCATCACTTCAGAGCGCGTAACCACCAAATCTGTGGGAGACAGCCTGCCGCTTTACGAGGGTGAAACACCTGCCGTGCGTTTAACCAATCGCCGCGTAAGCATCGAGGTTATTAGCCCTAATTCAGATAGCGATACCTCAGTAAATCGCAACCTATCTGTAGGAGGTGCGCTATGAACACGATGAAACCATTTATCACCTTAGTTCTTTTGTGCTTGGTTGCTTGGGTACCTACTTCGTCAGCAGATGGAAACAATACTGTTAAGGTTGGCGATTTAATTCAGATTAACCTACCTGGAGAAGCGTCTTTAAATAAAGGGTTTCAAGTCGATCGCCGTGGGCGTATTAACTTACCGGAAGTCGGCCCTGTATTTGTTGCTGGATATAATGAACAACAGCTCCAAGACGTGATTATCGAAACGCTAAAAACCGTGTATCGTGACGTAAACAACGCTCGAGTCTTTATCAAACAACAACAGTTATTAGTGTCAGTCCAAGGCTACGTGGTCAAACCCGGGGAATATACCTTACCTTCAGGTTCCAACATTCAAATGTTTGTATACGAAGCTGGCGGCCTTCGCGCTGGTGCTCAGCTCGATAAAATGATCGTTAAACGCGGCGACAAAAACATCGAATTTGACTACAAACGTTTCCTTGATACTGGTGATAATAGCCAGCTCCCGAAATTGGAATCGCTGGACATACTGTTTGTTCCAGCATCTCCACTCGTTGGGAATATTGAGCAAGAATTTGATGCAGCAAAACTCGCGAACTCAGGCGATAGCGCAGACTCCGCTCGTGCCATCAAAGTCTTTGGTGAAGTTAATGCTCCCGGCTCATTCTCTTACAAACCGAACACCACGCTCGTTGATGTCGTGATGAGAGCTGGCGGCGTAACACGATATGCCAGTGTTGAGCAAATTCGCGTGATCACAAATAACAACCCAACCATGTTTAATCTGAAAAAGTATCTAGATACGGGTGATCAAAGCTTACTACCAGAAATCCTACCGGGTGCCACCATCTTTGTTCCAAAACAGGAAGAAGAAATCAAAGCGGGTGCAAATGTGGTTTATGTCATGGGTGAAGTTGCCCACCCTGGCGCGTATGAAGGAAAGCAAGACGCTAGCTTCATGGATATTCTCGCCAATGCAGGCGGGCCTACTCGCTATGCAGAATCTCGCCAAATTCGAGTCATAAAAGCCGATGGTAAGGTCATCAAATTCGACCTAACCGCGCATACCGAGGGGCTGTCTTCGGTTAGACCACCGAATGTCGGGCCTGGAGACGCGATTTTCGTGCCTGAGAAAACCGATTTCAACGAGAAGTCATGGCTAAAAGTGGCGCCAAGTCGAGCGGTCGCTGTGATGGGAGAAGTCGTCCGCCCGGGACGTATTGAATGGTCAGACGAAATGGATTTAATTGATCTGCTTGCGCATGTTGGCGGCCCAACACGTAGAGCTGACACCACCAAAATTGAAGTCGCCAATAATGGTCAAATGACACAGTTCGATTTAGATCAATACATTTTAGATGGCTCACCAACATCGAATCTGCCCCGAGTTTCTGCTGGCACGGTAGTAAGAGTCCATGCATTACCTGACGATCCATCAGACAACAAATCGCAATGGGTAAGCCAGAGCTCTGATGCCTCGATATATGTTTTCGGTCAAATCAATGCACCAGGCCGCTATCGCTTTACCGAAGAGATGCACTTTCTGGATATTTTATCTGCCGCCGATGGACCAACAATGGATGCCGATATTCACAATATTCGTGTGACGCACCGTGGCCTAGGCTATGCCAAAGTGAGTAAATTGAATTTGTCGATGTACTTTGAAACGGGCGATGAGTCTATTCTGCCCCACGTTCGTCCCGGCGATACCATTTACATTCCGGAAAAAAACAAAAACTGGTTGGATCGCTCCAAAGAATCCACAGTGCGCGTATTAGGTGAAGTAAGAGACCCAGGGCGCTATGTATTTAATGACAACATGACGGTACTTGACCTGCTGGCCGAAGCCGGAGGCCCGACTAACAATGCGTATCTTGAAAAAATCAGTGTGGTCAACATGTCTTGCTGTCAGGGCCAAGCTCGAACATTTGATTTGGTGAACTTTAGCAAAACCGCCAACATTTATGATTTACCAGTCATCCGTGCAGGCGACACTATTTACATTCCACATAAAGACGAAAGCTTTGCTGAAAAAGCGAGAGCCGGATTAAGAGATATTTTACAAATCACCACAACCATCGTGTTAATAGGAGCGTTGTAATGACTATTCCTGCCACTCACGCTGAGATTGAGCAAATTTATCTTCAGAGTGAACAGAAAGGCCACAAAACGATTTGTGTTGTGGGTTGTAAGTCTGAAGACGGCGTCACTTCCGTGGCTTCATCTCTAGCAGAGCGTCTGGTTTTAGCTGGGCACAATACTTTGTATGTGGATCTTAACCTGTTCAAGCCCGCTTATCGCACCATTCACGAGTTTGATGATGCCGAAAAAGTTGGCCACCTGATCACAAGAGAAAATACGCATCAAACCTTAGTCGGTCTCCCTGCTCCATCTCTCGCCAGCACTCAATTGGCGTACCGAGACCCGACAATGCTGAAGCACAATATTGCAGAGTGGTTAACGCAATACGAGCGCGTCGTGATAGACACATCTCCACTTCTGAGTGTCAACCGAAGCAATATTGCCCCTCAAGTGATTGCGGGCGTATGTGATGCCACCTTATTAGTCGCACATTATGGCTCTACGACGGCAACCCAACTCGAACAAGCCAAAAAACTACTTGATGCTAGCGATGCGAATTTGATTGGTTCCGTGCTGAATATGAAGCATACACCTAGCCTGAAAGATGAGTTGATCCGACAAGTTTCCAAGCTACGCTTTTTACCCAAAAAGTGGAAAGAAAAGATATCTCAACAAATTAAGAAAAGTGAACTGTTTATGTTATAGGGAGCGCCAATATGACTGCAAATAACACACCGACTATCGAACAGGAACTGGTGGATGAACACATTCTCCAGCAAATGATCAAAGATACGTGCGCCGAAATCATCCCTACGCTGATTGAACACTATATTGAAGAGTCACGAGAGCGCATGGAGAAAATAGAGCAAGCATTAAGCGCGAAAGACCTCCAAACATTAGAGTTCGAAGTTCATACACTCGGCAGCTCTGCCCTTGCTTTAGGTAACCGAACGCTTTCCAGACAAGCAAGAATGATTGAGAAATATTGTGTGGAAGGGAAAACACTAGAAGCATTGGCTCTCTGTGAGTCTCTTTCCCAGCTGGCAATTGAATCGTTTGACGCGCTAGAAAAGCGAAAAGATCAAGGGTTCGAGTAACCGTTTCAATAATAAATTATCTTATGAATCATCGCACTTATTAAAGTGCGATGCCGATATCATCTAAGACATTTACAATTTAACTTAATCAATTAAAAAGTATGGATTTTTCGCAAATTTCCCACCTTGTGCTAATACTTAGATAACGCTTTTCTCAAATTGAGAATATTCAGTACTAGAGAGCACTAAGTCATATAACTCGCTCATCACGCCAAATACAAATAATAGTGCTGACAAAAATCATAAAAGTGAAACGAACTACGTTGGGATAGGACTATGAGACCAAGGGTGTTACTGGTAGAAGACTCTACTTCACTAGCCATACTTTATAAGCAGTATGTCAAAGACGAACCTTATGACATTTTTCATGTCGAAACAGGTCGCGAAGCAATTCAATTTATTGAAAGAAGCAAACCTCAGCTCATCATTCTCGATTTGAAACTGCCCGATATGTCTGGTGAAGACGTGTTGGATTGGATCAACCAGAATGACATTCCTACCTCCGTTATTATTGCTACAGCGCATGGCAGCGTAGACTTAGCCGTTAACCTAATTCAAAAAGGCGCGGAAGATTTCTTAGAAAAACCTATTAACGCTGATCGCCTAAAAACTTCTGTTGCATTGCACCTCAAACGCGCCAAACTGGAAGATTTAGTAGAAAACATTCAGTCCAAGTTTGATCGCCATAACTATCACGGATTTATCGGTTCAAGTCTCCCAATGCAGGCGGTATATAAAACCATTGATGCCGTTGCTCCAACATCTGCCAGTGTCTTTATTGTGGGTGAAAGCGGCACAGGTAAAGAAGTCTGTGCTGAAGCCGTGCACCGTCAGAGCGATCGTAAAGACAAGCCTTTTATTGCTATTAACTGCGGGGCTATCCCACGAGATTTAATGGAAAGTGAGATCTTTGGCCACGTTAAAGGCGCATTTACCGGAGCCACAACAGACCGAAAAGGTGCTGCGACGCTGGCTCACGGTGGTACGCTTTTTCTCGATGAACTGTGTGAAATGGAACTTGAGATGCAAAAGAAGTTGCTCCGTTTTCTTCAAACAGGAACCTACACACCGCTTGGTGGCACTCGAGAGATGAAGGTGGATGTTCGAATCATTTGTGCCACCAACCGAGATCCATTAACAGAAGTGGAAGAAGGTCGTTTTCGTGAAGATTTGTATTACCGCGTACACGTAATACCTATCGATATGCCCCCCCTACGCGAGCGAGGAAGTGACATTGTCACGCTAGCCAAGCACTTTTTGACCACTTATGCCAAACAGGACAAAAAGAAATTCTCAACAATCGACAGCGAAGCTCAACATATCATCAAGCACTACGAATGGCCGGGTAATGTAAGGCAATTGCAAAACATCATACGTAACATTGTAGTGCTTAATAATGACGAAAAAGTCACGGTGAATCACCTACCCGCTCAACTGACTAGAAAGTCTAAAACGGTGAGAACATCCACTCCCACACATGTAACTCAAGAGCCAGCAAACCCTACAACAATAACATCCCAACCTGTGTATGTTGAGGAACAGTCGGCCCCCGCTAGAGAACCGTCAATACCGACAACGGAACCTAGCATACAATCCTCAGCGGCTGCCTCGCCTTACTTTAACTCTGATGGAACCATTCGCCCTATGTGGCAAGTGGAACGTGAGGCGATTCAAAACGCAATCGCATACTGTGATGGCAACGTCCTCAATGCCGCCGTAATGCTGGAGCTAAGCCCATCTACGGTTTACCGAAAAAAACAAGCGTGGGAAGCGGATGAAATTAATCTCGAACAATCTTGAGAAACCTGCCGTTGGTGAAATTTGGATTTTTCTTGATAGCCGCCTGTTTGGCGGTATCGAAAGTCACGTCATAGAGCTTGCTCGTGGATTAATGACATTTGGGCACAAAGCACGTGTTGTCTTAACGACTGAGTACTCGCCACCAGCACAGATTGTAGAGAAAGCAGAAGAATCCACCATCCCTGTGAGTTACTTGAACCATTTGTCTGGTGAGCCACATAAGGCATTAAAGATCAAACACCTAACAAGCGCGGTCGCCAATCACCAACCATCGGTCATTCACTCCCACGGTTACAAAGCGTCAATCTTAGCGCGCTGTGCCAAGCTACTCACGCGCACATTTCCTCGCTTGATTTCAACTTATCATGCAGGAGAATCATCCTCGGGCAAACTGTGGCTCTATGATTGGCTTGATAGAAGTTCAGGCTACCTCTCTAACCACTGCTTTTCCGTCAGCCCAAGCATTCAGCGTAAAATCATTTTCCCTTCGGAGCTGCTGAATAACTTTGTTTCGATTCCCGATCGTAATCTCAACTATCAAGAAATCGCTTTCGTCGGCCGATTGAGCCAAGAAAAAGGTGCCGACCAATTTATCGAAGTGGCTGAGCTCTGCCCAACACTGCATTTTAGTGTTTACGGTGATGGACCAGAAAGAGAATCACTCGCCCAAATTGCCCCTTCAAATGTGAAATTTTTCGGTCATCAAACTGAAATGGAGACCGTTTGGAAAAACATTGGCGTGCTGGTAATTTCTTCTCGCTATGAAGGCCTGCCTATGGCGGCGCTTGAAGCAATGGCTAGAGGAATAATCGTGATGAGCCTACGCGTGGGTCGCTTGCCCGATATTATCCAAACTGGCGAAAATGGCTTTATTGTCAATGACATCCCATCTCTCGCTCAATGCCTTAAACATTGGATGTCTCTTGATGAAGCGCAGCAATCTCTCATTCGTCAAAACGCTCGGCAGACCATTATTGATGATTTCTCGGCGCAAAGCGTTATTCCTGTATTGCTACGAAAATATCAAATTGAAACGGAGCAATAAGCCATATTGGTTCTCAATATGAGAATATTGCTTCTCCACTTAAGTCCAAGCACAAATATCTAATAATATTCAAACACATAAACTAATGGCATATTTTGGCATCTCTGTTGCAACTCAGCAGTTAACACAAGTTAATGATGAGACAGAGGTGACTTATGACTACTCCAAAACGCATTCTATATGTTCATTATGGTGATAACTGGATTCGCGGCAGTGAAGTGGTACTTCTGGATCTCATCTCAGGGATTGAGCGTGATAAGTTTGAGCCATTCGTGTGGTCAAACTGCCAGCCACTAATCGATAAGTGTCAATCGCTCGGAATTGAAGCGGAACATTCTGTTTTCAATCTCGTTGGTGGCTGGAGTGCGCCTCGCTGGGATATTAGCGGATGGAATAGCCTTATCAAACAAGGCTCAGCACTGATCGAAAAACACAATATCGACTTGGTACACGTTAATAGCGGTGGCCCTTGTCAATGGATGTGTTTGGCTGCACGCATGAATCACATCCCACTTGTCACCCAACTTCATTGTCACTATACATTGCGAGATCGCTTCTCTCTTGGGCTACACCTCTCCCCAAAATTGATTTGCGTTAGTAAAGATGTCGGTCGTGAAATTATTCAGGATGGTTACCCAGAAGACCAGCTTTATGTTGTGCACAACGGTGTATCGCTTCAAGACTCTGATACGCCCATTGATATCAAGGCTCACCTCGGAATACCTCCACAAGCGTTTACCTTTCTCTCGGTAGGTTCGTTGATTAAAAGAAAAGGATTCGACCGCCTTATTCGCGCTATGCGCATGCACAATTACCATCACGATAATCCTCATCTTGTTATCGTTGGCGATGGCGAGGAAAGAGAAACATTGCAACAACTTGCTTCGGATCTCGGTATCCAAGACAGAGTCCACTTTGTCGGGGAAAAAAGCAATGCTGGTGCATGGATGTCTGGGAATGCAGACGCTTTTATTAGCGGCGCCTATGAAGAGGCCTTTGGTCTCGTGCTCGGGGAAGCGGCTTTAGCTCAGCTGCCTATCGTGGCTCCTAAAACAGGAGGCATCCCTGAGTTGTTCGAGCATAATCACTCTGCGCTACTGTACCAGAATCGCGGAATGGCAGGCTTATTAAACGCTATCCAACAAGTCATGCAAGATGTAGCTCTAAGAAACAAGCTAGCTGAAAACGCCTATCTTCATGCTAGCCAAAACCTCACGACTGCAGCATCCATAAGCGCCATTGAACGTATTTATGAAGGTGAGCTTGAGAACAACAGTATTACACCAATGCCAATGACTCACTGCATGAAGCCTCTTTCACGCTGGTTGAGCATCAATTGAGGAGGCCAGTCATGAAACGTGTATTAATGTTCGACGCCATCCCAATGCAAGGTGGTTCTAAAATTGCGAATGCAGAGCTCC
The DNA here is from genome assembly GCF_024181785.1 of Vibrio sp. Y42_MX_L11. NCBI lineage: Bacteria > Pseudomonadati > Pseudomonadota > Gammaproteobacteria > Vibrionales > Vibrionaceae > Vibrio > Vibrio sp. Y42_MX_L11. The sequence goes on from NZ_JAMZAP010000003.1 coordinate 144,438, forward strand.
TCAAACAGTGCGATAAACTGAACGTAATTGGTTATCTGCTGACCACGAATCCAGAGCATTGGGAGTCACTACTTAGCGATACGCCTCGTGTGCAGATTATCAAAATCAAACCATCACCACTGAGCTCCACTCATGGCCTCACTTACTGGTTAATGAACGCGTATTACTTTATCCAACTGATTTTTGCGTGCATGAAACTACCAAAGATAGATAGCTTTTTAGGTCTATCTTGCCCAAGTAACGATATGCCTTTGTACTTACTAAGATTAATCAGCAAAAAGCCTGTGGTACAAATGGTTCATGGTCCAGTTGGTCGTTCAAGATCTTCCGGCTACTGCTTGGTAAAAGCATCCGCAATTTATTACTTGGCAAACACCCGAGAATCGATGCTAGAGGCCTTACAGGTCTACCTCAAAACAGAGAAGCCAGCCACTGAACGCTATTGGTGTGGTTTGAATGCGTCTACGTTTGTTAACGGACTATCGAGAGACCGTTGGCCAAAACAAGCAAATCCGATTTCAAACCGCGTCTTCTGGGCGGCCAGCTTACTAAAATGGAAGAACATCGATCTTTTTCTTGATGCTTTAACACTTGATAAGACAAAAGAGATCAAATCTACCGTGTGTTACATCAAACCAAATGTGGCAGGTGTGGAATATTCAACACCAGACTTCACCACAAAAGGTGTTGAATGGCATGAATGCCCAGATAACCTCGATGACCTACGCTCTCAGTGTGGTGTGTTTGTTTCCACCAGTGTTAACGAACCTTTTGGATTATCCATTTTAGAAGCTCTCGCAGCAGGCATGTGCATCGTCATCCCACATGATGATAGCTACTGGGATCGCGTATTGACGCATGGCCGCAATTGCATCAAGTACACACCAAACAATGTGGCGTCGTTACATAACGCAATTCGCCTTTTGAATGAGTCTCCATGGATGAAAGTGACAATGGGTATCGAAGCACTCAACGTTTCTCAACTTTATACGGCCGAACGTTGTTATCTGCCAATCGCTCAGCACCTTGCAGCAGAATCCGCACCGAATGGCGATTGTAAACTCAAAACACCGCGATACATCAAAGGATATGACCATGTCTAAAGCAATGACCAATATGTCGCTGTTCGCTATCGCGTTAGTGATAAACAAAAGCATCAGCTTAATCATGCTGCCTGTATTGCCCCACTTTCTCTCACCAGAACAAATGGGCAAGCTTGAACTGCTTACCACCTTTGGCGTTGTCACAACCTTATTCGTCAGTTTCGCTTTACATGAAGCGCTGTATCGATTCGTCGGGGTTGAAAAGGATCAAAATACGCGCACAAGCCTTCTAAACCAGCTGTACTCACTTGCTTTATTCATCGCTGGCATCGTGGCTTTATGCCTACTCGCTATCATTATGCTCGCGCCTATTCCTGCACCTTTTACGCGAGTCGAGTTTGCTATTGTTATGTTTGCTATCGTTCTAGAAGGCAGTATCGCAATCGGCACAGCTTGGTTGAGAACACAGGACGACAAAGCAAGAACCCTACTTAACGTCATGGTGACTACCACTGTTTTTCAGGTCATTTTCATCATCACGGCGCTGTCTGTTCACCCACATGTTATTTCTGTTTTATGGGGTGGCTTGTTGGCTGCTATTACTCAGTTTGTCTGGCTGCACATCATTAACCGCTACAGCATGACTCTGCCAAATCTGACAGTGGCGAAACAATACCTAAATTACTGTCTGCCAATGATGATGGCTGGATTGGTTGCGTTTTGTCTCAATGGCGCTGAACGCTGGTTCATCGGCGCGAACGCCTCACTTGCGACCTTAGGGATTTACGCGATAGCCGTAAAATTTGCGGTTGGCATGTGTATTTTAGTTCAGCCATTTGGTATGTGGTGGATGCCACGTCGATTTAATTACCTAGAAGGTCGTAAGAGTACAGAAGCTGTGCGCATCACTCATCTAGGCATGATTTACATTACAGGTTTAAGTGTTGCAGTCGGCACATTAGCAATGGTGATGATCACTTACCTGTTACCAGAAACCTATCATGAGGCGGTACTGTTCAGCTTGTTCTTACTGCCTATCGCTATGCTAAAAGAGTGGAGCGAGCTCATTAATATTTCCATTTTGTACAAGCGTCGTACTCGCTGGTTACTGGGTATTAATGTCGTCTCAGCATGCGTTGCAATTGCTTTGCTGTTTGGCCTATCGTCCCTGGGTATCTATGGAGTTTTCATTGCTCTTTATTACGCTCAACTGTGTAAGCTTGGCTTTACTTATGTGGTAGGCCAACAATGCATGCCGTTGCCTTTTCACCTAAGTCTGATGGTTTTATTGCAGATTATCTCCGGTGTGGCACTGTTCCTGCTTCACTCTTCACAATCAATAGGCATCGCCATCGCAATTTGCATTTTGACATGCACTTTGCTGGCAGGGATAGCCACTCGCTATATGAGTAAAGAGACGCTAGATGCGCTCACTCGATACATAGTGAAATGGCGTGGACAGGTGAAGAGATACTCGTTATGACTGAAACCAAGGTGAGAAGAAAACAATCCATCGCAGCGCTGACGATTACCGTCTGTATCGGCCTGCTTTGGATTGTTATGCCTCACCCTATTTTGATTGTCGCATTATGTTTCGCCCCGCTGGCTTTACTGTTCGTTCTCAACCAAACGTTTTGGCTTGTCACGCTGTTCGTTATTTTTTCATTCTTTCGTATTCATGAAGCGTTTCCCGTTATCTATAACTTTAAGATCCCATTGCTACTATCATTGGGGGCACTGGCCGCACTTGCTTTCCACCTTTTAATAAGTCGCCAGCTTACTGCTTTTTGGCACCCTTCATTAAAATGGCTGTGCATATTTTGGGGGTTGGTGATCATCGGCATCGTCTTTGCCTCCAGTCGTGACATTGCCATTACAGTTTTCAAAAATACCTATTGGAAAATCATCATTATGACATTGGCGATCACCTGGCTTATTACCAAACCGGCTCAGTTAGCACAAATGTCGAAAGCAATAATTTTCGCCGGATTGTTGATTGGTTTAGTCGCATTACAAAACGCAGCGAATGGCATTGATTTAGTGGAAGGGACACGCGTATCGATTGGACGCTCCATAGGTTCAGTACTCGGCGATCCGAACGACTTGGCGCTTGTGTTAATGTTTCCCCTCGCCTTTACCGTTAGTCAGTTAATGGAGAAACGTTCACCTAAGCATCTCCGACTCTTCGCACTTGTTACCTGTTTGGTGTTGTTTTTTGCGATTATTGAGACACAAAGCCGCGGGGGCTTGTTAGGCTCTCTATCGGTATTTGCGTACTTTGCCTTTAAGCACATCAAAAGCAAAACGTTAGTCTTAGTACTAGGCGCCGTCGCAGCCATCGTACTCTACGCATTTGCTGGTATCTCAGGGCGAGAATCGGGTGGCGCAGCCGAGGATGGTATAGATGCCTCTGCGATGGGACGACTTTACGCGTGGGAAGCCGCATTTAAAATGGCTCTCCACCATCCGTTAACTGGGGTTGGGCTTGATAATTTCTACTTCAATTACTATTTCTATAGCCCTCACTGGGATGGCATCAATCACGCCGTACACAGTACTTGGTTTGGCGTATTAGCAGAAACGGGGTTTGTTGGACTCGCCGTGTTCATTACATTGATTGTGTCATTGATTCGAACCTCTTTGCATTCTATTTCACTACTGACGCCAACATCGGATTACACCCTCTCTGTTGGAGCAAACGCAGTCTTAAGTGGGCTTATCGGGACCATCGTATCAGGTACTTTCCTCACTCAAGGTTTCACTTGGCCAATTTACATTCTGGCAGCATTAACGGTTGTCGTTAGCCGAATCGTTCAAAGTGATTGTCAAAATGAGAAACCCTAATTTCAAATACCAATAGAAAGTCTAATCACCTGTTTTATATCAAATAAATCCTTGGCACGTATTGTGATTACTCTCTTGATTAGTAATCAAATAACGAAGACTCAAGGAGAGCCACATGACAGACATCGTAGTATTTGGAGAAGATTTTGGCGGGTTACCCTCCTCCACTCAACACATTGTCAAACGACTAGCAACTAGCCACCGCATCCTTTGGGTTAACTCAATCGGTCTGCGTCAACCTAGGCTGACCGCTAAAGACATGCAACGTGCGTTAAACAAGCTCGCTCGTGTGTTTAATAACGCTGGATCGCATAAACCAACGTTAGAGTCTGAAATAAACCCAAATATTCACACCATTAACCTACTCACTATTCCTGCTCCAAGTTCTGCGCTGGTAAGAAAAGTAGCGGCTAAGATAATGAAATACCAGCTCAATAAACAGTTACACGCTCTTGGTTTTGATAAGCCTATATTTTGGACATCGCTCCCGACGGCCGCAGATGTTTGTGCGGAAATGAATTCACGTGGGCTGATTTACTATTGTGGCGATGACTTTAGCGCTTTAGCTGGTGTTGACCACGACACGGTTGCCAAGCACGAACGTACACTGGTTAACGCGGCTGATGTGATTTTTACAGCAAGTGACAAACTCGCCACTCAATTTCCGTCTGGTAAAACCGTCACTTTACCTCACGGTGTCGACTTTAGTTTGTTTTCTGCGCCAGCACCTAAGGCTGAAGATTTACCTAATAATAATGGTCGCAAAGTGCTGGGCTTTTATGGCAGTTTGTCTGAATGGTTAGACTACGACTTAATTGCCCAAGTCGCAGACCAAGCGCCTGACTGGGATCTCGTGTTCATCGGCCCCAACGAGTTCAGTGACAATCCACTTCCACAAAGAAGCAACATATACTACCTGGGCCCTAGAGCGCATCACACTCTGCCACGTTACTCCCAACACTGGGATGCCAGTTGGTTGCCCTTTGTTGATAACGCTCAAATCAAGGCATGTAATCCGCTTAAACTTCTTGAGTACTTGGCAACAGGAACCCCTGTTATCAGCACACCGTTTCCTGCATTAATGCCCTACAAACATATGCTTCATGTGGTTCAAGATGTCGAAGACGTGCGTGCCAGTCTCGATCACCTCCTACCGCCACCAACAGATTCAAAGTCATTTGTTCAACAGCAAAGCTGGGAAGCAAGAGCCAACCAAGTTGATAAATTAGTGAGGGCGCTATGAACGATTTAAGAGAAAACCTCAGTGTACTGTTACATGGTGCTTGGAGACGTCGCTACATGATCGTTATTCCTATGCTTGTATTGCCTGTGCTGGGTTTCATCGTAAGTAAACTGGTTCCGACGACTTATGTCGCTCATACGAGTATGCTTATCCAAGAGACAGCGAAAATGAACCCATTCCTTCAAGACCTTGCCGTCTCAACCATGCTGAAAGATCGATTGAGCGCACTCAGTACCTTGCTAAAAAGCCGACATGTTTTGTACTCAGTTGCCAAAGAACAAGCGCTGATTAGTGACGAAATGAGTGCCAAAGAGCAAGAATTCATCATTAAAGATCTCGCGTCGCGTTTGTCTGTTCAGCAGCTCGGTAAGGACTTCATTCAAATCCAACTACGAAGTGGTAAACCGAATGGCATGGAGTCGATGTTACTCTCCGTCAGCGAACATTTTGTCGAACAGCTTTTAGCTCCTGAACGATCTTCAATTAAAGATTCAAGTCACTTTTTAACCATCCATATTAATAAACGCAGAGAAGAGCTGGATAAAGCAGAGCAAGCGTTCGCGGAATACAAGAATACTTACTCTCACGCGACGCCTGAAATGCAAGCACAAAGCCTGACTCGTCTGGCAAGCCTTAAACAAACCTTGGCAGAAAAAGAAGCGGAGCTTGCTGGTGTTACCCGAAGCCTAGGTAGTTTGGACCAACAACTTTCTAAAACCAACCCGGTTATCGGTAAGCTTGAAGAACAAATCATCGACATTCGTAGTGAGCTCACTTTGCTTCGCGCCAAGTACACTGAGGCGCATAGCATGGTTCAAGGCAAGCTACGAGAGTTAAACCGCTTGGAGCAAGAGCGCTCAGTACTATTGAACTCTAAACAACCGGAATTAAACAGCGCCCAACTTTGGGATATCGCAAGCAATACCACCGTAAACAGTCTTGGAGAAGCTCAGCCTCTTCTGGTCTCTCAGCTTCACCAACTGCAAATTATGCGCGGACGCTTTGAAGCCCTCACAGAAGAAACCAATAGCTTACGAACAATGATTCAAGAGTTAGAAAGTAATGCGCATCGATTTGGTAGCACAGCAACAGAAATCAACCGCCTAGCTCGTGATGTCGCGGTAAAAAGAGAAATGTATGATGACCTTGTGGAGCGTTATGAAATGGCTCAATTAACTGGTTCACTTGGCGTATTTGAAGAGAATAAACGCGTGAAAATCATTGATGAACCTTTCACACCAACCATTCCGTCTAACTTACCTAGTTTTGTGTTTGTTATTTTAGGGTTTATCGGTGGCGCGGGTTTGGGCATTGGATTAGCGACGATACTTGAGTTAGCAGATAACTCTATCCGCTCTAAAAGAGCATTAGAAAAGCATCTTGGCGTTCCTGTGATCACCACTCTACCTAAAGTGGTATACGGAAGCTAACAGCCGTTAACACTCCATGACAAGCACTCGTTCAGCGAGTGCTTTTCTTTTTGTGCTTATTCTAACTCCGCATAAGGTTTCCACTAATATGAATCTCAAATTGAGAATAAACATCGAACTTCATATGTGTCGCCATTAACTTGATGTTTTTAAACACTTAATTTATTGGCACGCAGTCTGCAATTCCTGAATAAACAAAGAACTCAACGAGGGTTTGAGAATGGAATTCAGACAAATGCAAAATAGCACTCAACGCAATAAAAAAGTGATATTACACGTCGTGCAGCACTTAGCTCCTGGCGGTTTGGAAACGCTCGTATTAGAGATGCTTCGTTTTGCGCAACCGAATCATTCCGTGTTTGTCGTAAGTTTAGAGGGAAGCAAAGCGCAAGCACTGCAATGCTGGTCAAAACTCTCGGCCTACCAAGGCCAACTGCACTTTCTCAATAAGAAACCTGGATTCAGCGGGACAACCATCAGTACGCTGACTTCCATGCTCAAAGGACTTAAGCCTGATGTGGTCCACACTCACCATATCGGTCCACTATTATATGGTGGGATAGCGGCACGCTTAGCGCAGGTGCCAGTAATTATCCATACTGAGCACGACGCCTGGCATCTGAATAACAGAAAGTCAGCTCGACTGCAGTCCCTACTGCTAAAAATGATTCGTCCACATGTGGTTGCCGATGCGAACTTTGTCGCCGAACAAATCCAGACAAAACTGAATTACCGCAAAGTCTGCACCATACATAATGGAATCGATTGCCAGAAATTTCAAAGCGGTAATCAAGCAACCAAGAGAAACTTGTTTGGGCTTCCAGCCAACAAAACAGTAATTGGAGTAGCTGGACGTTTAGAAGCTGTTAAAGGCCATAAAGTGCTTATCGAAGCCTTCTCTCATCTTACGCCAAACACACACCTAGCCATTGCTGGAGATGGTTCTCAGCGAGCTCAATTGGAAGCACAAGTTAGAACGTTAAAACTTGAGGATCGCGTTACCTTTTTAGGCTTGGTCGACGATATGCCCAGCTTTTACCAAAGCCTCGATTTATTTTGTTTACCGTCGCTTCAAGAGGGTTTCCCCCTCTCAACACTAGAAGCTCAAGCATGTGACATTCCTTGTGTCGCAACCGATGTTGGTGGCGTGAAAGAGACGCTCTGCCCGATTAACAGCACATTGGTTGAAGCCAACCGAGTGTTCTCTTTGGCGGAAGCTTTGTCGCAGCAATTGAAATCAACCCATGGTTCTCCTCGAACTTTTATTCTCAAACATTTTGATATCAAAGACATGGTGAGTCGCTACTCACGTTTGGCCAAGGAGGCTAGCTATGAATGATTTACTTTGGATTACAGGTTTTGGTTTATCCGCATTTTTGATTGTCTATCATCATGTTGGTTATCCATTGCTACTTAAATGGCTTCCTTTAAAACAGCAAAAAACCACAGCACCATTTGTAGAGCGAGCTTACAAAGCCTCTCAAACAGACAGTCAGTTACCATCTATTACTGTCATCGTGCCCGCCTACAATGAAGAACAATGGATAGCAGAAAAGATCCGCAACCTTGCGAGCTTAGATTACCCAAGAGATAAATTGAAAGTGGTGATCGCATGTGATGGCTGCACAGATAACACAGCCGAGATTGCTCAAGCGACGATTCAAGAAGCAATCTGCTCCGATACACTGTTCATCATTAATGACCACCAAGTCAATCGCGGTAAAGTTGCCCTACTCAACGAAGAAATGCGTCATGTTAGCTCGGACATTACCGCACTGAGTGATACATCGGCATTGATTTCTTGCGATTCTCTGTTGCTAGCTAGTCAGCATTATCAAAATGAGAAGGTTGGAGTGGTTAACGCGACATATCAAATAATGAGTACCGATAACCAAGGTGAAGCAGCGTACTGGCAATACCAGTCTCGAGTGAAGCACCAAGAATCCTTGCTGGGTTCAACGATTGGTTCTCACGGTGCGTTTTATACATTCAGAACCCACCTATTTGAACCACTTGAAGTCAGCACCATCAATGACGATTTTATTCTCCCTATGAGAATCGTTTTGCGAGGCTATAACGCTATCTACGAACCTAACATGCTAGCTCTTGAACTCGAACAAAGCTCAGACGACGCAGACTTCAAGCGACGCCTAAGAATTTCAGCGGGTAACATGCAGCAGCTCATGCAATTAAAGAAATTACTGCTACCTCGCTATCGTGGCACTGCCTTTGCATTTCTATCGGGAAAGGTTCTGCGCTTAGCAACACCCTATTTGATGATTGTTTGCTTGGTTTGTTCACTACTACTGGCACACAACCCGCTTTTTCAAGTAATGCTGCTCGCTCAAGCCTGTGTTTATGGTATCGCACTTGTCACTTACTTGGTGCCTGCACTTAACACAGTCAAGCCTTTTAAACTGATTAGCTACATCGTCATTGGTCATCTCGCCAATTTCATCGGCGGTATGAAGTATTTGCTAGGAATGGAAAATGGACGTTGGAAACGCGTCAACCAATAAGGAAAGCATCATGAAAAACTCACGCTACGATTCAAATGTATGCCACGCGAAAAGAACGTTTGATGTACTGGTTGCAATGTTTATTTTGCTCGTCACTGCACCACTATTCCCATTTATCGCGCTAGCTATAAAAATCACATCAAAAGGCCCAGTGATCTATCGTCAACTGCGTGTTGGGCGCTGTACACCAGAAAAAATGGATCTTTTTCAAATCATGAAATTTCGCACCATGTATATTGATGCGGAGCAACGCTCCGGTGCAGTTTGGGCAACCGAGAATGATCCTCGAATCACACCAGTAGGACGTTTTTTACGTAAGACGCGTTTAGATGAGTTACCACAGCTGTTTAATGTGTTGAGAGGTGAAATGTCTATGATCGGGCCACGTCCAGAGCGCCCTGCTTTCTACCAAAAGTTGGAAGATGAAATCCCTTATTTTGTAGAACGCACATATGGCGTATTACCAGGAATTACAGGCCTAGCGCAAGTTAACCAAGGCTATGATGCTTGCATTGAAGATGTACGACGTAAAGTTGGGTTTGATCACAGTTACGCACTAAGCTTAGGTTCGTTCTACTCTTGGATTTCAATGGACCTTTCAATCATGAGTAAAACATTCGTTGTGATGATTGATGGACGAGGCCAGTAGTTTCTCGATTCTCGTAACGGTCACTCTTGCCACTGGCGTCGCATCTTTTCGATGGTCGCTGGTGGCACATCATGAATGCTTTGATACGCTCCGCGACACACTTTAACTTCCACCTCAATGCGCTTCTTCACGCAGTAGTCCAAGTAACGCTTCATCTCCCAGTGCCGAACAAACGTATTACTCACAATCACGACTTTCCCTTTGTTCAACCACTTTCGAGTTTGCTGAAAACACCATTCGTGCGCTTGGGACAATTGAGTCGGGTTAAAGTGATAATCACCTTCATCATTTTCAAAATACATGTCAGCTTCAAAATGCTTAGCACCAAGCTCTATCGCCAATTGCTTTGCTAAGGTTGTTTTACCTGAACCTGGAAGTCCACGAATAAGAATGAGTTTAGCCAGTGACATAATGCTGTTAAATGAGGTGGGAATAAGCCCAAACTGTAACGGAATTATTGAAAAAGAAAAGTAGAAATAAAAAATGCCGAGCGCATTAGGCTCGGCATTTAAATTCAATAGTGGATAGTGTTTATTTGTAAGCTGACAGTTCGGTTCTTAACCCTTTAACCAAGCTTACACACATCAACAACAGAACAAAGGTAAACGGTAATCCCGTTGCAACCACACCTGACTGCAATGCTTGCAAGGCTTCTTTACCACCAACCCAAAGCATAACGGCTGCAATTGCACCTTCAATACAAGCCCAGAAAATACGCTGTGGAATTGGTGCATCAATCTTACCACCCGCAGTGATACTATCGATAACCAGTGAGCCAGAGTCTGATGATGTAATAAAGAACACCAGAATCAGCACGATAGAAAGCATTGAAATCACTGAGCTATACGGAAGCGCATCGTAAACATGGAACAGAGTCAGTGAAATATCAGTTAGACCATTTGCACCTAGCTCACCGACTTTATTCACCACTTGGTCAAGCGCGATACCACCGAATACAGACATCCAAATCAAGGTAACGACAGTAGGAATAACGATCACTGCGAACAGGAATTCTCGAACCGTACGACCTTTAGACACACGCGCGATAAACATACCAACAAACGGTGACCAAGATACCCACCAAGCCCAGTAGAATACCGTCCAGCCGTGCATCCAAGTTTCATCTTCACGACCGTGGGGGTTGCTCAACGGAATAATATTTTCAATGTAAGCCATTGTTGTGTCGCGTAGCGAACCCCACGCCGTATCAAACGTGATAAAGGTAATGAAAATAAGCAGGGCAAATGCAACCACCATATTGACGTTACTCAGTAGTTTAACACCACCATCAATACCACGAATTACTGATAGCACCGCGATAAAGGTAACAAAGGTGATCACAATCATTTGTGTACCAATGCCGCCTTCTAGACCAAAGACATGGTTAATACCACTGGTCGCCTGCTGAGCACCGAGACCCAGCGACGTTGCAAGACCAAACAGCGTGGATAAAACGGCAAGAATGTCGATAACATGTCCTAACCAACCCCATGCTCGGTCACCAAAAATTGGATAAAACGCCGCGCGCAATGAAAGCGGTAAACCCTTGTTAAAAGCAAAAAACGCAAGTGCTAGTGCAACGAGTGCGTAAATACTCCAACCATGCACACCCCAGTGGAACATGGTGGCACCCATCGCTAGAGATTTCGCTTCTTCTGTGTATGGCACTGCGTTCAGTGGCATTCCCCACCAATCAGTGAAGTACGCGGTCGGCTCCGCCACACTCCAGAACAGAAGACCAATACCCATACCAGCTGCAAAGAGCATCGACAACCAAGAAACGGTTGAGTGATCCGGCGTTACTTCTTTGCCACCTAAGCGGATTTTACCCAGCGGAGAAAAAAGAAGAGCAACAGCGAATAATAAGAAGAAGTTTGTCGACCACATAAAGAACGCATCAAACTGTTCGATAATTCCGTTTTTCAGACCGTTTAATACATCACGAGCAGTGGTTGGCTCAACAAGAAGAAGTGAAATTAGACAGAAAACAACGAGACCCGCACTGATGCCAAAAACGGGGTTATGTATGTCGAATCCCCACTTTTGAACGTTGTCCTGTCCAACCTGATAGTCTGTTGTGTCGATACTATATTTTTTAAATGCATTATCCATAAATACAAATTTAACGTGAATTTGAAACGCCCCTCAGGTGAGAAGAACTCCAATACCGCCCTCCATTAATTTGAACTCTAAAGTTTTAAAGCGGGGCGAAGTTTAGCAGTAATCACATATTTTTGCAAAAAATCGCCATTTATTGCATTTTTGGCTCAGTTAAAGGCAGATGAGAACAAAGTAATATCAACACAAAAATTATGAGGTCTAACGATTGATTTTATCGTAATTTGATCGTTCGAAAAGCACTGGAAATACTTGCGCTCTGTGGCTTTATCATTGATGGGCGCGTAAATTGAGATAAGTAACACTGACTTGGTTTCAAAGATAGCGATGAAACCAAGTCAGTAACGTTTTCATAGAGACTGAGTATTATAGGAAATGGAAGGTAATATTCCCCGTCACACTGCTCACGGTGTCACTATCGCTGTCAATATCCACGCCAAACGCTTGATAGCTTGCCCCAATAGAAACATTATCGAGCAAGAAGTATTCGGCACCGACACCATACATGTAGGAGACACCATCATCTTTATCTAAATTTCTCAGTCCGCCGTCATAATCAACGTTGAATGCATTGATGCCACCTTTGGCATAGACATGAAGCGGCCCAAAGTCGATGCTTGGTTTCGCTGCTAAATAGAATGAATCAAAATCAGCACTACCCCTGCTGCCACTCAGTGATAAATCCACTTTGCCGTGGTTAAAGTAACCTGCCTCAATGCCAATGAATGGCAAAATACCAGTACCTACATGAATACCGTAGGTTGTATCGTTTTCGCTATCGATATCAGATTGACCAATTTGACCGCCAGCGTAAATCCATGAGTCAGCCATTGCTGATGTTGAGCACAACGTTAGAGCTAATAACGAGAGTGTTTTTTTCATACTATCCCTTCCTGAGCGATTCCTAAGCGAAACATTACGCAAATATGCGTATTTAATCGCCACTATATATTGGAAAGCATGAGCATTTTAAGATCCAAAAGTGAATAATTTATGTTCAACTTTTGTTTTGTGACTTCCAGACAAAAAAACACCGACATAAAGTCGGTGTTTTTCATATGGGTGTTAGAAAGCTAGACGCTTATAGGAAATGCAGTGTTGCGTTAACAGAGAACGTGCCGATATCGTCTTTACCCGCCGTGTAGTTCATGTAGCTAGCACCAACAGACATCGGACCAAAAATGAAGTACTCAGCACCTACACCGTACATTAGATCCAAATCGTCATCGTCTTTGCCGCCTTTCACTTCTTTGTCCCACTGGTGGAAGCCACCTTTTGCATATACATGCAGTGGACCAAAGTCGATGCTTGGCTTAAGTGCTGCGTAGTAAGACGTTAGCTTAGTGTCTTGACCATTTACGTTAAATTCACCGTGTTGCGTCACACCAGCTTCAATACCAATGATAGGTAGAATGCCTGTACCAACGTGAACAGAGTATGATGTATCCGTCTCACCTTTGTAGTCAGACTGACCTACTGTTGCACCACCGTAAATCCAAGAATCTGCCATTGCCGCAGAAGATGCGCCAAGTAGCGCCACTGCTAATAGAGTTTTTTTCATCATCTACCTTTACTCTTTATTATTCCCACGTCTGCATAACTCAGTCGTTGGTACTACAAATAAAGGGAGGCGAACCATTGCCTCCCAGAACTAAAAAATAACGCTTATTGAGTTACTAGCAATTAGTGTACCAGTAATCTCATACGCGAGAATTACAAATCTGACGCTATTTTACTGGTTGATTAGCAAGCATCAATCGCGTTTTTGACTCGTTTATCAGAAACAGGATAAGGAGTGCCTAATTGTTGAGCAAAGTAACTCACGCGAAGCTCTTCAATCATCCAACGCACTTCCTTTACGTTTTCAGGAATGGCCACACCTTTCGGGATCTTCTTCAGCAACTCTTTATAGTCTTGAGTCACAGATTCAATCTTCAGCATATGTAAACGATCTTTGTTTGGATCGATTGGCAACTTCTCCATACGACGCTCTATCGCACGCATGTAGCGAAGAATATCCGGCAAGCGTTTCCAACCACATTCCGTCGCAAAGCCTTTGAAGATCAAGCCTTCAATTTGTGCTTTGATATCCGACAGAGCAAACGCCATTGTGAAGTCGATCTTGCCTTTTAGCTTCTTATTGATGCTGAACGCCGTTGTCAGAATAGTCTCAACCTGTTTCGCGATCTCTACGACGGTATCACCCAGTTCAGCACGAACGTGTTCTTTCAACGCTTCGAACTTCTCTGGCTCCCAAACTAAGCCACCCTGCTCTTCAATAAGCTTATCGACACCACAGGCGATACAGTCATCGATCAGATCAAGCACTTTGCCGTAAGGGTTAAAATACAAACCCAACTTCGATTTGTTCGGTAAGTTAGCGTGCAAGTATTTAATTGGCGACGGTACGTTCAATAAAATTAGGCGACGCTGGCCAGCACGCATTGCGGTGATCTGCTCAAATTCGGTTTCGTAGAGTTTGATTTCAACGCTGTCTTTGCTATCAACAAGTGCAGGATACGCTTTTACATCGTAGCCACCACGTTTTTGTTGATACACTTTCGGCAATTCACCGAAGCTCCACGTATGCAGACCTTGCTGTTCAATATCGTCATCTGCCACTTTGGAAAGCGTTTCTTGAACTTTGTCTTTCAAGCTCTCTTTCAATTCGTGAAGATCTTTATGTTCCTTCAGTTTGCGATTTCGATGATCAACCGCTCGGAACGTGACTTTCAAGTGTTCAGGCACCTGTTCCAAGTTCCAGTCTTCACGCAACACTTCTACACCCGTCATGCGGCGCAGTTCTTTTTCTAGCGAGTCTAGCAGCGGCGCTTCCATTGGTGTTACGCGTGCTAAGAATGCATCGGCATAGTTCGGCGCAGGTACAAAGTTCTTACGAATCGTCTTCGGCAGCGATTTAATCAAACTAACAATAAGCTCATGACGCAAACCCGGGATCTGCCAGTCAAAGCCCGCTGGTTCAACTTGGTTTAAAATCGGCAACGGCAAATGCACTGTGACACCGTCACTATCATCGCCTGGTTCAAATTGGTAACTCAACTTGAGCTTCAAACCATTTTGATGCCAGAAGTTCGGGTAATCCAAGTCGGTGACATGACTAGCGTCGCCCTTGAACAGCATCTCTTTTTCAAAGGTCAGCAGCTCAGGAGCTTCTTTCGATGCTTTTTTCCACCACGTATCGAAATGTTTACCAGACACCACTTCGGTGCCAACACGTTGATCATAGAAATCAAACAGCTCATCATCATCCACCAAGATATCACGACGACGAGATTTGTGTTCAAGCTCTTCCACTTCTTGCAGAAGCTTACGGTTTTGCTTAAAGAACGCGTGTTTGGTTTCCCACTCACCTTCAACCAATGCACTACGAATAAAGATTTCGCGGCTAACGGTCGGATCGATACTGCCGTAGTTGACCAAACGCTTCGGTACGATTGGTACGCCGTAAAGCATGACTTTTTCATGCGCCATCACCGCCGCGCGTTTCTTCGACCAATGCGGTTCGCTGTAACTACGCTTGATAAGATGTTTGGCTAATGGCTCAATCCACTCCGGCTGAATCTTGGCAATGATGCGACCCCAAAGTTTCGAGGTTTCCACCAACTCGGCTGACATTATCCACTTAGGTTGTTTCTTAAATAGACCCGATGCAGGGAAGATATGAAAGCGAGCGTTACGCGCGCCTTGGTATTCATTCTTCTCTTGGTCTTTCATACCGATGTGTGACAACAAACCAACCAAGATCGCACTATGTACGCCATGGTAAGACGCAGGCTCATCGTTCAGTTTGAATTCCATTTCACGCATCGACTGGTGAATTTGGAAGTACACATCTTGCCACTCACGCACGCGCAAGTAGTTCAAATAGTCTTGCTTACATTGCTTGCGGAACTGGTTGCTAGACAAGGCTTTTTGCTGCTTTTGGATGTATTCCCACAAATTCACAAACGTCAGGAAGTCCGACTCTTCATGGAAGAAACGACGGTGCTTATCATCTGATGATTGTTGTTTGTCTGAAGGACGCTCGCGTGGATCTTGAATCGACAAAGCAGCTGCGATGATCATCACTTCTTTAAGCGCACCATATTTTGGCGCTTCCAAAACCATACGCGCCAAGCGTGGGTCGATTGGCAAACGAGCTAATTGGCGACCGATGGAAGTCAGGCGTTTTTTCGGGTCTTTTACCTCAGAATTAATCGCGCCAAGCTCTTCCAGCAAACGAACACCATCTTGGATGTTACGTTTGTCCGGCGCTTCCACAAATGGGAAGGCTTGAATGTCGCCCAAGCCAAGTGCGGTCATCTGTAAGATAACCGATGCTAGGTTGGTACGCAGGATCTCGGGATCGGTAAACTCTGGGCGCGACTCAAAATCTTCCTCTGAGTACAGACGGATACAGATACCCTCTTCCACACGACCACAACGACCTTTACGTTGGTTCGCACTCGCCTGAGAAACCGGCTCAATTGGAAGACGCTGAACCTTAGTTCGGTAACTGTAGCGGCTAATGCGCGCCGTGCCCGGGTCGATAACATACTTGATGCCCGGAACGGTTAGCGAGGTTTCTGCCACGTTGGTTGCCAGTACAATTCGGCGACCAGTATGAGGTTGGAAAATCTTGTTCTGCTCGCCCGCCGACAAACGCGCGTAAAGCGGCACAATTTCGGTGCTCTTCAGATTGCGTTTAGACAGTGCATCTGCGGTATCACGAATTTCACGCTCACCGTTCATGAAGATCAGGATGTCACCTAAACCTTCATCGCACAATTCGTCGACCGCTTCGAAGATGCCTTCAAGTTGGTCACGATCATTGTCGTCATCACCGCTTAGTGGGCGGTAACGGGTTTCTACTGGGTAAGTACGACCTGACACTTCAATAATTGGTGCATTGTTGAAGTGTTTTGAGAAGCGCTCTGGGTCAATGGTTGCCGACGTGATGATCACTTTCAAATCAGGACGACGTGGTAGCAACTCTTTCAAGTAACCCAAGATGAAATCGATGTTAAGGCTGCGCTCGTGCGCTTCATCGATAATAATGGTGTCGTATTGATTCAAGAAACGGTCATGCTGAATTTCAGCCAGCAAGATACCGTCCGTCATCAATTTGATTTGGGTATTTTCAGAGATCTGATCGTTGAATCGAACCTTGTAACCAACAAACTCACCCAGTTTGGTTTCCATCTCTTCGGCAATACGGTTCGCAACCGAACGCGCCGCAAGACGACGAGGCTGAGTATGACCAATCAGGCCGAACTTACCGCGACCAAGCTCAGCGCAGATTTTTGGCAGCTGAGTGGTTTTACCAGAACCGGTTTCACCCGCGACGATAACCACTTGGTTTTCTTCAATAGCTTTAGCGATGTCGTCACGCTTTTGGCTGACGGGCAGAATTTCTGGGTATTCAATCGTTGGTTTGTAGTTGCTGCGTTGTTCCGCAACCATCATCGATTTAGCAATGTCGAGTGCAATTTCATCAAACACAGCATTACGTGCTGCATCTTTCTTAATTTTGCTCGCACCAGAAATGCGTTTACTTAAACGGAAGCGGTCACGCATCATGCACTGGCTTAACGCTTTGCGTAGAGACGCCGCGCTATTCACTTGAGCCTGAGGTGCTTTATCTTGTTTCGCTGTCGCCTTTTGCACACCATTTGACGGTGTCGCTTGCTCTTCAGCGGGATTCTTTTTTGGGGGCTGTGACGAAGTCAAAGCGTTTCCTATTCTTTTCATTACAAAAACTGCGCGGATTGTATCACACAAGATCTGCAACAAGATAACCGAAACCACATTCAAATTTTTCGAACATGTTCAGCGAATCCCTATACTTTTTAACCAACGTGCCTCGCTTATAATGGCTCCCATAGTCAAAAGCACTTATTTAAGGAATAACCATTATGTCTCGTGTACTAGCTCTAAAATCAAGCATCCTTGGCGATTACTCTCAATCAAACAAACTGGTTGAAGACTTCATCAAAAATGTGGACCAAGACAAGCTAACTGTTCGTGATTTGGCTGCAAACCCATTACCAGTTTTGGACTTCGCCGTTGCCACTGCACTTCGCGCAACGGAAGATCTTTCACAAGAACAACAAGCGGTAGTCGAACTGTCGGATACGTTGATTGAAGAAGTAAAAAACGCTGATACTTTGGTTATCGCAGCGCCAATGTATAACTTTACAATTCCAACTCAGCTTAAAAACTGGATTGATTTGATTGCTCGTGCTGGCGTGACATTCAAATACACTGAAAACGGCGTCCAAGGCCTGATCGAAGGTAAGAAAGCGATTGTCATCACGACTCGCGGTGGTATCCATAAAGATTCACCAACAGACAACGTCACACCATACCTGTGTACCGTGCTAGGTTTCGTTGGTATCACAGATGTGGAATTTGTTTATGCGGAAGCGCTAAACATGGGTGAAGATTTCGCTGCGAAAGGCATTTCTGAAGCGCAGAGCCAACTTGCAGCGATAGCGTAAATTGGCCTAAGTTCAAGAACAAGTAGAATACAAATAACAAGGGATTGGTTCGCGCCAATCCCTTGTCGATCAAAATACCCTAATCGTGTTTAGAAATTATCTTATTTCTCCCAGAGCGATTCACTTTCTCTAAGTTGTGTAGCGCTTCGTGATAGAGCTTTTCCAAAGACTGCTCGGCTTCGTTTATCATATTCTCAATCATCGCATCAAACGCGACATCACTCGGAATTTCGAGATCGTCTCCAACGTCAACCTCAAGAGAATTGACGTACAACACTAACCATTCATCACCCTCTAAATGCCCTTCCCCGTGGACGACAAAAAAGCGCTTGGCAAATTCATCGTTGGTACAGTTTATCGCCTCAATTTGAATATTGAATGAGGAGTCGATACTCATGGTGCTCATGCCATCCGATTCATCAGATGCATCACAAACAGCCTTAACTTTGGCACGATACACGAAGGTTCGCGTTGAAAGCAGCATTGTATTATTCATCATTACTCATAATGGGTGATAAAGAAGTCAGTTGCAAATCCGACCTATATGCATCTTACGATGCTCTAAAACTCGAACTGGAAGTAAATGGTATTGTAGTTGCTCCCGCCTTTAATGCGCCCAAACTGGGACGCACTTTCGAAAATTGCTGAGCGGTGATGCAATGAATAACCCACCCACATATTTTCCCAGTTTTTTTGGTTGAATAAGTCACCTATATTTACATCAAACGAGAAGTCTAAGTAGTTCAGTAGCTTACTTGGTGTATAACCCTTGTCTTCCATTTCGGTTCCTTCGATGTAGGTAATGTTGTCGACGTATGACATACCTTCCGCAACACCAAATCGCCAAGTCGTTGGCCAATTAACGGTATAATAAGCCTTAATCGCCATCACGTATTCTGTGCTCGCGGACTGCACACTGGACGACCAGTGATGAACCAAACCTGGCGTTAAATAAATATCAAGAGGAAAGCCAAACAACTCGTCCGTTAGCGGGTGCCCATAAAACAATGAAGTAAGTTGATTGTCGTATGGGTCTTTTTCTCTCTCAAAGCTAAATATTTCACCAATATTTGAAGGCGTCGCCCAACCATGCGCGATACGTAGGTATGGTTTATTGCTCAGTGCTGATTTCGGAGCTTTGCCTTTATCGTTGAAAAAGCCAAAACCGACAAACACTTCACCTTGATATCGGTCTTCTACAAGCTGGCTGTTGTAGGCATTATCATCTAAGCGAGTGACACTCGTCTCCCCCAATAAATACAAGTTGGAAGTCACATGATAACGCGCTTTGATGCCGAAGTTGGCGTCAAGTCCTGCTCCAATTCTTTCCCCAGTAACATCTTTAAACGCATAATATTCACTGTTGAAGTCAGCGTCTTTGTATCGAATCGTGATAGATGGCTCTAACTCCCAATCACCAAACGCATAATTAGCGGCAAGGCGATAATTAGAGTGAAACTGGAGTTCATCGTCCGTCATTAATTCTAACTCTGCGCGCCAGTTGTCGTTAATGCTATAACGAACTTGACCACCAAAGTCGACTCTGTCCCCTTCATTGGCATTTTGTAGCGACATGGGAATATCAACAAATCTCAATCGCATGATCGCACTCGCGCGCCAGTCAGAATCACTCTCGTCATACAGAAAAACGCCGCCTTCAATGCCATTGATATACAAATGCTCGTTTTCAAAGAACATCATTGGTACAAATGTACTCACCGTCGAGTCATTATCGGCGGTATAAAACGGGATCGATGCGGTGCGATACATCGCTGCAATTCCCCACGTTTGCTCTTCTACACCATACGCAGAAGAAGTCATCGCAGCTAAAGGCAAAGTGAGTGTTGTTAGAATTAATCTCTTCATGAGTTCGAAAAATGTTGGTTGAGAAGCAGGCAAACATCAATGATTTGCCATTTAAAGCTTATGTTCTTCTGATGATAGCCGTTACAATGACAAATGTTGTCATCCTCGTGACAGTTTGAGTCCCAAGATTATATTAATATTGCACGACTAGATGAGCTTATTTGTGAATATTTTTACTATCGTAACAAGCTCTTAAAACTCTAGCTTAGTTCTAAATCAAACATAATGAAGTAAAAAGTGAAAGCATCAGAACTCATCTCTACCTTGAATCATTTACCCGCAGACACGGACCCAGACATTGTGATGGGAGAAGCATGGCTGCCTGAAAGGTTGATAGGGACTCAACTTGATGGTGACATGTTATTTTTGCACTTTGATAATGCTCCAGAAGATGGTCAGGGAGACGAAGAGGGACGCGGCTTCGTCGAGCACGAAATAGATCTAATCAGAACGCGACTTCAGCAGATTTTGGATGAAGACAGTGATAACGCGTCAAAAGCCGATGCCATGCTAGGTTTATTCCTTATGGGACATGAACTTAGCAGTTCACAAGTTATCGAAATATTAGAAGAAGAAGCTGACACATAAGGAGCCGTTTTGCCAGCATTGATGAATACGACTGAAACATCTTCACTTCCTCTTATCGTTGCAGGTCCGATTTTGCGCAAAGTGACCGCAACTGAAATCAATATTTGGCTAGTCACCACCCAACGCTTGGAGGGTATGGTGCAAATTACGGATGAAAACGCCTCCGTCCTTCATCAAGCCCCCTTAAGTGAGCAAAAAGAACAGCTTCAAATCGGTCTCAATGCGTGGTGCTGTTTGTTGCAATTAAAGGGCGAGTTTCCGACCCATCAAACGTTACGCTATCAAATACAAACGCAACACGGCTCAGTAACGGAACTGCTTCCTCATCTGACTTATGAACGAGATAACTGTCCAAATTTGGGCGTTGAGTTCCTAATCAGCGAAAAAGCAGATTATGTTCTGCATGGCTCGTGCCGGAATCCCCACCACTTCAGTAAAGATACATTGGTCGCTGCGGATCATAAAATCGCATCTCAAACCATCGAAGAAAGACCAGATATGCTCATCATGAGTGGTGACCAAATCTACGCAGACCATGTTGCAGGCCCTACTCTGGACGCCATCGAACAAGTCATTGCCCTACTCGGTTTACCGGGCGAAGAATTCGAGCAAGCGCCGATAAAAAATACCAATGCCCTCTACCAGCACTCAGCTTGTTATTATGGTCGGGACAAATTGTTGCCTCATTATGTGAATGATGGCAGTTTACTGAGTACGTTTTTCCCGCACAGAGGGACGCCAATATTCAGCGCCAAAGAGTGTGAAAACCATCTAATAAGCTTTGCCGAATGCTTTGCAATGTACTTATTGGTTTGGTCTCCAACCTTATGGAAGCTCATTCGGACAGATCGCTTATTAGAAAATGAGTTTACTGTCGGCGGAGCAACTCTCGATCCCAAATGGCAGCAGCAATGGCGCGAAGAAAAAGCTCAAATAGATAAATTCGTCTCAGGTCTGGATAAGGTTCAACGCCTACTTGCTCACATTCCAACCTACATGATCTTTGATGATCACGATGTCACCGACGATTGGAACCTTACCATAGGCTGGGAACAAGCCGCGTACAGCAACGCCTTTGCAAAACGCATTATCGGTAACAGCCTGATTGCCTACTGGCTCTGCCAAGGGTGGGGAAACGCGCCAGAAAAATTCAATGATGAGTTTATGAGTATCGCTCAACGCTTTTTCAACGAGCGTTCCTCACAAACTCAAGATGCATTTATTCAATATTTGTATCGCTTTGAGAATTGGCATTACACCATTCCGACGACGCCAAAAGTTGTCGTGCTAGATACGCGAACCAGACGCTGGCGTTCTGAGTCTAAAATGAACAAGCCCTCTGGGTTAATGGACTGGGAAGCAATGATTGAGTTCCACCAAGAACTTGTTCATCAAGACAAAGTTATCATTGTTTCTGCCGCGCCGATGTTCGGAGTGAAATTTATCGAAGCACTGCAGCGAGTAGTAACGATGCTTGGTAAACCATTAATGGTCGATGCTGAAAACTGGATGGCGCACCCCGGAAGTGCGAATACGCTTATTAGTATTTTTACACATACTAAGACGCCGACCAATTTCGTTATTCTCTCTGGCGACGTGCACTACTCTTTTGCATACGACATTAAACTTCGCTACCGAAAAAATAGTCCGAATATCTATCAAATCACCTGTAGCGGGATTAAAAATCAGTTCCCAACCCAATTGCTCAATATTTGTGATGGTCTAGATAGGCTTCTATATAGCCCTCGTTCGCCTTTAAACTGGTTTACAAAACGTAAGCGGCTAAAGATCTACAAACGCGCACCAAGTACGCACAATTTTTATCGCTTAGTTAACCACAGTGCTATTGGTGAGCTGCGTCTTGATGACGAAGGAAAGCCGAGCCAAATTAGCATTCTAACGAGCGATGGTGAAGAGGTACATTTTCCACCAACTCGTGCAGAAGGCTAAATCTCGCTCCCAAAATGACTTGCCCTTTCTTGAAGACAAGTCATTTTTGACTGAACTTAAAAGTACGAGGGATTTGGGTAGATGAGCAAAGCTCTTGACTGTCAACGGCGTGCTAAATTTGATACCGCACCTTGAGATCTACCGTATTTATGACCATGTTAACCAAATAAACAATAGCTCGGTGTTCAATATGTTTAACTCTCTTACCTCATTATTTAAACAGCTCATTGAAGGCTCTGATTTAAGCCAAACCAACACACTCTCTCCGAATATGGCTATCGCGTGCTTGCTGTGTGAAGTATCTGGCGCAGACCATAACGTCGATGATAAAGAGCAAGAAACAAAGCGTTCATTATTGATGAAGCTTCTGTCATTAAATGAAGAAGAATCAAATGCTTTGTTAGAGCAAGCTCAACAGAAAATAAAAGACTCCGCGTCTCTGTACGATTTTACTTCTCAACTGAGAGAATTGACTCAAGAAACACGCTACAACTTAATCAAAAGCATGTGGGAAGTGGCGTATGCCGATGGCGAAATTGATCCACTAGAAGATGCAGTGATCCGCAAAACAGCAGAACTACTCTACGTTGATCACAGTGAGTTCATTCGAGCA
The DNA here is from genome assembly GCF_024181785.1 of Vibrio sp. Y42_MX_L11. Lineage (NCBI taxonomy): Bacteria > Pseudomonadati > Pseudomonadota > Gammaproteobacteria > Vibrionales > Vibrionaceae > Vibrio > Vibrio sp. Y42_MX_L11. The sequence goes on from NZ_JAMZAP010000003.1 coordinate 167,801, forward strand.
AAGTTGCAATCTCAGTAAGGAAACAAGGTAAACATGTAAGTCGCGCAAGCTATTTCAAGTCTACCGTGAAATGATGGCGAAGATTGAATTCTATAGCCATAAAAAAACGCGCATTACGCGCGTTTTTTCGATAAGCCAACGACATTGTTATTAAAATACTGGTCAAGATATGAATATGTTTGACGAGCTCTACACTAAACAGATTCCATGACAAAACAACAATGGTTGAATGACGATTTGATTACAAGTTTGCCGAACTATATCGGACCATTAAAGCATAGTCAGAGCAAGCTTCGCTAAATTGTACGCATCCACATAACCAGAATGTTGGCGCCCTTCCCAATCAATGCCTTTTGCTTCTTGAGCTGCTCGGTGACCAATACGCTTATCCTTAAGACGATTTTGAATGCGATAAAGCGTCGCTAAGTTGATGAACTCCGTAAATGGCGCTTCAATACCTTTTTGCTTACACTCTTCAAGCAGGATGAGGTCATCTCGGCCCCATGATGCATAAATCTTGTTTCGACCACCAAAGTTCTTAACCATGGATTTAAGCACTTCTTCTAATGGGCGCCCTTGTTTTTCAATTTTACGCGGCGTAATACCTGTTAGCTCGGCACAAAACAGCGAAACTTCATCATGTTCAGGTTTTACGTAGTATTGAGCTCGCTTGACTATCTCGCCTCTAGACAAATCTATTTCAGCCAACCCAACTTCGATAATTTCACCCGTGCTGCCGACACCATTTTCGTTCCAGCAACACATTTCTAAATCGAAGCATACAATACGGTTATGGTTCATAGTTTGTCTTGATTCCTAACATAAAATTTTAAAGCGTGCGATTCTACCGTAACACGGTGTAAAACTCGAATTTGCGCGCCCATTTAATCGCCAATCGACACATTATTACGACCGTTTTTTTTACTCAAATAAAGTTGATTATCCATTTTGTGATACAAGCTTTCAGGATCTTCATCTTTATGGACAGCCGCGCCAATACTTAACGTGCAAATGATTGAAGCATCGCCATAGTCAAAAGCCGTACTTGCCACGATGCTCCGCAACTTTTCCAGATAAGCTTCCAGTGCTTCTTTATCAATGACTTTAGAAATAATACAGAACTCATCACCACCAGCACGATAAAATCGGTCTCCAGGCTTTAGATTCGCACTGACTAGCTTAGTCACATGCTGCAATGCTTCATCTCCCCCTAAATGACCGTGCTTGTCATTGATAATTTTGAAGTGGTCGATATCAAAACCAACCAATGCGAAGCTAACACCTTTGTTTATCTGGCTAAGCAAATGATCGTTAAACGCTCGGCGATTGAGTAACTGAGTTAGAGGGTCACGCTCAGCCATCCTTTTTAATTCGACGGTTTTAAGCTCTAACATAACCGCCAAGCGCTCTTTTTCTCGTGACTGTAAATTCACAATCCAACTAATCAAAAAGGCGATTACCAACCCGGCTAATGTCGTGCCCGCTAAAATAGAACGCTCCCAAGCAGAGACGGCATCAGAAAGTTTAAAATCAATCCGCCACTCACGATTGGGCAGCTGAATGGTACGGCTTATAACCGTTCCTCGAATGTTATCCCAGTTTGAACTTTGGAAGAGAACGGGGTCATCTGCTGCGTCAAAGCCTAAATCTTCTACGCGCACCGACATATCTAGCTCGGTCGCGGTTTTCGTGATCAAATCCTCAAAGTAAACCGTACTTCGAATCACCCCTGTCACTACACCTAATAAATGTTTATCCTCGAAGTCAAACACTGGATGGAACACTAGCAGCCCAGTTTTAGGGATGGACTTGTCATACCCATCTTGCAGTAAGCGAACTTTATCCGAGACATTTGCTCGCCCATTTGTGGATATATCATCCAAGATGAGATCGAAGCGTTTACGTGAAAAATAGAAACCTAATAGAGAAAGGTTTTCTGGTGTTCTTGGATAAATATCCGATGCGATAAAAATTGGCTCTTTGTGTTCAAAAATGTACCCGTAGGTTTTGGGGTCATCTTTAGGAACGGTAAACGGTTGGAAATCAGGAAATGTTTGACGGGTCTTTAAAATATGCTCATCAAGGTCTTCGAATTCGACCTTTTGCATCCATTGAAGTCCGATTAGACTTCGCGAGCTATTGATTACTTGTTCCGCATACATTGGGAACGAAGACCAATAGGTGCGTTCAATCGAATGAAAAAAGTTTGCACCTGCACCAATAAACTTTAAATCATTTTCGACGTTCGCTTTCAGTGATTCTGCTTGTCGGTCAGCTAAAGTATCAAACGTCGTCTGCGTATACCGTTGCTGCATCGTATAAGCAGCACCGACCACACCAGCAGTGACACACAACGTCGCTGCGAAAGCTAGAATAGAGTCTGAATGTCGTTTGATAACGCTCTTGTGAGCGGTGCTTTGTGTCATATCGTAATTTTGATACTTCCGTAAGTTAAACTTCGGGATCTGTTGAAATACTGCGTTAGCAACGCACAAACATCAAGCAACAACCTATGCTGGGCAGTCCGATCGTCGATTTTTCACGCTGTTCGTACGGTATAGTCACGAATTATTACAGCCTTAAGCCTTGAATATGCTACCATCCGTCATCATTTTAATGTCTAAACTTGGTGCAAGATCGCAAAGACGATCGTTTTAGTGAACACATATGAGCCAATACTGAGCACCAATAATCAATAGAAAGAGAAAAAACGTCATGAACATTGATTTGAACCTAATTCCTCAAACGTTCGATATGCTTCACGCTGGCCTAACCGCATCGAGCGTTTTGCTTCTTTTAGTCGCGGTCTCTCGCAAATCAAAAGTGGTTGAGAAAGTCGTAGAAAAACCGGTCGAGAAAATCGTCGAAGTTGAGAAGCCAGTTGAGAAGATCGTCGAAGTAGAAAAAGTCGTTGAAGTTGAATCGAAACTCGCAACAGCTTCTACTGATTCTGCAATGCAGCTACTTTCTATCATGCAGCAAGAAGCTCGTCTGATCGACTTCCTACAAGAAGACCTAACTTCGTTCTCTGATGAAGAAGTAGGCGCTGCGGCTCGTGTTATTCACACTGGCGGTCAAAAAGTATTGAACGATTACGTGACACTTGCGCACGTTCGTAACGAAGAAGAAGAAACTCGTATTACGGTTGAAGAAGGCTTCAACCCACAAGAAATCCGCCTTACTGGCAACGTGACAGGCAGCGCGCCATTCCAAGGCACGTTAGTGCACAAAGGCTGGAAGGCAACATCGATGAACCTTCCTAAGCTGGCTGAAAACTACGATGCCTCTGTGATTGCTCCAGCCGAGGTTGAGCTGTAATGGAACACATGAACCAAGAAAATCATTCTCAAGAAACGAATAACCAAGCGTTTGCTCAAGAACAACAGACGCCTAAATTCAGCGTCGGTATCGACTTAGGTACCACACACTGCGTGATGTCTTTTGTTGATACGCACGACGAAGATGCTCGCGTTGAAGTAATGCCTATCCCACAGCTGACTGCGCCGGGTACGGTAGAGACTCGTAGCCAACTTGGCTCTTTCCTTTATCAACCACACGAACACGAAATGAACCCGCAATCACGTGTTCTTCCGTGGTCAAGTGAGCCAAAAGCTTTAGTTGGTGCAATTGCACGTAACCTAGGTTCAAAAACACCAATTCGTCTTGTTGCAAGTGCGAAATCTTGGCTTTGCCACGGTGGTGTAAACCGTCGTGACGCATTCCTACCAGCAGGTAGCCCAGAAGAAGTGGAAAAAGTATCCCCTCTTCGCGCAACCGAGCTATACCTTGAGCACTTAAAAGATGCTTGGAATCACGCAAACCCAAATCACAACCTTGCCGATCAAGACGTTACCATTACGGTTCCGGCTTCTTTCGATCCTGCGGCTCGTGATCTAACTGCAGAAGCTGCACGCAACGTTGGTTTTGTGCACCTAACGCTTCTAGAAGAGCCACAAGCTGCACTTTACAACTGGATTGATAACAGCAACGACAAATGGCGCGACGAAGTTGAAGTTGGCGACATCGTACTTGTGGTCGATATCGGTGGTGGTACAACTGACCTTTCTTTGGTTGAAGTAACTGAAGACGACGGCAACCTAACTCTGAACCGTATCGCGGTAGGTGAACACATCCTACTTGGCGGTGACAACATGGACCTTGCACTTGCGTACCGCTTGAAGATGAAGCTCGCGCAAGAAGGCAAAGAGCTACAGCCATGGCAAGTTCAGGCGATGACGCACGCATGTCGCGATGCGAAAGAAGCGCTATTGAACGACAGCGAGCTTCAGTCAGTGCCAATCGTTGTACCAAGCCGCGGTTCTAAACTGCTAGGGGCAACGCTGAAAACTGAACTGACTCAAGAAGAAGTACAACAGACATTAGTTGACGGTTTCTTCCCTCAAGTTGCGATTACCGACCACCCTGTTCAACGTAACCGTGGTGCACTAACACAAATGGGTCTGCCTTACGCACAAGATGCGGGTATTACTCGCCACATTGCAGCATTCTTGTCTAAGCAAGCACACGCGCAAAGCGGTGGTGAATCAGCGCAAGCTCAAGATTTCAACCCATTCGCAAACATGCCAGGTATGCCTGGCGCGGATGCAGCGCAATCGGCTGACTTCATCAAGCCAACAGCAATCCTATTCAACGGCGGCGTTCTGAAATCGAAACTTCTAGCCACTCGTCTAGAAGACACGATCAACGAATGGCTAATTGAAGCAGACGCAGAAATGGCGAAACGCCTAACAGGTGTGGATCTAGACCTTGCGGTTGCTAGCGGTGCGGCTTACTACGGCTCTGTGCGTCGTGGTCAAGGCGTTCGTATCCGCGGCGGTATTGCTTCGGCGTACTACGTGGGTATCGAAAGTGCGATGCCTGCGATTCCGGGCATGGCACCTCCAATGGAAGCACTGTGTGTAGCACCATTTGGTATGGAAGAAGGCTCAAGCGTTGACGTACCAAGCCAAGAGTTTGGTTTGATCATCGGTCAGCCAGTTAACTTCCAGTTCTTCGGCTCAACCGTTCGTCGTGATGACCTAGCAGGTACTCACTTAGACTACTGGGCACCTGAAGAGCTTGAAGAGCTACCAGAAATCCAAGTAACGCTGCCAGTATCTGAAGGTCGTCGTGAAGGTGAAGTGGTTCCAGTAACTCTTGCTTCTCGCGTCACAGAGCTTGGCACGCTTTACTTAGAAGCCATCGCCGCAGATAACGGGCAAAAATGGCATGTTGAGTTCGATGTGCGCGAAGACGCGAAAAGTGACTCAAACGAAGAACAATAATTAGAAGTCAAACGGCATCCAATCGGGTGCCGTTTTTAAATACACGAAGGTTTGGTTTTGTATGGCATCTCCTCGTTTCCTTGTTGGTATTGACCTCGGCACCACAAACACTGTGGTGGCCTACTGTGAAATCACCGACAACCTTGAACAATCCGAAGTATCCCTATTTGACATCGACCAACTGATTGGTCCGGGCGAAGTCGTTCGTAAACCACTTCTGCCCTCTTTCCGCTATCATCCAGCTGTAGGTCAAATCTCCCCTTCTGACCTCACTCTTCCTTGGGACAACGAACCTGTTGCTGGCGACATTAACAATGTCATCGTTGGTGAATGGGCTCGTGAATTAGGCGCGAAAGTAGAAGGACGTCAGGTATCCAGTGCAAAAAGCTGGCTATCGCACCAAGCGGTAGATCGTAGCTCAGACATTCTCCCTTGGGCTGGCGCGCAAGACGTGGATAAAGTCTCACCCGTCATTGCCAGCGCAAGCTACCTCAACCACATTCGTCAAGCATGGAACTACCGTCACCCTAGCAACAAGCTAGAAGACCAAGATGTGGTTGTGACTGTTCCAGCATCATTCGATGAGACGGCTCGTAAGCTCACGCTTGAAGCCGCAGAGTTGGCAGGTTTAAAGAAAATCGTCCTGCTCGAAGAGCCACAAGCCGTATGTTACGACTGGTACGCACGCCATCAGAAAGCCGCAGCTGATGAGCTCAAAGAGCTACCGCTGATTCTGGTGTGCGATGTGGGCGGTGGTACCACCGACTTAAGCTTGATTGAAGCAAGTTTCTCTTCTCAAGATGAGCTAGCCCTTGATCGTATTGGCGTTGGCGAACACTTGATGCTGGGTGGTGATAACCTCGACTTAGCATTAGCACACCTTGCAGAAAGCCGCTTCAATCAAAGTAAGAAGCTCACTGCAGCAAGCCTAACAAAGCTAATTCAGCAAACACGTAAAGCGAAAGAGAACCTGCTTTCAGCGAGCGCACTTGACGAAGTGAAGATCACCATGTTAGGTAGCGGCTCTAAGCTACTTGGGGGCACAAAGAGTATTGCTCTAAGCAAACAAGAAGTGCACCAAATCGCATTAGATGGCTTCTTCCCGCTTTCTGATTTCAGTGAAGTACCAGACAAACGCCGCAGCGCAGTTGTCGAGTTTGGCCTTCCATACGTTGCTGACCCAGCCGTCAGTAAGCACGTTGCCGAGTTCTTAACGATGCATCAGCAAGTGTCTCGTGCCGCTCTTGGCATTGAAGACGACAAACAAAACGCGATTCCAGTCGGTTTGCTACTCAACGGTGGCGTGTTCAACAGTGATCTGGTGACTGAGCGTGTCACTACCCTACTGTCCGATTGGCGCGGCGCACCAGTTACGGTATTAGATAACCCACATCCAGATTGGTCTGTTGCGCTGGGTGCCGTTGCCTTTGGTAAAGCACGTCGTGGTGCACAGCTTAAAATTGGTGGTGGTGCAGCCCGTTCTTACTTCTTGCATCTTCAAGAAAAGAACAAAATGGGCAAAGCGCTCTGTTTGCTTGCAAAAGGTACAGAAGAAGGTCACGAGATCCGTTTAAGCGGTCGTCGTTTCTCGCTCACTCTTGGAGAGCCAGTCCGCTTTAACCTGCTGACTTCTACCCACGATACCTTAACCAATAACACCGCCATTCAAAATGGCGTGATGGTTGATGTTGACCCAGACTTGTTTGCTCCGCTACCGCCTTATATCACCACCCTTGAAGGTGAAGGTGCCGAACTGCAAGCCAACCAGAAAGAACGCGTAGAAGTACAACTGGCGTGTCAGTTGACTGAAGTCGGCACACTTAAGATGGAATGTGTCAGCGCAGAAGACGACAACAAACGTTGGGAACTCGAATTTGAAGTCCGTAACAAGCAAACCGATGACAGCGAGCAAGTTAAGCTTCACCCTAAACTGAACGAATGTAAGGGGCTAATCGCTCGCCTATACAGCGGTAACAAAAAAAGCGCAGAAGGCAAAGAGATCAAAACCTTAGCCAAAGATCTTGAGAAGAAGCTCGGCAAACGTGACGAGTGGGATTTCACTACCCTACGTCAACTGTTTGATACCTTTGCACAAGGTCGTAAACGTCGCCGTCGTTCTGAACAGCACGAGAAAAACTGGCTTCGTTTGGCGGGCTTTGCACTGCGTCCGGGCTTTGGCGATCCAACAGACTCTTGGCGCATTGAGCAAGTTTGGGGCCTCTACCAACAAAACATTCAGTTCAAAAACCATCAAGGCTGGACAGACTGGTGGGTATTCTGGCGTCGTATTGCCGGTGGTTTAAGCCAAGAGCAGCAAGAGACCATCTTGGCGGACATCGCGAAATACCTACACCCTGGTGCGATGAAAAACCCACAATCCGCCAAAGCGGCACAAGACATGGGTTACGAATCCATGGTGCGTCTTTCAGCCTCTCTAGAGCATCTAGAAGTGGAAGATAAAGTTCTATTGGCAACGTGGTTCTTGAGTAAAGCGATCAACCAAAACCAGTTTGAACAAGCGCACTGGTGGGCGATGGGACGTTTGGCTTCTCGCACACCACTTTATGGCAGCCAGCACAACGTCATTCCTCGTGAACAAGCAGAACAGTGGTTGCCTAAGCTGTTAGAGCAGAACTGGCAGAAAGAGCCAATGATCGCTTTCGCAGCCGTAATGATTTGTCGTAAGACGGGCGACCGACTATTCGATATCTCTGACGACTACCGTGAGCAGGTCTTGGTTAAGTTGAAGCAAAGTAAAGTTCCCGAATCTTGGGTATCACTAGTTAAAGAAGTGAAAGAGCTTTCAGAAAGCGAATCAAAACGCGTCTTCGGTGATGCTTTACCAAGCGGTTTAACGCTGGTTCATCATTAAATCCACTCTACACAAGAAGACGAGTTAGACGTACAAAGCCCTTCCGACGAAGGGCTTTGTTGTATCGCATTCTTTTGGTTTTTATCGTGTACAACGCGCTAATTCATTTCTGTCGTAATCACTACATCGCGCGTTTCGTTATCCATATCGCTAATACCGACCACCGACACTTCTCTGTCCGATAGAGTTTCAATTAAGCTGTCTTCTAATCCGCCATCAGCCAGCCAAGTATAAAATTTATCCGCGATACGCTCCGAACCTTCCCCGACAAACGTTAATGTGACCTTCTTCATTTGTGACACTCCATCAATTTACGATTCAGCCACTTAAGCGTAGTATGTTTCGCAAATATCGACATAAACTAGGACTAACTTCTTTTATGAGTATCGAAAAATTTGACGCGATTTATCAACGTGCTGCTAAGCGAAAAGGCGGAAAAGATCAGCTTGAAGCGCTATTGTCTCACCCATTAAGTAAAGAGGAATTAGCAGCGATTCCCGATGACCGTTGGCTAGCCGCTTTTTCGATGAAGGTGTTCCAAAGTGGGATTTCGTGGAGCGTGGTTCACAACAAGTGGCCGAACTTCGAAGAAGTGTTCTTCGGATTTAAGATTGAGCCGTTGTTGATGCTGTCAGACGAGCAATGGGAAACCAAAGCGACCGACAAACGCATCATTCGCCACCTCACTAAAGTCATGTCGATTCCGGCCAACGCTCGCATGATCCACGAAGCAAGAATCGAATATGGCTCGTTCAGTAACATGATTGCTGAATGGCCTCGGGAAAAGATCACGGATCTATGGGGCTACTTGAAGAAGCATGGTAGTCGTTTGGGTGGAAATACAGGCCCTTACACTTTACGCCAAATGGGCGTGGACACTTTTATTCTGTCTAACGATGTCGAAGCTTATTTACGCAACTGCAAGATCATTGAAGGCGGCAAAGACACGAAAAAGTCCTTGGACTCTGGTAATAAAGCCTTTATTCAGTGGCAGCAAGAAAGTGGAAGAAGCTTGACCGAAATCAGTCAAATTATCGCGTTTAGTACTGGTGACAACCGAATTTAAACAAGCACTTTGTAGCTCTGGGGGCGAAATTCCGGCCCCCTATAACGCATGATATTTGCGCGAATCACTCTACTTTAGCTCTTACTGATATTACTACTTTCTCGATTCCTCCAAAAAATCCCTCCTTAAAGTGGCAAAATCCCCCTTCAAATCACAAAAAGTTATCATATCGACAAATTATTTTTCTTGTTCAATATTTCTATTTATCAAATATTTAATTACAAGTGCCCAGTTTTTAGGCACTAAATATTGATGACGCTCAATTGCATTGCGCTGACAAACTGACTAGGATACACGCCCTTCCTGAGTGAACTATCAGAAACTTGATCGAGGAATTTATTCAAATTTCTCAACACTTCGTGAGCACTCACAACAATTGCACTCACTTTATAGATTTAAGGATCAACAGATCCGTTAATACAAATTCGACAGCGCAATAGAGTGCTGACTAGAACAACCATGACGCGATGTCACACGAGTGACTATTTTCGTGGTTTTGTGCTGGAAGTTATTTATTACATCAAGGCTGGTTAAAAGGATGAGCCCCTTGAACGCATTTACTGGAGGACAAGAAATGCCAAAAGGTCTAATGCTGACTGACTTAGCCATCGCTGGCTTACTATTAATTGCAGCAAAAGTAATTCGTGTACATATGCCTTTACTACAACGCATGTACATTCCATCAGCTGTATTGGCTGGGTTATTTGGTCTTATTTTTGGCCCAGCTCTGCTTAACGTATTACCTTGGACAGATACTTTTACCGCAAACGCAAGCCTCTTAACTGCTGCACTTTTTTCTGCGTTGGGTTTAGCAACAGATGTCCCGTCACCAAAAGTGGTTGCTCAACGAGCAGGCTCATTGTGGGCGTTTAACCAAATTGCATCCGTGTCGCAATGGCTGTTTGCAGCAATGTTTGGTTTAGTACTTACCACCTTCTTTTGGCCTGACATTAATCCTGGGTTTGGCGTAACCATGTCCGCGGGATTCATGGGCGGTCATGGTTCAGCATCTGTAGTCGGTGAAATCTTCACAGGCCTTGGCTGGGAAGATGGTTTTACACTTGGTTTAACGTTCGCCACGGTTGGGATCTTTATTTCAATCTCGGTGGGCATGTTAATGCTTCAGTTTGCGTTGAAAATGGGCTGGATTCGTAGCTTTACGACATTCGACAGCATGGACGAACACGAGCGCAAAGGCTTAGTGAAACCTGACGATCAAGAACCTGTGATGAAAGATACGATGTCATCATTGTCAGTCGATTCTTTCGCGATTCACGCGGCGCTGGTTGTAGTGGTAACCGCTTTCTCTTATGTAGCAGCCAACTACTTATCTTCTTTCCACGATAAGGTACAAATTCCGACTTTCGTTACTGGCTTTCTAGGCGGTATGTTAGTTCGAATTATCGCTAAGCAAACCAAGGCATCTCATTACCTATGTGACGGCGCATTCAAACACGCAGCGGGTATTAGTACGGATTACCTGATCATCTTTGGTATCTCAGCGATTAAGATCACGGTTCTAGCGCAGTATTTAATGCCAATGGTAGTGCTCGCAATTGGTGGTATCGCGTTCACGCTATGGCTTATCTTTTGGGTTGCACCTCGCATCATGGGAGATGACTGGTTTGAGAAAGGCATTTTCTCTTGGGGATGGTTAACAGGTACAGTCGCTATGGGTATCGCGTTATTACGCATTGTCGACCCCAAAATGCGCAGTAAAGTGTTAGACGACTATGCTATCGCTTATGTTCCAGGCTCAATTACGGACATTTTCATCATCTCGCTTATGCCAATCGCAATGTATAACGGCATGCACTGGCAAGCGTTAGGTGTTGGTCTAACCTATATTGCCGTTGTCTTATTCATTTGGCGATTTGTATTTAAGCGCAGCGGTCAAGCCGTCGCAAACGAGTCTTAATTGATCATTTCGGGAGGTATTTTATCCTCCCGAATTTAACTCTCTCCCCTTATTCGATAGCCGCCTCCCACCAGCATGTAACAAATAAGCAACTTGTTTTATATTTAAGATCTGCAAGCTTGGTCACTCCTTCCCATCCTTTTTTAATACTTGACCTGCGCATTTTTATATCAAAATAGCCGCCAAACTATTCATGACTCATGGAGAAAAGGCAGTGCATCGCTCTCAAGGATTTACCCTCATTGAACTCATTGTGTGCATCATTATCCTTGGTGTCGTTAGTGTTATTGCCCTTCCTAAATTTCTTGGTCTGCAAAAAGATGCTCGAGTGGCGGTTCTATATGGCGCGAGGGAAGCGCTCATGACTGCAAACAACTTTGTGTACACCAAAGCCGTTATTCAATCTCAAGAGACGGTAGATGGCGACAAACAATATAACATTGATCTAGATAATGACGGCAATAACGACCTAATTGGTTACTTTGGATTCATTAAGAATGTCATTCCCGCAAAAGAGCTGGCAGGTTTCGACCCTCAACTCACTATCAATACTTGGTACGGGGTAGACAGCCCGGACGAACCCTATTTCCTTATCGGCTTTGCAAACAAACCTGTTGGTCCAGACCATATGTGTTATGTCGAAGTTTACTACCCAGAAACTCCAGGAGGCCAAGTCAGCTACAAAATACAAACTGACGACTGCTAGTTCCCCCTAGTGAGTGAAAGTAACAGTTGCACTTTTGGTGCTTTCATCGCTTTTAGCAGAATACTGGCCCTAAAACCCATTATTAACAACTATTTCACATAATGTTGTTTCATAGTTAGCTTGCAGCGAGAAAACAAGTAATTAGCGACCGCACGCGCCCGTAATCGAAACAATCTATCGTTTTTCCGACCGCCAATAATTTGTGCTTGTAAACTCATCATTTCGCTCAATAATAGTTCTATTACAAATTCAATAATTTAAAGCGGGAGGCGTGATGAGAATATTCTGGCAGTTACGTTGGTATTTCCAACAAAAGTGGAAGCATTATGTCGGATCGATTTTGCTTTTCGCTGTGATATCAACTCTACAACTTGTTCCTCCTAAAGCGGTCGGTATCATCGTTGATGGGGTCGTAGATAACACGTTAGATACAAATACGCTGATTCTGTGGCTCTTGGGACTCACTGTACTGATCTTTGCCATTTATGGATGCCGTATCTTATGGCGAATTTGGCTTTTCGGCGCAAGCTGGGAACTCGGAACCATTCTACGTAATCGTCTCTATAGGCACTTATCGACACAACCACCCCGATTTTTCGAACGTTATAAGACCGGTGATCTGATGGCGCGTGGTACTAATGATGTACGTAACATCGTAATGACAGCCGGCGAAGGGGTTTTAACGGCAGCCGATTCCTTGATCACGGGCATTGCAGTTTTAATCATCATGGTAACGCAAGTTAGCTGGAAGCTCACCGTTATGGCACTTCTTCCAATGCCGTTTCTTGCAATCATCATCTTTTTTATCGTCCGTATACTGCATCAACGTTTCCGCATTGCTCAGGAAGCCTTTTCTACCATGTCAGACATGACGCAAGAGTCACTTAACGGCGTGCGAATGTTGCGAGCTTTTGGGTTAGAGAATCAAGAACAACAGCGCTTTGAAGATGTAGTCGATGATACCGGTCAGAAAAATATCGCCGTCGCTAGAGTCGACGCGAGATTTGATCCAGCTATCCAATTCACCATCGGCCTCTCTTTCCTTCTCAGTGTCGCTGCTGGTGCTTACCTTGTCGATAAGGGAGAGATCACGCTTGGTGATCTAACAGCCTTTACGATGTATTTAGGGTTGATGATATGGCCTATGCTGGCCTTCGCTTTCTTATTTAATATTTTAGAGCGAGGCTCCGCAGCATGGAATCGCCTACAAGAGATCTTTGATGAAACACCAGAGATTGTCAGTGGAAATAAACCATTAGAAGATAAACCACTGCCATTAAAAATTGATATCGATGCTTTCCACTGGTCCAGTGATTTACCACCAGCTCTAGCCGAAATAAAAATCGAGCTCAAGCCCGGTAAAATGTTGGGAGTAGCTGGCCCTGTCGGAAGCGGAAAATCAACCCTGCTAACGCTGCTTTTGCGTCAGCACGACCTAACAAACGGTTCAATTACATTCGGGGATGTTGAGATTAAAGATGCCCTACTTCCTCAGTGGCGCAACCGCTTTGCCGTGGTTAATCAAAACCCGTTTCTATTTTCAAAATCTATCTTTGACAATATTGCCTTAGGCAACCCTAACGCGGGAAAGGAAGAAGTCTACAGAGCAGCAAAGTTAGCCTGTATACATGACGATATTGAGAAGTTTCCTGAAGGCTACCAAACAGAAGTCGGTGAAAAAGGCATTACACTCTCCGGCGGGCAAAAACAACGTATTGCGATAGCACGCGCTATGTTACTAAATGCACAAGTCTTGGTATTGGATGATGCGCTTTCGGCTGTTGATGGCCGGACCGAACATCAAATCCTTAAGAATTTGGAAACACACTACCGTGATCAAGCCCTAATCGTTATTGCACACCGCCTCACCGCATTGGAAGCAGCAGACGAGATCATTGTCTTGAATCACGGCCACATTACTGAACGTGGGCAACATAGCGCTTTATTAGCGCATCAGGGATGGTACGCCGAAATGTTCGAGTACCAAAAACTAGAACAGGCGATGGAGGAATAATGAATGAACCAGACCAGTACGTTTAAACGGTTGATGTCTTACCCATTATCTCAACCAAAGCCAATGATTAAAGGACTTGCTTTGCTGTTTATCGCAGCGTTAGCCAGCGCTGGCGGCCCTTGGTTGATTCAATATTTCATTGATGAGCACATCGCTAAAGGTGACTATTCACAGAATGTTCTGATTTCGCTAGCAGTAGGTTATATCGCTCTTCAGATTGTATCGGCAACATTTCAGTATTTTCAGTCATTGCAATTTAGCATTGTCGCGGCTAACACGATCAAAACGATTCGTAAGCAAGTATTTTCTGGTGTGATTAAGCAGCCGTTATCTGCGTTTGATTACACTCCTGCGGGGAAATTGGTATCGCGAATCACCAACGATACGGAATCTCTACAGCAATTTTATGAGCTCTTGATCGCGACCGTGGTGAAAAACGTGGTCATGATTGTGGTGATGCTTGGCGTTATGTTTTTCATGAGCTGGAAACTCACACTTGTTGTGCTTGTATTGCTACCGATCGTCATCGGCTTTATGTACTTATTTAAGCAGCTAAGTACAGAAAGCTACCGAAAGATGCGTGACCTATTGACTGATATAAATGCGAATCTGAGTGAATCCATTCAAGGGATGAGTGTCATTCAATTAATGCAACAAGAAGAGCGTTTTAATAAACAGTTCAACGAGCTAACCGCAGAGCACTTGGTGGCATCTAAACGAGTGATTCGGCTAAACGGCTATCTGCTAAGACCATTAATGGATTTGCTCGCAGGTCTTGCGTTGCTTTGCTTGGTTGCGATCTTTGGCTTTAATGGTATTGAGTTGATTGGTGTGGGGGTACTGTATGCATTTATCAGTTATCTTGCGCGAGTTACTGAACCACTAATTGAGATGACTCAGCAACTTGCTCTACTTCAGCAAGCGTTAGTATCAAGCGAACGTGTTTTTGAATTGATTGATGCGAAAGAACAAACTTACGGGGACGATCATCAACCATTAAGGTCAGGTGCTATAGAACTTAAAGACCTCACATTTAGCTACGATGGTAAACAGGACGTCCTAAAAGACATTTCGTTGAGGGCCAACCACCAAAACTTTATTGCGCTTGTCGGGCATACAGGAAGCGGTAAAAGCACATTAGCGTCACTGTTAATGGGCTTTTATCCAACGCAATATGGTGAACTGCTCATAGATGGTCGTCCACTTAAAACATTAGGGAAAGACGTACTTCGCAAAGATGTGGCAATGGTTCAACAAGATCCACATATTCTCCCTGCTTCAGTCAGAGAAAACATCTCTCTTAGTCGAGCGGTTGACGATACTCAAATATGGGATGCGTTAGACAAGGTAGGTTTGGCAGAGCAAATTCACCGTTATCCCAATGGGCTAGACACGCAGTTAGGTCAAGGTGAAACCAATCTATCTGCTGGACAAAAACAGCTCTTAGCGTTAGCGCGTGTGCTTGTGGTAAAACCTAAAATATTGATACTAGATGAAGCAACGGCCAATATTGACTCAGGAACAGAAGCTTTAATACAAAAGAGTTTGGCGGTACTCAGACAAGACATGACACTAGTCGTTATCGCTCATCGACTTTCAACTATTTTGGATGCGGACCAAATCATTGTTCTTCATCATGGGGAATTAGTAGAGAAAGGCACACACAAAGCACTGTTAAAACAAAATGGTCGTTATGCCCAAATGTATCAGTTACAGCAAGCAAACCGACATTTACAGCAGATTGAAGAAGAAACCAAGCAACTCGAAGAAGCGGTGTGATTTTTATACCCATGCCTTCTTTTTATTTGGTAGGCATGGGCATAATCGGCCCAACTTCAAAAGTTAGCCTGATTAGCTTCCAATTTCTTCATAATGTGAACTAATTTTCTATTTCTTACCTATTATTGACATAACCCCTCGCTATATCACGCAAGGTCGTTGTAAAATCGTACGGTACTTCAGTCTGGTGCCCTTTGCACTAGACTGTTTTTCACTTTCTAATAATGCATATTAATCTCATGACACAAGTCCATGGACAAAGATAAGTTTACTAACATCTATCGCTTGCCTGGTTCGATTCAAATTCGTATCGGTAAATGGCAAAAAACGTTCCGCGGCACCTCTGATCTAGTTTTACATCAGGCGCTAATGGAGCGTAATAAGCAATTTAAGAAGCCAGACTTTTTACCTAAAGGCTGGTGCGTCACTCCTATTGACGAAAAAGATATTACTGTCACGCACCACGGTAAATATATCCAAACCGTCATGCGCACAATGTTGGACAGAAAGGTCTCGTACAAGCGATTATTCCTATCTCGAATGAGTGCGGAAGAAGGTGAAAAAGTGCTCCACAATTACAAACTGGAGTGGGTAAGGAAACATAACCAGATCGCCAAAAAGTACAATCAAATTAAGAAGAAACAGTACATGAACTTTGCAAGAGAAGAAGAGGAAACCCTCTACCCTTCGATTCCAAAGGGTGAGTTTGACAAAACGTTATGGAACAAGCTCGTAGTATCATCGTTTGGTCCGCAGAAAAAGTACAAAAACCCACATTTTGTCCGCAAAGCCGATTTCTAAATAAACACCCCTACACTAGGGGTGTTTATTTATCCGTTAAATCACCAATCGTAAGTTAAACTGGCAATAATATTTTGTCGATCGCCATACCAACAAAAACCATCACATGTCGCTATGTACTCTTTATCAGTGATATTTTTGGCTGCGACTTGTAGCTTGTAATCTCCAATGCGATAGCTGACCGTCGCATCCATTAAAAAGTAACTTGGTACTTTTAGTCTCTCTTCATTATCTCCGTATGACTCACCTGTATAGCGCGCACCTAAGCCAACAGCAACGCCATCAAGAGGTCCATCAAAGAAACGATAATGTGCCCAAGCTGATGATACGGTATTCGCGACTTGAGAAGGTGTTTTGCCAACCCATGTATTATTGACGTCTTCTTTTATCTCTGCATCAACATAGGCTATGTTTCCGATTAATGTTAAGGATGGTGTCACATTAGCTACAACTTCAAACTCAACGCCGTTATTTTCTATTTTTCCTATTTGCGTTAATTCACTCAAGTAGATACGAGCCAAGTTTTCTTTTGTTGCCCGATACGTTGCAATATTGAAATAGCCATCAAATGAATCCGGTTGGTATTTCATACCGATTTCAAATTGATCACCGCTTTCAGGCTTCGCTGGCTTACCATTGCTGTCTTCTTGAATAATTGGATCAAAGTACTGAGAGTAACTAAAGTATGGCGTGAAGCCAGAATCAGAAATATAAGCCGTTCCCACGCTAAACGTCCACTCTTCGTTGTCGACTTTCGTGCGAGCACCCGTGGTAACATTATGTACTTCGTTACTTGTATCGTCGTAACGCGCACCCAATAACATTGCCCATTTATCGTTAATCAGCATATGATCTTGAAAATAGACACCGAGCTGTCGGTTCTCGATTTTCGTTCTTTGCTTATCGGTTTCGCTCAATGGCTGTAGCGTATTCGGATCGAGTAACATTATATTATCCGAATAAGTGGGATTAAATACATTAAACCTAGGGTCAGGCAAAGCTCCCATTGGTGTGTTTAAGAGTGCATTACCATCAGCAACGATAGGATCATTAGCAAAGTCCTTACCATCGATACTGATCATTTGAAAATCTAAACCCAACATCAAGTTATGCTCAACGCTTCCCCAATTTACTCTGTGCATCAAACGATTATCGATATTAAAAGCATCAGATGACCCATCTTCTGTTGAAGCGCCCCGAAGTATGGTTTTGCGTTCATTTGATGGGTCCAAAGCCGGCCCCAACGCAGGCACATCAGCCGAGTAAACGTACGAATACATTTGTCTTAGCTTAACATCCATTTCGCTGTAACGAGCTGCTTGAACAAATGAAGTGGTATCATTAAACGCATGAGAAAACTCATAGCCTAAAGACACCTGCTCACGCTCAAAGGTCTCCCAGTTAGGATTACCTATCGCTAAACTATCACTGATCTTTCCATTTTTGTTTGGCGTTAACGTTCCTTCAACTGGCAAAAATTGCAGATAAGGATCTGAGTCGTCTTTTTGATAGCTCGTTAGAAAGGTAATTTCAGACATCTCATTAAATTTGTACGTCATTGATGGCGAGAGAAGAATGCGCTCTGCTTCTACCCCACTAATTCTCGTCCCATTTTTTCTCGCTAACCCTTGAAAGCGGAAAGCTAACTGCTCACTCACCTCAGAGTTTACGTCAAGAGAAAGTTGTTTACGGTCTTCAGAACCGTACTCCAAAGATACAAGCCCTGAGCCTCCATCAAATTGAGGTCGCTTACTGACGACATTGATAACCCCACCAGGAGGGTTTTGCCCATAAAGAACAGACGCTGCACCACGTAACACTTCAACCCTTTCTAACGCAAACGGATCTATTTGCCAACTATAGAAACCAGAAGAATATAAACGGGTACCATCTTGATACAGCCCGCTGTTCGCCTGTTTAAAACCACGAATAATAAACCAATCTTGCTTGTTATCTTCGCCGAAATAATTAGTTTGAATACTTGGTGTGTACTGTAGCGCGTCAGAAATGCTAATAGAGGCACGATCATCCATTTGTTCTCGCGTAACAACAGATACCGCTCTTGGGGTCTCATTGATGGCAATATCAGTTTTCGTCGCTGCCCGACTCTTCGCTCCAAGATAACTAAAATCAGGACCAACTGCACTGTCTTGCTGCTGTCCAATCACAACTATATTTTCATCTTCCTGAGCCAAGACATTTGGCGTTGATAACGCTAATACAACCGCCATTGACGTTGGTGTCAGCATAAACTGCCGAGTCATATTATTCTCCTTTTTTGTCGGCAGCCAAACCAACCCTTCATGACTTCAGCGATCGCTGAAAGAAAAGCGAGTTACGGCATCGCCAGTTGTTTCCATAAAAGACAAACCAGAGGTTTTGCATAAGACACTCGCAGTGGCATAGGTTACCAATGCCACTGCGAGTGCTTGTTTGTTGTATAAGTACTTTCTTCGTTGATGCTTAGCTCGTATCTATAAACGGCGTAAACCCCACATTAAATACAAACCGCCAATGAGAGACGCCATAAGCCCTGTTGGTATTTCTTGTGGGTAAAGAACTTGTCGTCCCAACCAATCGGCCAACAACATCACGCCGGAACCCAATATCGCGGCGCATAACATGTGTTGTGACGCTTTGTTAAAGCCAAATAAGCGAGCTAAATGCGGAGCCAGTAACCCAACAAAGCTAATAGGACCAACAACCAATGTCGCACTGACCGTGAGACAAGCAACTAAAAGCAGCAGTATCGCGCGCGAACGATCAACGCGAATCCCAAGTGCTTTAGAGGAAGCGGCGCCAACAGGAAGAATATCTAGCCATCTTACGCAGAGAAAGCTCAACCCTATAAAAACAAGCGCAGATAAAGACAATGGGAGTAACGTTTCAACCGAAACATAGTAGGTAGACCCAGACAACCAAGCCAATGCTTGATAACTTCTTGGGTCACCAGTGGCTAGAATAAAGCTCTGTATTGCATTCATCAGTGCGGTAATAGCAATACCAGTCAACAAAATGCGCTCCGGCTGAAAACCTGATTTACGGTTTAGCAGCACAATGACCAATACCGTCGCTAATGCACCTACAAGCCCGCCTAAAGAAAGAGTGAAAATTGACGAACCTAACCCAGTAAACATCGCGATGATCAATCCCATCGCTGTCCCTGAACTGATGCCGATCACTTCTGGACTGGCCATTGGGTTTCCACTTAGGCGTTGAATCATGGTGCCAGCAATCGCTAACATTGCCCCCGCAATTGCTGCTGCAAATAATCTAGGTGCGCGCCATTCCAAAAAAATCCAATTTTGGCTAGCAAACAAGTTTGTCCACCCTTCATTTTGCACAGCAACCGTGGTAAAAAGAACAACGGAAATTAATGTGCCGATCAACGCCAATGAGATCGCTTTAGGGTTTAGCTTGTAAACATGTTGACGATGTCGAGTTAACACCGTTTGAGTATGACCCTGCGTCTTTTGTGATAAGCGAGGTAGCAGCCATAACAGTAGCGGAGCGCCCAGTGCAGCGGTTGCTGCTCCCGTTGGTATAAAACTCGCCATTAGCCCTGGCAGTTGCTGAATAACCAAATCGGTTAAAGTCAATAACATGGCACCAATCAGCATCGATACCCAAAGCTTATGCTGGATTTTATTGATACCTATCAATCGAGCAATCGCTGGCGCTGCTAATCCGATGAAACCGATGATTCCTACTGCAGAAACGACCCAAGAAGTGATTAACACCGCAAGCCCAAGACAGACAAAGCGCAGTTTGGCTAGCGAGACACCTAAACTCTTGGCACCTTGCTCGGAGAGTTCTAACAGACTTAACGGCTTTGCAAACACAAATGCGATAACCGTAGCAAGTGCGATTCGAGGTGCAAGATACGAGAAATCACCCCATCCGCTCTGAACAAGCGAGCCCGCTCCCCATATCATTAATCCATTCAGCTTTTCGGTATTCATCATCAAAATAACCGTACTTAATGATGCAAAGTACAGGTTTATCACTAACCCAGAAACGACGACAACCGTTGGAGATAACGCTCGTCGCCATGACAACAGCATCACCAACCCCATCGATGTCACACCGCCGATGAGAGCAACCAAATTAGGTGCTATATCCAACATCCAAGGGGCAAATAGCGTAGCTAACATCAAAGCAAAACTTGAACCGCTCGCCACACCAAGTGTCGTGGGTGAAGCGAGAGGGTTACGCAGAACTTGCTGCATCAATACCCCAGCAACCGCTAATCCGGCGCCAGAAATAATCGTGGTGAAGACTCGAGGCCACCAGCTAAAGTGAAGTAAGACGGAATCGATAGATTGAAAGTTAGGTTTCCATAAACTGCTAAGAGCCAGTGAGAATGAACTTGCTTGATACAATTGGAAAGCACCAATAGAAAAGGTAAATGCCGAAAGTAACACCACAAGGCTTAAAGGCATGGCTTTCATTGTTCTAACTCCTCGACCTTACTCGCCGTAACTAACTCCGCGAACCGAAGCGCTGAAGGCATAGAACCAAAACTCCAAACAGGTGCGACTTGCATGACCTTCTCACCAGACTGTTGAACAACGTATTGCCAAAACGGATCTTGAGAGAGCTGCTTTTCGCCACCGTGAGGCAATGGCTCAACGATAACAATTTGGGCTCTTATACCTGCTAACTTATCGATGCCGACTAAGCTGAAGCCCCAGCTATTTGTCTCTTCGTTCCACGCATTACTCAGCCCAATCTTTTCGATAGCCTGAGAGTAAAGACTATTCTGACCAAAAACACGAACGTGCTTCGTATCCATAAACTGAATCATTAAAAGCGGCGGCTGGCCTTTGTTTATGCGCTGTTTTAATAAAGAGAAACGTTCTTCATATTTTTGTATAAGTGCCTCAGCTTCCGCTTCTCTTCCTAGCTCTTCACCAAACCTCCGAGTGAAACGAGTAAGTACCGACCAATCTGTAATCCCGCTTTCATATAAGTCAATCGTGGTAACGGGGGCAATATCGACTAAGCGATGCTTCATTGAGGAGAAGTACGGGGCAATAAAAATACGGTCAGGTCTGAGCTCGTAAATACGCTCTATATTGGGTTGAGTTCTTAACCCTACATCCTTAGTTTGAGGTGGTAACGGTGGCGATTTTACCCAAGCATCGTAATCTTGCCCTTGAGCGACGCCTACGGGCACAACCCCTAACGCCAACATCGTTTCAGTTTGTGTCCAATCAACCGACATCACCCGAGGTGACGCCTCTGCTACTGCTTGAAAGGAACTGACCAAAAACGCACTAAGTGAGAGAGCGAAAGAGAAATGCTTAAGTCGAGTGTTTGTACTGCTCATTATTCAACCTCTAGCTTGGCATCGCCACCGGATAACCCGCAGGGTGGTCAGAGATCTTCATCTCTATCCCGTATATGTCCCTTAGCTTAGGTTCAGTAAACACCTGTTCAACATTGCCTTGTGCAATCAAATCACCTTGATGTAATGCAACGATATGATCGCAAAAGCGCGCCGCTAAGTTGATGTCGTGCAATACGATAATAACGCCCAAACCCAACTCTTTACTGAGTTTAGAGATGAGCTTCAACATATCGACTTGATGGCTAATATCTAACGCAGACAAAGGCTCATCAAGAAGCAAATACTCGGTTTTTTGCGCTAATAGCATGGCTAGCCACACTCGTTGGCGCTCCCCTCCAGATAGCGTATCAACTAAGCGATCTGCGTATTTTAGTGTTCCTGTCATCGCCATTGATTCTTCAACAATGTCATGATCTTTCTTGCTCAAACGACCAAGTAAACCATGCCATGGGTAACGACCAAAACCGACTAAATCTCGACCTAAAATACTGTCGGTCACCGGAAGATGCTGAGGCAAGTAGGCAATGTGTTGGGCGAATTTTTTCGCTGAGAGATCGTTAATGCTCGTTCCATGCAGAACCACGTCACCAGCGGTGTATGGCTGTTGCTGTGCCAGCAACTTTAACAATGTGGATTTTCCTGAACCATTGTGCCCAACAAGAGCGTATGTTTTCCCAGGTTCAAATGTCACATCAAACGCTTTTAGCAATGACTTGCCTTCAATCTCAAACTGGAGTGCTTTAGCTTCCAACATCCCTACTTCACCTAATAGCCATTCACAAATGAAAGCTAATCAACCGCTTTCATTCGTTCATCACGTTTGCCGTTCTTATTCAACAGAACGATTAATAAGGGAGGTTTTATATAACAACAAAGATACAAATGCAAACCGTTGTCATTATCATTACATCAGCAAGATCATTGAGAGAATTACTAAGCGTTAATGATTATTTGTTGCGGATGACTTCATTAGTGGATTGTCGGCAGGTCAACGAGAGCAGCGGTCTACCACTGCCCTCGCATAAATTTGAATGAATACTGCGGCGCATGAAGAAATGAGAAATGCCGCAGTGAATAAATTAATGACGAGCGTCAGCGCCAAACTCTACTTCTTTATAGATATCGGCCAGCGACTTTTTACCTTGTTTGTCTTTGGCTGAACGCTTTTTCTTCGTTTGATAATGATATTCTTGCTCCTGAAGTGCTTGTTCGTGCTCTTTTGCTGACTCAACAAACTCAGAATTTGCAAGTGCTTGTTGGCGTAAGCGGTTTACTCTTTCAAGGGTTTCCCACAACATACTTCACCTCCAAACTTATCACTGTATATAAAAACAGTATTGTTTAAATATTCCTCCTCGTCAACATTTCAACTTCGTTACTGCTCTTCACATTAACCCCAAGCCTGTATAGTGCTCCGGATATTTGTGGATGATTTGCTTTATATAACCTTGATGCTCTCGCAGAGCATTAACACATTCTCGAGATAACCATCCCTGATATACCCATTTTTCAAGTTCTAACAATGCGTATGGGATGGACCACGCTTGTCTGTACGGATGGTGCGTCGTCATAAAATCAAAGGCATTCGCGACAGCCGTAATTTGCGCGGCGATTGGTATATCGTCACTGGTTAAACCATACGGATAACCAGTACCATTTAAGTTTTCGTATTGATAAGTAACCATCTGCAAAAACAAAGTCACACTCGGGTGAACCGGATTTCCGATACGAGCCACTATGTCATCGGCAGAGTCGATGCAACGCTCAATATGTTGAATCAATATCGCCTCTTGCTCTTGAGTATAATTTGTTCGGCGACTAGCAATTTCAACTGGCAACTGAATATCACTGAGCGCATGGAATTGAGCAAAAATACCAATATCTTCGACCATTTCATCATTCAGGTGATAACGATCCGCTAACTGCGTTGCGATGACTTGGCTGTAGTACTTCATTCGTTTGGTATGCGCGTAAAACTCAGGGGAGTAGCCTGGCATCATACATTGCATTCGGTTCGCCAACGTTTCTATCGCGCTAACGACGTGGTCTTCTGATTCAACCGCAAATTGAATCATTTCGAAATAAGGTTTGAGACTATTCAACGCTTCTAAGCTAAACGCATTGGGCTGAGTGGAATTTAAAAACACAAAGCCTGTAAATGCTTTATTGTCGTAACAAGGAATCGCAACCGACGACTGGTATCCCTGTTTGAGTAAGGTTTGAACCCGAGGACAATGATTAATATCGTGAAGGTCTTCGACGATGCGAGGAATCGCGTTTTTGGAGGCAATATTGAGGTGGTGGA
Organism: Vibrio sp. Y42_MX_L11; assembly: GCF_024181785.1. NCBI lineage: Bacteria > Pseudomonadati > Pseudomonadota > Gammaproteobacteria > Vibrionales > Vibrionaceae > Vibrio > Vibrio sp. Y42_MX_L11. The sequence goes on from NZ_JAMZAP010000003.1 coordinate 191,900, forward strand.
GTTTACGGAATGCTGACTCATGGTGGGCTAAACACCAAGTGTCGAACTCACTTTCTGCAAATGATTTGAGCACATCTTGGTCTGGGTGATATTTAGCAAATGACACCCTATCAATACACGGCAAGTGCGCCTGCATCCTGCCCTTTAGCGTTTGCAGTTGCTCATTAAGCGGTTTTGCAAACGGGTAAAAACTCCGGTGCGCCATACTTCACCTCCACACCCAAGCAGAGAAACAAGAGAAGCTCATTGTGTTGTAAATTCAATGGTATTTTGAGCGGTTTTCTCCACTTAAATTATCGATATACCACAACTTAAGTGTACGAAATAAAAGCACATTTCTACCAATTCTTTCACCGAATATCTTACGGTAATTTGATCCAGATTAAAAAAGCCAACGAGCGAAACTCGTTGGCTTAACAATACTGATTGATTACGATGGATTCAGTAACTAGAGGTTATTCAGAGAACGTTCTAAACAACTAGCCCAGAGCAGGAAGCACACCCAGCGTAATTAACAGCTGAGCTAATACGATACCTGTGCCAGCGATACCCGTTATCACTAATGCGCCTTGGCCACCAGCTACTCGGTACTCTCCTGTAAAATCATCCGATTTACGAACCTTGATCACCATAACCAGAGGTAAAAAGATGGCTAAAATCGCTAAGGCAATCGCTGCATAGCCCAAAGCCATAATAAAGCCTTGAGGGTAAAAAAGTGCGAAGCCCAGCGGTGGGGTAAACGTCACGAGTGCCGCAACCAAGCGATTAGGCTTATCGTTGCTCCCTTTGATGGTATCACCCAAAAATTCGAATAGACCCAAACTCACACCAAGAAATGACGTTAACAGTGCCAAATCAGCAAATACACCGACAATGTTGCCTAAGTTTGATTGGTGCACCGTCTGCGATAGTTGACCAATAAGCGCGCTCAACCCACCGTTTTCAATAAGCGTACTTTGGCTAACCACACCCAATGTCACGATCTGCCAAAAGATGTAAATCACGAGCGGGATCGTCGAGCCAATAATAACGGCTTTGCGCAAAGAAGAAGTATCGCCATCTAAGTAATTCACAATTGCCGGAATGCTTCCGTGGAAACCAAACGAAGTAAAGATAACAGGAATCGCCGCTACAATAAGACCTTGCTCAATCGGCATACTCAATAAGTAAGATTCCGTAACGTTTGGAGCAAGAAAAGAAAGCACAGCAACCATCGCAACAAGTTTCATCGCGAACAACACGCGGTTAACTTTATCGACCGTACCTGTACCAACTGTCACAACTAAAGTCACAATCAAGGTAAAGATTATCGTTGATGTAGGCCCTGAAATATCAAGGTCAAACCATTGTGCAAGGCGGTCTCCGAACTGAGCACCACCGCCAGCGATGTACGCTGCACACAATGAGTAGAACAGAAACAACATAGCAAAACTTGCCACCCACTTGCCTTTTTGGCCCAGGATCTGTTTCGCTAAAGTATGAAGAGTTGCACTACTTTCTGCATGCTGATGAAGCTCTAGCATGAGTAAGGCAGTGAAAGCCATCAGAGCCCATAAACTGAGCATGATGATGATTGAAGTTGAAAAACCAATGCCGGCAGAGGCAAGTGGAAGGGCTAGCATGCCAGCACCTATTGTAGTGCCCGCAATAATTAGCGTACTACCGAATACTTTAGAACGACTCATTGTATATTTATCTTTACACTTTATTAGGAATTATCGGTATTAAATCGGGCAACGGCGTACCGAAACCAATACCATATTTGCAATGCTGTCGATATTGTAGGATCTTCAGCAGAAGATCAAGCAAAGTGTAAGGATAAAAAACCACAGGTGTAAATATAAATTCACACCTCACTAATATCCAACAATAGCTGAGTACATTCTTCCCTGCTCATGAACTTAGGGACAGGGTAATTCCAGTGCGCCTCTTTCAGAATTAAATCTACAAGCGCATCAGCATCTTCGCGCTTAATGAGTGCACTTTTCTGCTTAATATCAATGCTTGCAAACAAAGACTCCACATGCGTCAAAAAGTGTTGAGCACTCGCCTCACCTGACTGCCCTTCGGCCGTCAACGCATCGAGTTTTCTTAGTTGAGGCTCTATCTCTGATAATGAAAAGCGCAGCACAGGTAACAAGGCTAATCCGTTTGCCATGCCATGAGGTATTCCATATTTCGCACCGAATGTGTGAGCAAACGCATGAACATAACCCAAACTCGCTTTCGTAAATGCTAAACCTGCGTAGTAGGATGCCATGGCCATTTTATGTCGAGCTTCAACATCATCCCCTTGTGCTACGACCCGAGGAAGATACTTAAAAATTAACTTAATGGCGGCAACAGAGTAAGCCCTAGTTTCTTGAGTAGCATTTCTCGACACATACGCCTCAATAGCGTGAGTTAATGCATCAACGCCAGTATCAGCCGTGATCTTAGGAGGTAAACCAATCATTAAGTTCGCATCTAAAGCTGCCATTAGTGGCACCAACTTTGGATCCATCAAAGGGGTTTTAATGTGTGAGGAGGGATCTGATACGACCGCGGCGATGGTGACCTCACTTCCTGTTCCTGCGGTCGTTGGAATAGCAAACAGAGGCGCTGGCATTCGCCATACTTTCAATAGTCCAGCTAACTTTTTTATTGGTCGTTTATTGGTAACTTTCGCAGCAATGACCTTTGCGCAGTCCATTGCCGAGCCACCACCCAAAGCTAATATGCCCTCACAATGAAAACGATGGTAAGCCTCTAGACCGCTTTCTACCTGATCATAGGTAGGATCGGGCTGCACTTTCGAGAAAACATCTAACTGTAAATCAAGTTGTGCTGCCGCCTTGAGCACCTTATCGACAATACCGACTTGGACTAACCCTTCGTCGGTAACTAATAAGACGCGTTTAAATCCCAGTTCGGTCATCGATTCTAATAGCTCATTCATCGAACCAGGGCCGGAAAACAAGGTTGGTCTCGGCATAGGAAGGATAAGAGCTGCTATTTTTAGCCCTGCGGTGTAAGTCCGATATAAGCGATGCTTCAACATACGAAATCCTTTTCATTTAGAGCTATCATTCTAGCTACTTTTATCACCTATGCTTACTTTGCAATCACACATTTTTTAATTAAGTCATTCCATCAACACATAAATGCTGCTGAGGGAGCAATACCGTTATCTTGATCTCCCCACACCACATGAGCTGTAGAGAAAATTATTTTTTATGATTTTCCATTAGCGTTACCTTAATAACTCACCCCTCTTCGGCTTTGCCGATCATAAAGTGGTTATTGAAGGTGCCTTATCATTCATACAAACTCAAAAATATGGATTCTGCTTAATCACATAACGGTACGGTATATCAGTAATCTAATCCGAACATCACTTATAAAAATACAAATAAGAATACGTTACATCATGATTTATTGTCGTTTTCAAATAAGTCAATAAAAGCAACAATAATCTTTCAAAACTAATACTTAGTTCAAATAACTGACTCTTAATCATGAGCTTCAGGTGATATTGTTATGCAACTAGGATTATTATCCGCCCCATAATTAAAACTACGTCTAAACGCCCACCTTTTTGGGGTCTATTCGCTGTCGTACCCAATTTTCCTATCACCTTCTGATTTGGGTTTCGCGTGGGCTAATTAGCAATGTCGGTATAAACCATGAATCATTCTTGCCATCCCCATACGGACACGGGCTTTGAAGTCGATCTAAAACAAGCACTTATCTGGGTTGCTCGAGCACTCGATTATGTCGGTGTTGACGATACTCACCACAGCCATCGTGTCGCTTATATCGCTTACCAATGTGCTCGCGTCATGGGTTGGGAGCCAGAAAAAGCGGAGTTTTGTTACTTCGCAGGTATGATCCACGACTGTGGAGTCTCCGAAACACAAGAACATAAAATGTTACTTGGAGAGCTGGTGCCACAAGACGTGAAAACACACTGCTTAAGAGGGTACCGAAGCCTCAAGCAATGTCGTTTGTTGCGCCAATTTGCGACACCAGTTCTCTACCATCATACACATTGGAGCGAACTAAAAGAGCTCGATTTACCGCCTTTTGAAAAAGAGGTGGCCGCCCTGCTCTACTTATCGGACCGCCTTGATTTTATGCGCTCAAAATACGTCATGAACTGCCACTGTGACATTGTCACGCTTCATGAAGAATTGATTGCTGAGTGCATCATGGCAAACGTTGGAACCTTGTTTAATCCAAGTATGGCCGAAGCAATGGTTAAACTCGTCATGACCGACGCGTTTTGGTTCGCGATGGAGTCGGAAAATATTGAAACCATAGGCCTAAATTTTAAAAGCATTGATTGGCTTCAAAAACAATTAACCATCCAAGATATGAACAGTTTGGGAATGTTTATCGCTCAAATTGTTGATGCAAAGAGCCCATTCACTTATCAACATTCACAAAAAGTGGCGGAATTGTCTCGGTATCTCGCGATTAAGCTTGGGCTAAACGAGCACGACCAAGAGATGTTATATATTGCAGGGCTGGTGCATGATATTGGAAAGTTAAAAACACCAGATGAAATCCTTCACAAAGAAGGCTCTCTGAACAAACAAGAGTACACGCGCATTAAACGCCATACCATTGATACTCAGCTCGCATTGTATAAGGTCTTCCCTAACGCGAAAATAGCGGAGTGGGCTTCCAATCATCATGAGCGTTTAGACGGCTCGGGCTATCCCTATCACAAAACAGGCGACGAGCTCGATGTACCATCGCGTATTATTGCTGTCGCGGATGTCTTCCAAGCCCTGTCTCAAGATCGCCCTTATCGAGGACGAATGACTCAAACACAGATCGCCGACATTATGGGTGAGCAAATAGCCAAAGAGGAGCTTTGCTCTGACGTTTATGCGGTATTAGAACAAAACATGACAGAATGTTACGAACTCTCAACCGACGTTTAATCAAAACAGGGGCGAACACACGCCCCCCTTTTTTAGGATGATAAGACTAGGCAGATAATAAATAGCTACCTAGCAATATCAAGTAAATTATCTCGCACACCATTGATTCTGAACCAACCAGCGATACTAAAACGCTCGGCATTGGTTGGTAACACCTCATGTGGGAACTGCTCTGATAAGAATACGAACAAACGCCCTGAGCGTGGGGGAATGGTTGCAATTTTATTGTCATTCAAATCGTATACTACTAATTCACCCGCGTCTTCTTCCGTCCAGGATTCGTTCATATAAAAAACGGTCGTCAATCGACGGTTTTCGTTACCTTTGAAGCAATCTAAATGTTTTTGGTAGAAGTCCCCTTTCTCGTACTTGGCAAAATGAGCTTCGTACTCAAAAAGTCCAAGAAACAAGTGACGGTTCACTTCTTGGCGGATCTCTTCCATTTTATCCAAGTAAGAAGTAACAGCATGCCCCATATTTGGCGATAACCATTGAATCTTGTCACTACGAATAGATTCAATACGAGTAACATCATCGTTACGACCAATACGTGCTTTTTTCCAGTTGCTTGGAATGCAATCTCGCAGTTGAGCCACCTCTTGTTCAGAAAGAAAATCATCCCAGATGTAGTAGCCATTGGTTGCTAACGCATCGATCATTTTATTCATTATTTTCGTTCACTCGTGTTAGTTGGGCGCTCTATATAAAAAATCTGCGACACAACAACAAATGCGATTTTTTATCGAGACGACAACGAAGCAAAACGAGAATTAAAAATGACGATACAAGATACAAAAATGCCGCTCATGTGAGCGGCAATGTCGTTTGTTATTGACGAGCTTCTAATCTCGTTGCTCGAATTCGCAACGGACGAAGACGCTTAATGCTAGGACGCTGTTTGTTTTTTAGCTGGATATGACAAAGTTCCAGAATCAAACCAAATGCCATCGCAAAGTACACATAACCTTTATTGATATGAATTGCGAAGCCTTCTGCCATCAATAAGCCACCCAATAAAACCAGGAACAGCAATGCCAACGTTTTAAAGCCGGGATAGCGCGTCACCAGATTATTGATTTTTTCAGCAGTCATTACCATCACGATTGCAGACGAGACAATCGCCGCGACCATAAGCGGGACATCACTTGTCAAACCGACGGCGGTTATCACCGAGTCCATTGAGAATACCGCATCCACAGCAACAATCTGCAGCAGCACTACCGCTAATCCAGTACGAGCATGAGTCGAGTGGCCAGATTCATTGTGATTTAACCAGCTCCACAACTCTTTCAGGCTTTTTGCCAATAGGAATGCACCACCCGCGATCATGATCACGTCTCTTCCGGTAAACGCTTGGTTTACGACGGAAAACAGTGGTTGAGTCAACTGCATAATCCAAGAGATAGAAAAAACCAATGCAATACGAGCAATAACAGCAAGGCCGATACCAAGGTTTCTTGCCAGTTTACGTTGATGCAGTGGCAATCTTTCACATAGGACGGAGATAAAAACGACGTTATCAACGCCTAAGACAACTTCAAGCGCAAACAAAGTGGCAAAAATCGCCCAAGCCTCTGGTTGCATGAAAAGTTCTAACATGAGTACGCCTCCAGTGATGGGAAGACATACGGTGAAGGGTTCTGTCGACTAAAGGGGTCGTCCATTAATTATTTATACCTCTGTTACTTAAGGATCTTGAGTAAATCACCAAACAATCAACAACACAATGGCTATTTTTAATAGGTAATGACGGCTTTTCATTCGTACACAAACTATTCAGCCCTCGCACTAGAAAGATAAATAAAATAGAAATTCTAAAATTGAAGAAAGAAAAACGCCAAAGACCTAACAAATCCAAGAGAGTTCTTTAATCTTACAAAGCTCAAATTATTTTTACGCAACACGTTAAATACATTGAGCTCAAAGCGAAAGATGCTCATTTACGAGATAAACAATAGTAAAAATTTGTTTCATCCTGATATACTGCCAAAAATCATAAGAAACCATGCTATTTATGGACTACATTGCTCTTTCACGCATTAGCCTAAAACACCTCACTGTATTGCATATGTTGTTAACCACTCACAGTGTTACGCTTGCCGCAGAGCGCCTGTGTGTAACACCTTCGAGCGTCAGTAAAACACTTGGGCAATTACGTGAAACGCTGAAAGATGACCTTTTCTATCGCGATGGTACTCGCTTGGTACCAACGGCATTTGCGCTGCACATTGGCCCCTCGATCCATGGCATACTCTCTAGCATGAATGGATTATTACATCAGGGCTCATTTAATCCAGCTTACTATCAGGGCAGTTTCTCATTAGCTATGCGTGAAAGTTCGTTTGAGCTTTTTGCGCCAGTTCTACAGCATTTATCTCAGCAACTCGGTAATCACGCACATTTGAATGTGCATGCAAAAGAGGAAATGAGTTTTGATGCGTTGGTAAGAGGCCAAGTGGACTTTTTGCTGCTTCCACACGATCTTAGTCAGCCGCCCACGCAAAACAAAGACTTGGTATGGCAAACCATTCTGAAAGACGAAATGGTTTGTTTAATGGGACCATCAAATCCACTCTCTAAACAGCCTTTGTCTGTTGAAAGCTACCCCTGTGCAAGACACATTGGGATTCATGATAAAGATCTCTCACAACCTTATTTCGAGCAGAACCTCACACAAAGGCACTCGAAGCGAAATATGGCTATGCGTGTAGCGGATTTTGGCTCAGCTGCGGTGATGTGTCAGCACTCAGATTACTTGTTCACCTGTTCCAAGCTTTGGGCAAGGGCGGCCATGCAAGCAAAAGGCTTGGTTGAACAACCCCTTCCATTCGATTATGGACAGGTAGCCTACAGCCTCGCTTGGAACAAAGCGAGCTTGAACGATCCGGCTTTAAAATGGCTACAAAAACAATTGCTCGATGCCTGTGCCATGCTAGACGCGTGCGATGCGTGAGTAAGATAACGAATCAAAACTGCATTACGTGAGTATAGTCGGCACTGCGATGGGGTTACTCACGTAACGTAAAAGTTCTGATTTTAAGCGTTCGATATCATGGCGCGAGCAGACATCCCAAGTTAGCGCCTCCCCCATGACTCCGTGATGTTGAAATGCATTTAAACGGATAAGCACCGATTCAGGCAAAGTACTCAAATAGCGCCCAATCGCTACGATTTCTATATCTAAATCACTTTTCCCTGGAATATGCAGTAACCGAACTTCATACAATTTTTCATGCTTTGCGAGGTACTGAAGCGTTTTGAATACACGATGATTATCACGCCCAGTTAGCCACTGATGCGTCTCTGTCTGCCACGATTTCAAATCGATCATCGCACCATCCATAAAAGGAAGCACACGCTGCCAACCTGTCACTGATAAAGAGCCATTGCTGTCGATGAAACAAGAAAGGTGCTGTAACTCAGGATCTTGCTTCATCCCTTTAAACAGCTCAATAATGAAAGGAAGTTGTAAGGTAGATTCCCCACCGGATACTGTAACACCACTGATAAAAAAGCGATGCTTGCGTATCAAATCGAGCATTGTTACCACAGAGTAGTCAGTAATTTTTGGATTAGATTGGTTCTGACATATCTCTATACAATGATCGCAGTGGGTGCACTCCTCTTTAAGCCAAACAACGTTGTTGTTTTCGTCGAACTTCAGTGCGTCTGCCGGGCACTCACTCACACAATCACCACAGTGATTACAATGGTTTATTGTATGAGGGTTATGACAGTTCAAACACTGATAGTTACAACCCTGTAGAAAGATGACTAGACGGTTTCCTGGCCCATCAACACAAGAGAAAGGAAGGATACGAGTGACTTTTGCCAAAAGGCTTCCACTTCGTCTAGACATCTTGTTCTTTCCTAAACCGACCTTTACGCCTGCGTGTAGGTCGGTGTCATTTCATGACTCACCACACGTGGTGAGCGTTCTAAAATCCCAGTATTTCTTGCCGCCTCTGCTCCCAGAAACGTCGTATTGGTTCTCGAACCTTCTGCATCATATTTTGCGATATCAGAAAGTTTGACCATGTATCCCGTAACGCGAATCAAATCATTTGAGGCCACATTCGCGGTAAACTCACGATAACCAGCATTTAACGCCCCTTTGCACAAATTGAACATCGCTTCTGGGTTTGATTTCACCGTTTCATCAATCGTCAAAATATCGCTGATACCTGCACGATAATACTGGTGATGCTCAGCTGTTGCTTGTACATAAGTGACAGGGTCTGGCTCCGTGCCATAAGGAAGACGCACACCTGGCGTAACGCCAAGATCTAAGCTAATACCACCTTGAGCATGTAAGAGCGCTTTACCATCCAAACCATATTTCACTGGGGTTGACTCCACTAGTTTCGCCAGTGTGGCTGAAACATCATGAGCAAAGGCATTCGCACGTTCATCTTTTCCGTACTGCCCCGTTTGGCCTTCTTTTTCGAACAGAAGATTCACCGCTTCTGCCATACCATAAATGCCATACATTGGTGCGAAACGGGACTCTTCAAGCAACCCTTCTTGCGTCAAAAATCCTTGAAAGAAATTGGACTTTTCATGCAAGTGCGTACTTCTAGCGTCCATCAACTCAACCATTAATTGATGGTATAGAGGTAAAACACTGTTTAAGAAGTCGTTACAATCCGATGCTCGTTCTGCGACTCCTTTTAGGTTCATTCGCACCAGCGTGTTTGAACCACCAGCCAGTGGCAGTGAATTGTAGCAACTTACAATACCAAAACGTGAACCGCTGTAGGCTTTCGAGTGCACAGGGTAATTGGCAATATGAGGCTTACTACACTCGCAAATATTCTGCGTCGCTTGACGAAGTAAATCATCAGGCGTGACCGACTCGTCGTACATGAACGTAAGATTTGGCGCAATCTGCTTGAGCTCGGCGTCCACTTTTAAAATAGTGCGACAAATAATGTTGTCTGTCGGTCCGACATTCACGTGCATAAACGCATCTGGCAATGTGCGATCCAACATGATCCAAAAATGTTTTAACTTTTTGTAAATTTGATTCTCTGTTAGGTCGCCTATGTAAGGCAGCAAGACATCATCCAACTGACCTAAATACACCGGAATATTCGTTACCGATGGAACATGATGGTAAATGATGGTGAGCATATTCAGCGCATCATCGAAATCGGCAGCTGGAAGCAACTCTAGATACTCAGAGCCTTGCGATAGGAACTTAGCGTAATCAGGCAGCACATAGCGTGGTTTGAAAGGTGCATGGCCTTCAAACATATCACAGATGATTCCTTCATCCATTGCTTGTCTTAGCGATGGGGAAATCGACATGTAAGGAATACATGCTTCCGCCTCCAAGGCCAAAAAGTTCGACTTTTGTTTTGGAGAAAGACGAACATCAGTCGCAATGTCTAGAAAACGTTGTTGTAGTTCAGAAAGGCTTTTCATCTGAGATGTCCCTGAAAAAGTAACCACAAACCCACAAGATAAAACATGGATTCTACCCCTAAAGAGTAACGTGATTTTACTCCGGCTTACCTGTTGCCACTAATGAAAATAAACAAAACGTCTATTTCCATAATGGAAATAAGCTAACGCTAAATTAGGTTATTGCAACTTACGCTATTGAAATAACCCAACCATGCACCGAACACGCGCTTTCTCATCGGTTTGCCGTCGACAACATGACGCCCGCGCTAATAAATACTCCGCCAGTCAGGCGATTGAACAACTTGGCTCTTCCAGCGACAAACAGCCAGTCTGAAGCTTTTACACCTAATAATGCATAAAATGTTAGCCAACTTAGCTCAAACACCACAAATGTAGATGCAAAAATCGCGTATTGAGCCAACAAAGGCGCAGAGGGATCAATGAACTGAGGAAACAAAGCGGTAAAAAAGACAATCGCTTTCGGGTTACTAGCGCCAACAATAAAACCACTGGTGAACGCGCTGAGCGCATTCGAGGAGCTTTGGACGGCTGCCGTTTTGTCAAAATCCGTTTGAGAAGAGCGCAGCGCTTGAATGCCTAACCAGATTAAATAAGCGGCACCACACCATTTGATGATATTGAAGACCAGCTCAGATGAGGCAATCACAACCCCTAACCCGGTAAAAGAAAGCGTTAATATAATAGTGATCGCTGATAAACTGCCTAGCGCAGTCATGAGGGCAATACGAAACCCACTACTCACACCTTTACTTAAACACAGCAATGAGCTTGGCCCAGGCGATGCAGTAAGCACCAAAACGGCCAGAGTGTAAAAAATCCATGTATCAATTTGCATTGGCATCCCTTCCCGCAAAAAGTAGAGGGTTATATCTCAATCTTTATTGAGATATTCCTAGCTCAGTTTCCATCCATGAAACTCGATTCTTTAATAACCACCTAGTCCCTACATAATTTAGAAACCATTAATAGATAGTTATGCAATCAAAATACGCTCTGCATGCAAGGTTGTAAAGCATGTTTATTTTTCTTAATCATAAAAAGGCTTGGGATCGATTTCTAACGATGACGGAGCGACTGCTCTTTCTATTTTGTGTAGGCTATTTTTCAAATCGACCATCGCCACATCGATATAACGCTGATATTTGCGTGAGTAAAAACACTTCACTTCTGGCTTTAAAGCTTGAGAGTCATTTGAGGACCAAACAATACCAACACGCCCATCACTCAACTCAACAATAGAGCCCACTGGGTACATCCCAACGCAATTAATGAACTTGTAGACTAGGTCTGCATCTAAATGAAATGGCGTTAAACTCAACAAGATTTTAAACGCTTCCGCTGAGCTCATGCCTTTTTTGTAGCAGCGATCGGCCGTCAATGCATCGTAAATATCAACAATACAACTCATGCGGCCGTGAATCGGAATCTCATCGCCCTTCAAGCCCCTAGGGTAGCCATTGCCATCTAACTTCTCATGATGCATCAAACAGACATCGCGACTCACATCACTAAGGCCCTTTACATGGAGAATAATCTCACCAGCGAACACTTGATGTAGCTTCATGTGTTCAAACTCTTCAGGTGTTAGCTTTGCTGGTTTATGCAAAATCTTGTCATCAACTTTAATTTTACCTACATCATGAATGATGCCACCAATAGCGAGCTGCTTTAATGTCTGCTTATCTAACCCCAAGTACTTACCAAATGATACTAAAAGGCAAGCCACATTGACGGAGTGTTCCAACAAGTAGGAGTCTTTTTTTCGGAGTGCAGAAACACATTGCAAAGCATCTGAGTCGATAAAAACGCTTTCAATGACATCATCTGCCCAAGCTTCTACCTCATCAACTTCAATGATTTTGCCTTCAAAAGTTTGATTCAATAGTTTCTGCGCCAGATCTTTTGCTTCCGCAATTAGCTTTTTGGCTCGTTTATGTTGAACATCTCTCGAGCGATAAGCGCGTTGAACCTTCGAAAAGTCAGAGGACTTGGGCTCTCGCTCCTCTTCTACGGCAACAATGGATTCATCCACAGGCTTAAAGACACACTTCTGAGAAGATAATGTTTGATCTACCCAAACATACTTCACGCCGCTCGCGGTAAGCTTCTTAATGCCCTCTGGGCTAGATATCCGCCCTGCATTGGCTAAATTTACGCGCTTGTTGTGCTCTATCGCGGTAACAAACATACCAACGCCGACATCAGCGAGCGCAATTTTGATTGAATTTTTTGGATCGTACTGCATAAAAAGAAAGCTTACTCGATATTAACGGCAGTATTATAAGAGATTTGATTAATTGGCGTGATAATAAATTAGAATTGATTACTATTAATGAGCATCCTGTCAATTAATAACCCATCGCGATCACTAAGCCCTTTTTGTTATTATGGTCTTTAGCCTAGCAAATATACAGATATGACACTCAAGAGCAGAACCTCTAACCGACACGTCTTAAAATAACTTGAGGATAATTATTCATAAATATTTATAGATTGCGGACAGCATCAATAACTGTATTTTATAAATGATTTTTACTGTTGACTATTTTTTATAAATGTCGATGATTAGCCGCCTAATCTTAGTATGTTATTAACCTAGTAGCGCATAAAATGATAGCCAAACAATTTGAACTGATACTTTTGTGATTGTAATGTACGCCAACAGATCACCTCTATGTTATCAAACCCCCACACTCATCTCTGATGCTAACACGCTCGAGGAGGAAATATCTTGACCACCATATTTGACCAACAAGCCTCAGATAGTGACCGAGAGTTCCTGAAAATCGTTGAAGAACGATTCATTCATATCTTCGACGTATTTAACGAAGGCCTCTTCTACATGGATGAGTTTGGTACCATGGTATTTTACAACAAAGGCTTCTATGAACAGCTCGGTATTAACGCTGGCCGAATCAGTTTAGAGCAATGGTTAGAGCTTGTTCATCCTCTTGATCGAGAAAGGCTGTCCACAAGGGTCGATGCGCACATCACGACCAACAATACGAGGGTTACAACCACTTACCGAGTGCGTAAACCCAATGGATAATACGTCTGGATAGAAGGCGTAGCCATGACCAAAGAAACAGAACATGGCCATTACATGGTTGGCAGCCATCGAGATATTTCTGAGCGTAAGCTGATGGAAAGTTACATCCATCAAGTTGCATTTCATGACAACGCGTCAGGCATGGCTAACCGCGCCCATCTCTTGCTGGATATCGAGGACAGTGTACGTACCACCGATTCTTGCGCGTCTATTTGTTATATTCAGATCGAAGACATCAAATCTTACTTGAATCAATATGGCAGTGAACTGGTCGATGGGTTAGTAGAGAAGTTGCTACAAACTCTCAGTCACTTGCCCTCTCCAAACAGCTCGGTGTATCGCGTGCATGATGATGACTTTGCGATTTTGATTCACGATGAGTGCTCAATAGAAGCGCTACAGAGTTACGCTGAAAGTTTAAAACAAACCTACCATGAAGCGGTGATTGAAGAAGGCCAATACCTAGGTAGCAACATTAGCATTGGTTTGTATCCTTGTATTGACCCTAGTCACTCCGCAGAGGAAATTTTACGTAAAGCGGCAAGAACTTGTCAGTACGCGAGCGAACAAAATAGAGACCGCGTCGCGGTCTACAGTGAGAAGACGCAGCATGCCGTTGATCGCTACTTCTTTATTGAGCAAGGTCTTAAAAGTGCGCTAGAAAAACAGACATTAAGTGTTAAGTTTCAGCCAATTATTGACGCCAAAAGCTCAAAAGTGGTGAGCTTCGAATCGCTAGTTCGCTGGCGTAGCAAAGAGTTTGGCGAAATTTATCCTGACGAATTCATCCCCGTCGCAGAGAACAAAGGATTGATCGTCGAACTGGGATATCAAGTATTTGCCAAAGCGTGTGAATTCATCAAAAACTACCGTGAACGTTACCAAAACCAAGTTCGTGTTAACGTGAACGTTTCTGTACTTCAGTTGATGAACAGCGAATTCCCTACGCGAATTAAAGCCATGGCGGATGAAGCTGGCGTTGACCCCGAGTCTATTGTTTTGGAACTGACAGAAACGTTTATTTTGGATAATAACCAGACGGCCATTGCTCCCCTAAGCACGCTCAGGGAGTTAGGTTTTGCACTCTCGCTCGATGACTTTGGCTCTGGTTACAGTTCATTAAATAGCTTCTTCGACTTGCCGATGACACAAATCAAAATTGATAAGTCGATGGCATGGAAGACACTGACCAATCGCTCTTCTCAAGAGTATTTGAAGTTTCTTATCACTATGTGTCAGGAAAATAATATTGAAGTGGTGATAGAAGGCATCGAAGACGCAAAAATGTGTGACTTCTTTTCCGAGATGGGCGTCGATTATTTGCAAGGTTATTGGTTCTCTAAACCACTCTCTGTTGCCAGTGCCAGTCGCTATTCATTGAGCTAAACCGTTCTTCGGCGAAATAATCCCAGAATTAACGCTATTCCGCACGGCCACGTTAAGCATGCTGAACTACTCACAGTAAATTTCAGACACTAACTGGCCGTGACGAAAACAACCTTAGAGAGCCTTGATTAACGTAGGCGCTCAAAAACAACACTCTGATCTAAGTGTTCGTGATATTGAGTGTAATCTAAGCCCATATCAAAGATATATTGAGTCACCAAGTTTCTAACGCACTCAATCAATTGGCTCGCTTGCCATGGCTTCTCAAAGTAGCGATCAACACCTGCGGAGTTAATCGCATTAATGGTATCCGTGTGCGTCGCCTGCCCCGTCAGAAGCACTTTACGTGTGCGAACAAAACGACTGTCTTGTGATACCTCTGTCAGTAGTTCCACTCCTGTTTTACCTGGCATGACATGATCGGAAATTATTAATGCGATCATCTCGCCTTCTGCATCAAGCTCATCCATCAGTTCTAGAACCTCACCTGCGGATTCGCAGTCTTCGATATTCAACCACTGATGTAACGGCTCTAAATCTTGTAGAACCGCGCTTAATACCTCTCGTTGGTCATCAACGCAAATTACATTAAGCTTCTCCATGTTCACCCTCTACTGGTAACTTGATTCTAAAAATTGTTTTTTCACTGTCGCTCTTTACCACAATAGAGCCGTTATATCCGGCGATAATGCGTTTCACAATCGACAGCCCTAATCCTAAACCAAACGACAACCCACCCTTTTTAGTGGTGAAGTTTGGCCGGAAAATTTTTCTGCGTGTCGCTTCATCGATTTCTGGTCCGTTGTTAGCAATCGTGACCAAAATTTTCCCCTTACTCTCTCGAGTATGTATTTCGATCCCCGGATCTTCGGTTTGACCAAGTGCATCACACGCATTCTTTAAAATATTGACCCAAACTTGGACGAGTTCGGTTTGAGAACCGACAAAGTCCGGCAAGTCCGCTGGGCTAAAACGTACGCTCACACGTCTTAAGTCACTTTGCAATAGGGCCAGCGCTCGATTGATTGAGTCATTAATATTAAACGCTTCATCCAGGTCGATATCCGTACGCCCCAATTGTTTCACTGAACGTACAATGCCAACAGTATGTTTAGAGGCAATACGCAAATCATGAAGGTCTCGCCCCATTTGCCAGAAACGTATCGCTTCTTCGGGTCTTTTTAACCAATGCTCCGACAGGAAATTATTTGGAACGGCACGTGCGAGATCACGCGCGAGATCCTTGGGCAAGCCGTAATATTTTTCGAAGTGACGCCCCCGCTTTCTCGCTTCGCTGGAAGAGACTTTCTGTCCTTGCATCAAACCAAAATCAAAAAACTGACTCGCTTCCGGATGAACTTCTTCAAGCAATTCCATGATGACCGACTCGAGTCGCTCAGATTTACTGCTTACCACACCAATAGCATTGTTCAACTCATGAGCAATACCCGCGGCAAGCTGCCCTAACGTTGTCATTTGCTCTGCGGTATGCAGCTTTTGCAACGCTTTTTCTTTAGCTAAGGCCTCTTGCATTGCACGCCGTTGACGCCGAGATAATTCGTTCACCATCACGGGCATAAATTGTGTCGTCAATGGTCCGTATGTCGCCTCTTCCACCGCGGGCGTATCACGCTGTATCCAAGCCAGTTCAACATCAGTTTGAGCAATCACTGTCGAAGAGGCCGTCCATGTACCAGAAAAGAAACTATGTACGCCAATAAACGCACCTTGAGACGCAGAAAATACCTGAATTGGCTTCTTATCATCTTCCGCATAATAGCCAGCCAACTCTCCTGAAAGCACGTAGTACAACCGATCGTTGTAGCCAGCTTGCTCAATAAGCACCGATCCGGATAGGACCGTTAATCGGCGTTCAAGATGGTTAAAATAGCGTTGTACTAACGCATCTAGTTTCGTTTCGTACATGGGTTACCCAATATGCCCAACGGTATGTAAAATCCAAACCATAACAAAACTAAGTAATACACCAATCACGCCCAGCACTGCACCGATACGAGCCATTTGGCTGCTTTCGACATGCCCAGTAGCATGAGCTAACGCGTTTGGTGGCGTACTGATTGGTAACGACATACCGAGCGACGCGGCAAATGTCACGACTAAGATCAGCGTCACTTCTCCACCCAATGGCGTTAACGAAGTCATCGAGGTACCTAGCGCAGCCATAATCGGCATAAGTAAGTTTGCAGTAGCCGTATGCGACATAAAGTTTGCCATTAACAAGCACAAGAACGCCGCACCAAACAAGACCACATATGGCGAGAACTGATCAAACGGAATACTGTGTACCACCAGCTTCGCAAGCCCTGTTTTATCCAGAGCAAGACCCAGAGCGATACCACCTGACACCAACCAAAGCACGTCCCAAGAAATTTTCTTCAAATCTTCCTTGTTGATAATGCCCGTCAATGAGAATACCGCGACCGGAATTAATGCCACTGTGTAAGAGTTCATCCCATGTGCTGACCCCATCAACCAGAGAATAATCGTACCTGCGAAGGTGACATAGACAATCATCGCTTTTGGTGTTTTCAAAAACTTGCTCTTAATATTCAGATCAATGGTGGTTTGCTCGGCTTTATACAAAAAGCCAATCAGAAACCACGCTAGCGCCATCATCACAATGACGAATGGCACGCCAAAGACCATCCATTCACCAAACGTGATTAAGTTATCACCAACCAAATATTTCAGCGCGATAGCATTCGGGGGCGTGCCGATTGGTGTACCAATACCACCAATGTTGGCGGCAACAGGAATACACAAGGCAAACGCAATTCGACCGGGATCTTTAGGTCCAAATACCGCAATCACAGGGGTTAGAATCGACAACATCATCGCTGTTGTTGCGGTGTTTGACATAAACATGGAAAAGACAGCGGTGATCAACATCAAACCCAACATAACGAACTTTGGGTTTTGTCCAAATGGTTTTAGCAACACGCGCGCTAAGTTGACATCCAGCCTGTACTTTGTCGCCGCCATAGCTAAGAAGAACCCGCCGAGAAACAGCATAATAATCGGGCTAGCGAAAGTCGCCATTATCTCGTTATATTGCAACAGCTCACCAAAATGTGGCTGCCCTTCTTGCAAGCGAAAAAGTACGATGCTTTTATTCGAAACAAGCAATAGTTCGAGCACAATGATAACGACCGAAGTGGCGTAGATTGGAATGGGTTCAAACACCCAACAGAGTGCAGCAAGCAAGAAGATTGCGATCACTCTCTGCTGGACTATAGTAATGCCATCAAATGGGAATGCAGAGAGGGGCATTAACCAAATAAGCAATGGTATCAATGTTGGAATAATGTATTTGAGATAAGGGCGCATAGTACTACTTCTCTTCCTGAGATGGTTAGCCAGACACGTTTGGCGTTTGGAACGCCATTACCCACCGCAATACCGAAGCTTTTAGGCTCTGACTAAGCCTTCAGAGACGAAAAATGCAGTAATGGCTTGTTCCAGAGAAGATTATGCACACTGTTTTCAAACAAAACTTTGGTGCGAGATCAATGAACTTGTTTTCACATTGGAAAACATTTTATATCTGTGTTCAAGCTCACTAAATGCTCACGATTTCAATGAAATATACTTTTCCATCATAAAGTTAGTTAAGGTTTCTCCCCTAACTTCAGCACGTTGCTGAACCTTAACTGTGAACCCCATTTTCTCGTAGAAAGACCGGGCAGTGATACTCACTTCAGAGTACAGTCGCTCTATCCCCTTTACTTTCGCCTGTGAAAATAGAAAAGACATCAAATCACGACCAATACCTTGGCCTTGATATTCATGGTGACAAAAGAAATGGTCAATCAAGCCGTCACTTTGCAAATCACAATAGCCAACGATCTGCCCTTCTATTTCCGCGATATAGGGTTGAATAGCATCCATTGTGCGTTGCCATGAATTGAGATCAAAATCTGATGGGGCCCAAGCTGAAACTTGTGATTCGGTATAATCGCGACGATTAATGACTCGTACAGTGTGGTAAAAAAGTGTCCACAATATTGGAGCATCCTCTGTGCGATAGCGACGTATTGAGAGCATCGGTTCAACCATTCCTATTCGATAAATACCAAGTATTAACGCAAAGTAATACTGGTGAATTCATCATTTTCAATACCAACCACTAAAGGCTTTTCAAGCTGATCGCTGTTCATCAATACGGTGGTATTTAGCTCTCGACTTGATCTGCGTATTTTGCTTTTTCTGATGATATGTATATTCACAATGTAATCGGAATATTCCTTCGTGACTCCTCCAGAAAACTCCACATGTTCACTTTCATTATCTTGGACCACATGAAATTTTCGATTTGCTTGAATATCAGCGCTGAGTGAAGAGTCACCATAGTTAAGTACAACGGACGTTGGTTCACTATCTTGATTGGCAAAACAGCCAAATGCGAAGGTGCATAATGCAAGTATACTTTTTGATTTAAACATTGGTTATTCAATTTCTAGTTATTTTTCTGCCATTTGCATTACCAAACAGCACTCTCAATAATCGCCCATTGTGCCACAGGTGTACGCAAGTCTCTAAATACAGTAAAAGGATGTACGATGAAATTCCGCTAAAAATGGGGGAATCACAATGCAGTTGAGGATAAACCAGCCTATTTAATCGCCCCCAATAACACCCAAGCAATTGTTTTTATTTAATTTTAAATTACTAAATAGTGTAAGCAATATACGTACAAGCTCTTACTTTTTCATACGCAACTAAGCAAGTTAATAGAGAGAGACAATATTGTCTATGCCACATGTTACAAATCTGCTTACCTCATTATTACGTATGATCCGATATTGTGGCGCTAGCCTTCCCTTCTTTTTAACGAAGGGAAGATTTAACAATAAGGCTTGCACCTATTTTATAGCTAAAATCAATAAAGCATTTCCAACATCGGTTGGTCTAGGAGCGATCAATGAAAAACTCTCTCAGTTTTACTCATCTATTAAAAGTTGGCTTGATATCAATCGCAGCTTTGATGGGTGGATGCACTCAAGGAGATTGGCGTACCGCAAGCAGAGAACCTGCCGGTATCGCGCCTGACCCTTCCAATGTGAAACATGCCGTAATTGAGTTTTATGCCGCAGATGCATTTGGTTGGCGAGGCTGGTTTGCGGTGCACACTTGGTTTGCGATAAAGCCTGAAAATGCGAACGAATATACCGTGTATGAAGTGGTCGGGTGGCGCGTGAATCGTGGACAACCCGCTCTGTATCAATACCAAACGGGCACACCAGATCGCTACTGGTACGGTGCGAAGCCAGAAAAAATACTCTCAATACAAGGTGAAAAAGCCGATAAACTTATCCCAAAAATACAAAGCGTTATCAACCAATACCCTTGGGCTGAAGAATACACGTTGTTTCCAGGACCAAATAGCAATACATTCCCGGCTTGGGTGGGCAAGCAAATTCCAGAGTTAGAACTCGACTTGCCATTTAGAGCAATTGGTAGCGGCTACGCCAACGAGTAAAACAAAAGCTTGGTAACTGGCGCGTTTTACGTTCAGTGCATAGCACTATACCTATTGTGCGTCTTCACCTAACTCGGTTCTGTTTCTTCCGTTGCGCTTTGCTTTATACAGAGCGTTGTCCGCGTCTTTCATTACCGCTTCAATTGGCATATCGTTGCCTTTCCAGTGAGAAACTCCAAGTGATACCGTTACCTTACCAACGACCAGGAAATCGTGTTTTTCTACGTTATGCCTAATCCGCTCTGCGACATCAACCGCGTGATGAACATCCGTCGCTTCAAGGAACATCATGAACTCTTCCCCACCGGAACGGCAAAGATGATCATTCGCTCGGGCTTGCTCTTTCATCAACTGAGCGAATTCTTTGAGTAGATTGTCACCCACATCATGACCATAGTTATCATTGACGCTCTTAAAGTGATCAATATCCAAAGCTAAAATAGAAAAAGCGGTGTTTTCTTGCTTAAACAAGCCTAGAACTTTGTCTAAGCCGCGTCGATTTAACAACCCAGTCATCGCGTCTGTTAGCGTATCCAGTTGCAGCTTATCAATGGTTTTTGAAACGATACCAAACGCCTTGAGAAAACTGAGCTTCAAATGTGAAGCCTCAAAATACCAAGACTTAACCAGCTTCAAATCATCGATGGATGAGGAGTGCTCTTCTACTCCTCGAACAGCGCCAGCCAATTGCCATAATGGTCTTGAAATAAGTAGAGAGAAGAACCAGATCAACAGCAGAGTTAATAAACCAATTGGAATCGATTTGAAAAATACACTCCACATCTGCTCATCTAGCACCATTAACGTCATTGATTTCGGGCGCTGAGCGACAATTCCCCACCCTGATGATTCAACTGGTGCATACCCTGCTAGCATTTCAACACCGCGAGAGTTCACAATTTCTTTGTTACCACGCTGACCCATTGTCACGGCGTTAATTGCCATATTATCGTTGATCACTTCACCAACCCGCGATTTATCTGGGTGGTAGATCAGCGTATTGCTTTCGTCCACAACGTAAAGGAAAGAGCCATCTTTGTAAGCATGCTGGCTAAGTAATTCCGCAAGAATATTGTCCTTCTCTAAATAGATAGTACCGCCGATATAGCCTAAATATTCATTGGACTGAGAAAATATAGGGTATGAGATCGTTAACAGATAATTTCCTGCGGGTGAGATGAATGGCTCAGTGACAACGGGCGCTTGAGCATTTAAAGATTGACGTTTTCTTTCACCAACGAGCTTTACACCTTTAACCTGAAGTGTCTCTGGTGATACAGAAATAATGACGCCTTTCGCATTAACGACAACCACAGAGTTGAATGATTTGGTTTGCTTTCTCAGCCTCTCCGCCTCTTCGTCCAGAAACTGAGCATCGTGCATCTTATCTTTTAGCAAGTTCGCACTGTATTTTAGCTGCGACATTGAGCTTTCTATGAAAGAGTCCGTCATTTCTGACATTTTTTGCGCATAAACGCGGTTGGACTCTAACGTGTTATTGATGATGAGATCTCGTTGCACTCGATAGATCGAATAAAACGCATTGATCAAAGTGACAAGCACACTGAAAACACACAGGATTACAATAAGGTTTCTAAGATTAAGTTTTTCTTTTCTTCTAAAGGACATTTGCCAACTGCCAGCTTCGATGGCTTTTTGTATGAATGAGCGTATAGGTTATATGAAATCGATTTAATTTTCAGGTAGGAAGTTGGGAGCAATATTAAATATTTTCTCACATAATAGGACGCAAAATGAGCTAATAAGAGAATTCAGTGACACAAAATAAATGCCGTGCCACTGTAATATCGAACAACTTTAAGCAAGCTCTGTGCTGGTCATTACCATTGTCTTTAATACATCGACAACAAGCTGATGATCATCTAACTGCGGTAAACCCGATACCGTCACAACCCCAACTAAACCAGAACCCAAGATTCGAATTGGGAACGCGCCGCCATGAGCACAATACTCACGCGCATCGAGATGTGGCTGATTTTCAAAATCACGCTGCTTTTGCTTATTGTACAGCGAGAGGTAGTAAGAGCTGTGACCATATCTCAATACTGAATTTCGCTTTCTACGAACCCAATCCAAATGGTCAGCGCACGTTCCTGTCATCGCGTATTGAAATAGCGTTTGTCCAAAACCGTAGACCTCAATAGCCACAGCCGCGTCACAGGCTTCCGCCGCTTCTTTTAAAGCTAAACCAATAGACCACGCCACTTGGTGGTTAAACTCTTTCAATTGAAGCTCATGCTCTTGTTGAGCGACGAGCTCAAGCGTTAAGCTCATGATTTCACCTGAATCGTTTTACCCGTTTTACTGCTTTCCAATGCCATCTCAATCAGAGCGATATTCTGTACTGCTTGAACGGCAGGAACCGGGTTATCAGTCCCCAAACGAATGGCATCTGCTACACCAACAAAATAAGCTTGATACGCACCTCTCTCCGTTTTGATGGTTTGCGCACCGTCTTCGTCGTAGCGGACACCGTATAACGCCTCGTCCTCTTCTGACCAAGCATCGTTTTCCGGTAATCGGCCTTCTTTTAAGTAGCCTTCTTGAGGATCTAATCCGAACTTTTCATATTTAGCTTCGGTACCCAATACTTTATAACGCAGGTTTGGTTCTGGGCTGTATAAGTTTGAATGTAAATGCACAATATGATCTGGATAATGAAGCACTAAGTTGTAGTAATCAATCGTCGTCGCGCCCGGGCGCATCATTCGACACTGTGCGTCTATCGCATCTGGCATACCAAATAACACCAAGGCCTGATCGAGAAGATGGGGAGCAAGATCGAATAAAATACCACCGCCATCTTGAGCCTGCTCTCGCCAGCGTTGACGAACTTCAGGACGGTAGCGATCAAAGTGCGACTCAAACAGCCTCACATCACCTAACTTACCTTGTTCGATAAGCGATTTAACAGTGAGAAAATCGCCATCCCAACGCCTATTATGAAAAACGCTCAGAACCAATCCTTTTTCTTCTGCTAAGGCGATCAACTCATTCCCATCTTCTATGCGCGTTACAAACGGTTTTTCGACAATGACATGTTTCCCATTGTTCAACGCACGCTTTGCGAGCTCGTAGTGCACGTCATTTGGCGCAGTGATGATCACAAGCTCAGCGTCACTGTCATCGAGTAAAGTATTGGCATCAGCAAACCACTGAGCACCTGGCCAATCATTTTGGACCGCTTCCTGTTGACGAGAACTTATTGCGCTCAACGTCAAGTTTGGCAGTGCTTTAATGAAGGGTAAGTGGAAAGTTTTTGCTGAATATCCGTAACCAATCACGGCGGTCTTTACGGGATCGTAAGCCATACTAAGATTCCTTATTTCGGTGAAACAACAATACATTCAATATCATTGTGGTCGAGAAGTTGTTGAAAATCTGATTGAGGAGCATGATCGGTAATAACGATGTCGATCTTTGACAAATCACATACATGGTGAAAATTGTCGCTTCCAATTTTGCGGGATTCACAAACGACAATGACTTGTTGAGCTTGCTCTATCATGGTTTGTTTCATGGTTGCTTCTAGCTCATTATTTGTCGTCAACCCTCGGGATGACAACGCGCACACACCAATAAACGCCTTATTCACATGATATTGCTTCATTTGCTGTTCTGCTTGTGCACCCAAGATCGCTCTGGCGTAGGGGTCAAAGTGTCCACCTAAGAAATGGACGTCCATTGATTCACTTTTTTCAGCAGCGAGCAGTACGTCAATACTGTTGGTGACCACGTTGAGCTTATCTTCTTCACAGCGTGCTTTTTCTACGTAAAGTGGGAGCAGAGATAAGATAGTACTGGTATCAATAACAAGGTGGTCACGCTCATCCAAAAGCTTAGCGGCCGCTTGAGCGAGGCGATGTTTAGTGTCACTAATTGGTCGATTAGAGTACGCCTCTGTAGAGGAGGATATCGAGGCAAGCATGACGCCACCTCGGATTCTTTGTAATCCCGGTAGTTGGCTCAACTTGACTAAGTCTCGACGCGCTGAATCTCGCGAGATGCCAAAATACTCGCAAACTTCCGATAACGTTATTTTGTTTTGTAGGTCTAGCTTGGCTCTGAGCTCTATCAATCGCTCTTCTTGCGTCATTGCTTAAATTCACTTAAGTGGTTTTAAGCAATAATGCCACACAGCAATCAAATAACCAATACGGACGCACGCAATATTTGCTTATGCTAATACCAAACAGAATTGTTAAGTTGAGGAGATGAAGAGCGTTTTGCTCATCACCCCCTATCAAAAAATTTTTGGTGTAATATTTACGTTGGCTGGGTCGCTACTTTTTCATCGCTTCTTTAAAAACTTGATTCCAATCTTGTTTCATATCGACAGACAACCAACCTTGCTCTTCACCCACTTTAAATGATTTGTCTAATTTCCCCACGTGAGAGTCTTTATCATACGCCCATTCACGCTTGTCATCCGTGTGATGGATAACCGCTGAAAATCGTGGGCCAGACCCCGCTTTAGTCCACTCTAACATTTGTAAGTCACCGTCAGAATTACCAAATGCCATCACCGGGCGCTTACCAATGAAGTTCTGAATCGTGACAGGCTTCACCGCTTTATCATTCACAAAATCAATTTCTGGCAAGCGTTGAATCGTTGGCTTTCCATCAACGACCTGATACTCCGCTTTTAATGTCGTCCCAACGATATTTTGCGTTGGGATCCCGTACACTTCTGGTGCCCAAACACGCATGAAATCAATGCCACCTCCAGAAATTATATAGGTCTGGTAGTCATTTGCTCTCAAGTAGTCGAGTAACTCAAGCATCGGTTGATAAACCATTTCAGTGTATGGCTTTCCCGTCGTAGGATGAACGGCCGTTTTCATCCACTCCTTCACTTCTTGATGGAACTGATCAGTCGACATTCCAGAGTGAGTCGCCATAACAAGCTGCATCACACCTTCAAGGCCTTGCTTACCAACCCCCTCCAAGTCACCTTTTATTGCCGAAGCAAAAGGTTCTGTTGTTTTCCAATCAGGATGCTCAGAGGCCATCTCTTTCACTTTATCGATCGCAAAAAACAGCTGTAGATAAACGGGTTTTTCTGCCCACAGCGTCCCGTCATTATCAAACGTAGCGATCCTTTGGCTTTCAGGAACATAAGCGTCCGAGCCTTGAGTCGTCGTTTTAGTAACAAACGCCATAATAGCTTGCTTCGCACCGGTGTTGTTCCATGACGGCAGAGGATCTTGCACATCAGCAGCAATGCTATAGCTAGACAGAGCAAAACTTGTCGCAAGGACAATCACCTTTAACTTTATAGCCATTTTAATTCCTTATATTGAGGTACGGGATGCAAATCCAAATGAAAGTATAGTTCACGATTAACAAGCGCAATTCAGAGCAACATATGCAACGACACCAGAAAGTGACCTTGTAACTAGAAACACGCTTTAATTAAAGAAGCTTACTGATAAAGTGTTGAGTTCGCTGGCGTCAACCTGCTCTGAAGTACTTTGACGTCCCTTTTTCTGATTAAGCTCATCAATCACGTAATCCGGAGCTACTTTCTTAAGTTCCGCTAAACACTGTTCAGACTTGGGGTTATCGTACCGAATGTAGATATCACACACTGCATAAAGCTGCTCCGGCGCGCCAGAGATCAAATAAGCTTTTTCAAAAGCGTCCACAGATTTTTTAAGATCTAACTCTTCTTGCAGAACACCATTTAAGTACCAAAAATAACTGTTGTTCTTTGCCATGTTAGCGGCCTTTTCAATTTCGCTAGCGGCATCATGCTTCTCACCAAGTCTTACTAGCGCCAATGACTTCGAGTAATGCAAAGCAGCGTTATCAGGAAAAAGTGTGATTGCTTCATCAAGTACTTGGATAGCTTGTCGATCTTTTTGTTGTGCTCGAAAATTGTCCGCGTAGCTTAACCAGACTTGCGGGTTACTTGGCATCAGCTTGGTTAGCTCTGGATAAATCAATGCCGCTTTGTCCCACTCTCGATGCCAACGATATACATCGGCAAGGAGTAATCTAGAAACGTTGTCAGTTTTCTGCGACAAGTAGGATGTTAAATCAGTCACCGCGCCTTCAAGTAACTGTTGCTGCTCCGAACTTAAACTGGCGTAATCTCGAACCAAGTTTATCGCTGCGGTAATTCGAACCATTGCATCGTCATCACTTAGCAACGGGGAAACCAGACGCCAGCGATGCTCTATCATATAGGGTTGAGCTCCTACAATTGCTGCTTCACGAATTCCAGCATCTGCATCTTTCAAACCACGAGCGACGGCAACCAAAGCGTTTTGGCTGGGGTAGTTGGCTAGTTCACGTAAAGCATCAATACGCTTTTCTGAAGACAACTTCTTGTTTTGTGCATCATAAGACAATTTTTCGACTTGCTGTGCTAGCGTCATTGATTCTTCTTGAGATGCTATCTCAACGGATGAAACTCTATCTGAATTGAGCGGAGGTTTATCTTGAGCCCAAGCGCCTTGGCTTAACGCTACACTCAGCGTGAAAGTTAAAAGTGACTTCGTAAAACGCGTTATCTTTTGCATTGATGAGACCTTACTTTTATAAAACTGGACCAGTTGAATCTTAGAACTTAGTGTCAAAAACAGGTCGATTAGACGCTTTCAGGTGTAAAACCTTATCGCTGTATTTACCGTGTACCACAGGGTTGCCCATCGCTCGTAAAATGTACGCCATTGATTTGTCGACATGCGCAAAAAACTTCTTCCAACCTGCACATAGATAGTTAAGGCCAGGCTCACCTTTTCTGGTGCGAATAAAGCGGTTTTTAGGGCATTCTCCAAAACATGCAAACTGATAATCGCAATGAACACACTGCTGAGGCAGTGTACGACTTTTAGCAAACCCGAATTTCTGCTGGTCAGGGCCATAAGCGAGAGTATCGAGTTTTTCGCGGTGAATATTTCCGACCTTGTATTCCGGGTAAACATAGTGGTCACACGCAAAGACATCACCGTTTGGTTCCATTGCTAAACCTTTGCCACAGATTTCACCTAGCGTGCATAGTGGGTTTTTGCTTCCCATCCATGTTTCCAAACTTGCTTCAAAATACTGTACAAAAACGTTACCAATATCATGCACGACCCACTCATTGAATATCGCGATAAGAAAGTTACCCCATGCTTCATCCGCCACACAAAATGGCTCGACAACCGAATCCTTGTGACCGGGAATCAGACGTTTATCACCTTGCATCAGTTGCTCATTGGGCTTCCAAGTTTGTGGCGCGGTTGTTCTGAAAGTTTTCTGCTCAACAATCGGAATAAACTGCATTTGAGGGGAACGTACTTCATCTCGTAAGAAGCGATACACTTCCAATGGGTTACGGCTGGTCAAGTTGTTCACACACGTGAGCGTTGCAAACTTCACTTCATGCTTATGTAATAGCTCAACGGCGTTCATCACTTGTTTAAATGTTCCTCTTCCTGCTCGATTTGTTCGGTAAGCGTTGTGCATCATCTCAGGGCCATCGATGCTTAAACCGACAAGAAAGTGGTTCGCTTTTAGAAACTCGCACCACTCATCATTAAGAAGCGTGCCATTAGTCTGAAGATCATTAGAGATCGTAATACCATGAGGGCGGTATTTATCTTGTAATTCAACAATTCTTTTGAAGTAATCCAACCCAAGCATGGTTGGCTCTCCACCTTGCCAAGAGAAGATAACTTCAGGTGTGTTCTGCCCTTCTATGTATTGGCGGATATAGCTCTCTAAGGTTTCATCATCCATTATTGGCGAGCACCCTTGCTTATATTCCAACAAATCTTGTTTGCTTAAGTAATAACAATAAGTGCAATCGATGTTGCAGGCAGCACCAATGGGCTTTGCCATCACATGTAAACGCTTAGATGCTTTTCCGTTGAACTGAGGCCCTTGAGTTATGTGCATTCATCACCTTCTTAGTTGCTAACCTGTCCCCAATGATGTCAAACCTAATCATCGAGTTAATCACCTAGGGTGATGATAATGTTCAATTATTCTCGGCGCTTGTTATAGTGTGTATAACCGTTTGTTATGGTTTTGCTTGCTAGACTTTCTGACCAAAGTCGTTGACGGAGTCGCCGAATGAAGCATCCCAAAAGTAAGATTATTTCCTTTGTCTCAGCCATATCGGTCACGCTGATAATTAATGGGTGTGCAACAACCCCACCAAACTCTCTCGCTCAGAAAATCGATCAAGATATGGTTCTTGTCGAAGGTGGGCAGTTTACGATGGGCGCAGATAATCCATCAGCCAAAAAGTCAGAGGGCCCAGCTCGCACTGTTAACGTTGATGGATTCTATTTGTCAAAATTCGAGGTAACTCAATCGCTCTTTGAAGCTGTCACTGGCTCCTCTCTGAGCTACTTTCGAGATCCAAATACACCCGTCAATAATATTAGTTGGCAACAAGCCAATTATTTCATTAAGAAATTGAATGAAAAAACGGGAGAGCATTACCGTCTACCAACAGAAGCAGAATGGGAGTTTGCCGCTAAAGGCGGAATTTTAAGTAAAGGCTTCACTTTTTCTGGATCAAACAATATTGACGATGTAGCTTGGTATGCGAATAACTCGCACAATCAGGCTCATAAGGTAGGTCAAAAGCAACCAAACGAGCTCGGGTTGTACGACATGACAGGTAACGTAGGCGAGTTTGTGATTGATGCTTTTGACGAAGGTTATTACAAAACAGCACCCAGTGATAATCCGGTAAACGCAAAAGAGGAAAAAGAAAGCCTTGCACACAAGTCTGTACGTGGCGGCAGCTTTGCTTATAACGCAGACGAATCTGAAAACTATCGCCGCGATTTTGCCAGCCAATCCGTCATTATGTCTGACATGGGCCTTAGACTAGCGAAAGACGTAGACTAAACTAAGTAGAGAAAGTGGCGCGATAAAGGCTCCACTTTTTACTATTGGTGTTTAATCTCTACAGATTCGCAATAGACGCTTTCAGCTGATCAATAGCCTGCTTAGGAGCATAATTACTCAGCTCTTTTAGACACCTATCGAAAGCAAAAGCGACAGCGCCTTTTTTATGATTTCTCGCTAGAACTTCGCATTGAGCATATAAATGTTGAGGGTTCCCACCAACTTTAAACGCAGTCTGCAATGCCTTACTGGCTTCCAGAACGTCACTTTTTTCCAAAGCTAGACCATAAACATACCAGTAGTGAGCGTTAGTCTTTCCTAGTTCTGCGGCATGTTTAAGTAGAGCTTTGGCCTCATCTTCCTTGCCTTGACGTAACAAAGAAAGACCGGCACTGTAAGGTAATGAGCTGGATTTAGGCTGAGCTTTCATCCCTTGTTGTAACACCCAGAGCGCAGCTTTTTCTTTCCCAAGGCGTCGATACAGGTCCGATAAATTCACGTAACTATTTTCGAAATAAGGCTCGATACTTATCGCTTCTTGGTATAACGCAATTGCCTTATCGATTTCGCCTAAGCTGCGGTATACATTTGCCAAATTGGTTCTACCAAAACCACGATCGGCGTTAAACTTTTGAATGTCCATGTACTCTTCAAGCGATGGTTGAATCCTATCTTTTTGTAACGGCGTCATTTGCGCATAGCTGGTCACTAATACCGAAGCCGCCTCCGCCCTCACTGAAAGTACGGGATCATCCAGCAGTGGTTCTAAAATTCGCCATCGATCATGAAACTCATAACCAGACGAGCCCGCGACTGCGCCGAGCCGAATCATTTCATTCTCATTTTTAACGGCCCTTGCGAGCGAAACAGTCGTATTTTGGTCAGTATTGCCGCCCATTCGCTCTAATGCAGAAGCTCGTATGATGTCTTTTAATGATGAATTCTGAGCAGAGTAAGCCAGAGCATTCGCCGCCCCTTTGTGCCCAATTGCATCGGCATAAAACGCGACAGCAAAGTGTTGTTGATTGAGGTATTGAGAGTGAGGAAACCATTCGGCTATCTGCGCATCCGCCCACTGGTTACTCTTATCCTCATGACAAGACGTACATACATTGGGCGTATCGATGTGTTTGCTCAAGTCAGGTCTAGGTACGTGCCAACTGTGGTCTCTACGAGGATCGACTTGCATATAAGTCGTTTCTGGCATGTGACAAGTCGTACATTGTGACGCTTTGGATCCCGCTTCATGGAAGGTGTGGTTTTCTGGGGTATATTCTGACGCAATATGACATTGTGAACATACCGCCTCTTCTGGGATGTTTAGTTTTGCCGAATGAGGATCGTGGCAATTGGTGCATGTTACGCCTTTTTCAGCCATTTCAGACTGAAGAAATGAACCGTAAACATAGTCTTCATCGTAAATTTGGCCATCGTGGTAGTAGAGTTCTGGAGTGATCAGGCTTAACCGATATTTATCGAAAAATGAGCCTTGAATGTGATCACCTGTCTCATTTAACTGCGTTCGACGGCTGTGACATTGTGCGCACGTCTGAACTTGATTTGTTTCTGCGATTGCTTTTGGTTGTAACGTTCTGTGGCCCTTCTCAAATACCCACTCGGTTACCGCTTTAGATAAATTTCGGTCAAAACCATAGTGACTATCTGTATCGAAAGAGCCTCCTGTAGATGCGGACTTTTTCGCCAACTCGATGTGTCCACTTGCAGGGCCATGACACGCTTCACAACCAACATTGATCTCGGACCAAGACGTGTTGTAGGTATTTTTGATTGCGTCATAGTTCTTCTTTACATTGGTCGAATGACAGTCTGCACACATGAAATTCCAATTTTGCCCAGTGTTAGTCCAGTAAAACTCATCTGTCGTTGTTGTCTCTGGATAAAGGTGAAACCAGCGCTGACCACCTTCCGATTTCGTCCTTGAATCCCATGCAAAAGGAATGAGCTGTACACGACCGTCTTCAAACTCCACCATATATTGCTGTAACGGTTTCCAGCCAAATGTGTAGCTAATTTTATAATCATGCCATTGACCATCAGGGCCTTGAATATTGACCCAATACTCCTCGCCTTGTCTAAAAAAACGGTTGGGTTGCCCATCATGCGTCACTGTGCGGTTATCAAAGTCACCTTGAACAGATTCTGAGTTTGCATGTTTCATTGCCATATCGTGATGAGAGCCCTTCCAAGCCTCCACCTCTTGTTGGTGACATTCCGCGCACGTTTGCGTGCCAACATATTCCAACCCAAGCTTCGTGGTATTTTGGGGACTCTCTATCACTGATGCCTGGGAAAAAAACGAACCACTCACCATGACGATACCCAGAAATAGACACCGAAACCGACCCGCCCACTGACTCATAACTATCCTTAGTATTTAGATGGTGCAACTTGAATCAATATAGTCGCTAACCCCTTGGTTATACAAATAATTAGAAGTGAAAGGCCTTCAAAATGAGTGCTCCATTCTTCGTCCCCCGATTAGGGAATATCTCGGTGTTTTTGCTGAAACTTTATTCGTCTCACCAGCAATCGGCAATGGTGTTTATTAGTGACCCATCTCTATTTTTAAAACCTCCCCAAATCATCACAATGACAAGTATTTTTATTTAGAAACAAATAGTTAAATACCCTCAATAACTTATGGTTATAAAGAGTATAAGAGGATTTTTCTATACACATCATTAACTTATGCAACACCTAAGCACAAGGTTTACTTGTGCTTCTCGTTACTCTCAACCACCTGGAGTTTTTTATGGCAAACCAATTGAGAAAAATCGCAGTAGGCGTCGGACTGTTAGCAACGTCCAGCGCAGCGATGGCGGCAGACAAACCCAACATACTCGCAATTTTCGGTGACGATGTCGGTTACTGGAACATCAGCGCATATAACCAAGGTATGATGCGTTACAAAACCCCTAACATCGATCGTATCGCGAACGAAGGGGCTTTGTTTACAGACCATTACGGCCAACAATCTTGTACTGCCGGTCGAGCAGCATTCATTACTGGCGAAGAACCATTTCGCACTGGCTTGCTGACGATTGGTATGCCGGGTTCCGACCATGGGATTCCAGATTGGGCACCAACTATTGCTGACTTACTAAAAGACCAAGGTTATATGACAGCTCAGTTCGGTAAAAACCACTTGGGCGATCAAGATAAGCACCTACCTACCAATCATGGTTTTGATGAATTCTTTGGTAACTTGTACCACCTTAATGCAGAAGAAGAGCCCGAAACCTACTATTACCCTAAAGACCCAGAGTTCCATAAAAACTATGGTCCTCGTGGTGTAATTAAATCTTATGCCGACGGTAAGATTGAAGATACTGGCCCAATGACGCGTAAACGCATGGAACACGCGGACGAAGAGTTCCTCGAAAGCACTTTATCGTTTATGGAGAAAGCTGTTAAAGCAGATAAGCCTTTCTTCATCTGGCATAACTCTACGCGCATGCACGTGTGGACCCGATTACAAGAGAAGTACCGAGGTAAATCCGGTGTTAGCATTTACGCTGATGGCATGTTAGAGCATGACGATCAAGTCGGCGTATTGCTCGACAAACTCGATGAGTTAGGCGTTGCTGACAACACCATCGTTATTTATACAACAGATAACGGCGCAGAGACCATGACTTGGCCTGATGGGGGCGCAACCCCATTCCACGGTGAGAAAGGCACGACTTGGGAAGGCGGTATGCGTGTGCCTCAACTTGTGCGTTGGCCTGGTGTCATTAAGCCAGGAACGAAAATCAACGAAATGATGGCTCATCAAGACTGGTTGCCAACATTGTTGGCGGCAGTTGGCGTTCCTGACGTGAAAGAAAAGCTTGCTGAAGGTTACAAAGCAAATGGTAAAGACTGGCGTGTCCATATAGACGGCTACAACTTCATGCCATACTTCGAGGGAAAAGAAGAGAAAGGACCACGTGAGTCTCTGCTCTACTTCACCTCAAATGGTGAACTAAACGCAGTACGCTGGAATGACTGGAAACTTCACTTTGCAACTCTAGAAGGAAACCTAAGCGACGCCGTGCGATCTGTACCAAACTGGCCTAAGATCATTCACTTACGTGCTGACCCATTTGAAAAAGGACCTAGCGAGTCACAAATGTACCTACGTTGGATGGCAGACAACATGTGGTTGTTTGTACCAATTCAAGACGTTGTTGGCGACTTCTTTAAAACGTTACCTGAATACCCAATGCAACGCGGTACAACTATGAACCCTGCTTCTTTAAATTACGACTCTTTGCAGATGCAAGAAAAGATGCAGCAGTTAGAAATGATTAAACAGGAAGTGAATAAAGTTAAGTAATTTAATTAATCACTCTAGATTGCGTTACTGAGCCAGCAGAGTTCTGCTGGCTTATCTGTATCTCTACGGACACACTTAGCTCGGTAGTTTACTCCATGCAAAGCGGGCCTATATTGAGAACACAGAAAAACAAAAAAGGAGAGCAAACCTGCTCTCCTTTATATTTTAACCGTGAATAAACTAAGCGACGTTAACCGATTTAGTTAAACTATTGCTCTGAAAGAATTCATCATGTAATGCGCAAATCGCACGCTGATATTCTTTATCACCCACTACGAACTGAACGTTTACATTTCTCATTGATGAGTGAAGTGCAACTGGCGTTACGCCATTGTTCATCAAAGAAAGTACACCCTTCGCTAGTGTCTTGTTAGTGTCAATTTGAGAACCGATGGCTGAAATCAGCGCGACCATACGGCCTTTAATCGACGCATTCGGATAGCGTTTTTCAGCTTTATACAATACTTTGTTCAAGCTATCAGTACTGCCACCTAGATAGTAAGTAATAGAGTTCGCGTTCATCTCTTTACCAACTAAACTTACGCGAGCATCAGAGATAATTTCCATTAATTCGTAGCTAACGTTATCGGCTTTTCCCACCATCGCTTGGTCAAACAAATGCAGTGCAAACACTTTTTCTTTACCTGCGATAATTTCGACTTTGTCTTCTTCTGGGCGGTAGCTTGAAGAGATCAAAGTGCCTTCGTGTTCAGGTTCAAATGTATTTTTGATCTGTAGCTCAATACCACTCTCGCGTAAACCTGCGGCTGCATTTGGGTGAATCGCTTCCATGCCAAGGTTAGCAAGTTGGTCTGCTACGTCATAGTTTGTACTACCAATTGGCAAAACTTTTTCAGGACCAACAACACGCGGGTCTGCAGAGCTCAAGTGATATTCTTTGTGAATTACCGCTAAATCCGCTTTTGTTATCGCTGCAATTCGGCTAAATGTCATCTCACTATAACCTCGGTCATAAGTGTGCATTAGGCCTTCCTTACAGTAAGCATAACCTGTAACGATTGGCAGTTCTTTTGACACATCGATATCAGCAAACGCATCACTGATCGATTCATCAAGGCTTCTTGGCGCTTGATTGTCCCAACCGGACAGGTCAACGAACTTAGCGTTAATACCCATATTTTTTAGTTTCAGTGCCGTGTTGTAAGCACTGTGCGCCTCACCGATAGACGACAGAAACTCTCGAATTTGAGGCAAATACTGACGTAACGAAAACTGACCGTACTGACAAGTTTCTAAAATGTTCGCAATACAGTTTTTTGCTTCAGCAATACGTGAGCGAATGAATTTATCTGCACGGATACGATTCATTGGGTCCGCGAAAATATTTTCATTTGTGAGCAGCATACGGCTTTCTACATATGCTAGCGCTTCTTCCCATTTGTCATCACGTTTCGCGATAAGCTGATAAACACCTGGCTTACTGGTTTTTTTACATTCGAGTAGCGCGTCGGTCATACCGCCGTATGCAGAGACGACAAAGATACGATTGTATGGCGATTTAGGACGAAGAATAATGTTGTCGAGAACAGCATCAAATGCTGTCATTGATGTACCGCCGATTTTTTCTACGGTAAATGTCATGATAAGCCTTTTTTGATTGGTAACTTTAAAAGAAAAAAGAAGAGATAGTTGATCGTGGGGTGACAAGCACCCCACCTCTATCTTTTAGTCAACGAGAGGATAAACACCGTTTTCATCGTGCACTTCAGCGCCGGTAATTGGTGGGTTGAATACACACGCCATTACCATTTCTTTATTCTTATAAGCTCTCAAGTAGTGCTCATCGTGTTTATCAAGGATGTATAACGTACCCGGTTTAATCGGATAAGTTTCTCCACCAACGACTTCAATTTCACCTTCACCGCTCATACAAAAAACCGATTCTAGGTGATTTTGATAGTGAATGTGTGTTTCAGTACCTTCATAAATCGTAGTAATGTGGAAAGAAAAACCCATGTTGTCATCTTTCAACAACATACGGACACTTTCCCAGTTATCTGAAACCACACGTCGCTCACTGTTGCGACACTCATCGAGTGTTCTGACGATCATAATTAATAATCCTTATTAAGATGCTTGTTTGAAATGTTTCGCAGCGATGGTTTCCACTGCACTTTCAAAGATGCTTAGTCCTTGGTCTAGTTCTGACTCGCTAATCGTAAGTGGGCAGAAGAACTTAACGACTTCGTCGTCAGGGCCAGCTGTCTCAATTACCATTCCGTTTTCGAAACAGTTTTTCGCGATTTCAGATGCCATATCACCGTTGATACACTCAATACCAACCATCATGCCGCGACCTTTTTTCTGTACAAACATTTGTGGGAAGCGACGAACGCAGCGATCAATAACAGCACTTACTTTGTCTGAACACTGCTTGATGTGTGTTTCAAAATCATCATTTGCCCAATAAATTTCTAATGCTTTCGCCGCGGTAATAAATGCATGGTTGTTGCCACGGAACGTGCCGTTATGCTCACCTGGCTTCCACTGGTCTAGCTCTGGTTTAAGTAGAACGACGGCCATTGGCAAACCGTAACCACCGATCGATTTCGATAGCGTCACGATATCTGGTTGAATACCTGACGGCTCAAAGCTAAAGAAAGTACCTGTGCGTCCACAACCAGCTTGAATGTCATCGACAATCACAAGAATGTCATTGGCTTTACAGATTTTGCTCAAACGTTGTAACCACTCGTTTGAAGCAGCATTTAAACCACCCTCGCCCTGCACAGTTTCAAGAAGTACAGCGGCTGGTTTATCCATACCTGCAGAGTTGTCGTTTAGCATGGTTTCGAACAATGCTAGACCATCAACGCCAGCGTAACCTTCAAATGGAATACGAGTGACGTTACTTAAGCTAGAACCGTTACCTTGTCTGTGATGCTGGTTACCCGTTGCAGCCAGTGCGCCAGCTGTACAACCGTGGAAACCGTTGGTAAATGCAACAACGCTGTCGCGACCTTTTACTTTTTTCGCTAACTTAAGTGCTGCCTCAACGGCGTTAGTACCGGTTGGGCCAGTAAACTGAACTTTGTAGTCCAAGTTTCTTGGTTTAAGGATGTAAGTATCCAACGCTTCAAGAAACGATGCTTTCGCTTCTGAGTGCATATCCAAACCGTGAGTAATACCGTCCATCTCAATGTACTCAAGCAGTGCTTGCTTAAGTACTGGGTTGTTATGGCCGTAATTTAGAGATCCCGCTCCAGCAAGGAAGTCTAAGTATCGTTCACCTTGTTCTGTTTCCAGCCAGCAGCCTTTCGCTTTACGAAAAACGACTGGGAAATTGTTTGAATATGAGCGTACGTTGGATTCCTGCTTTTTGAAAATATCCATGATGAGACCGTTTTTAATTCCTATTGTTTGAGGATTATTTGAGAGGAATGCGATACAAATATTCTGTATCGTGTTTGCCTTTAAAGTGGGCTTCTTCGTCCAAAAATGTGCTTACTTGGCCAGAGTTGCCGTTCATCGCATCTAACTTTTTGAACAATGCCCAAGAGGCTTTATTATCTTCCGTGATGGTAGTTTCTACCGATTTAACACCGCCCAATTCCTCTCGGGTGAGAAGTTCTTTCAACATGCGGAATGCTAAACCGTGACCTCTAAAGCGAGGTGAGACTGCAACTTGCCAGACAAATAAAACGTCTTGCTCGTCTGGTTTCTGATAACCGGAAATGAAACCTGCGATTTCGCCTTTTTGCTCAACCAAAATACTGGTTTTGCTGAAATGCGTAGACTGTAGGAAATTGCAATAAGATGAGTTCATGTCCAATGGAGGACAGTCTGCAATTAAGCTGTAAATGTCGTCACCATCAGAGATTTTAGGCTCACGAAAAATCCATTTTTTACTTGAGTCTTCTCCAATCTCTGGATAAAGAACCCAAGGTGCTGATGTGATCATGTGGAAATACATATCCTTTGAGGTCTAATTAAATTTCCTTTTTATTATGGGCATTCCTCGCGACTAAAAATCAAATAATCCGCCTTTTTATCGATATTTTTGTGATATAGATCACAATAATATGCCATTTAACCAAATCTTAAAATAGTTCGAGGTCTAATTTATTAAAAAATCACTTAAAGAATAAGTATAAAAAACGAACAGAAAAAACTGTCCTCCATGGTCTTCATTTCTCAGCAAAAATTCAAAAATAAAAAAAAGCGGCATGCTTTCGCATGCCGCTTTATTCAAATATTTAACTGCTGATGTTGGTTATTTCGATTTCTTCTTAGAAACCGCTTTTGGACGAGGTTCATCCATCAGGCCTTTTACTAGGGAAACCGTTGCAACAAGCAGAACAATCGTAAATGGTAGGCCTGTGGTCACGGCCATTGCTTGAGCTGCCGCTAGGCCACCACCAAGCATCAATGCAATCGCAACTAAGCCTTCAAACGTACACCAGAACACGCGTTGAGGCGTTGGCGCATCGACCTTACCGCCCGCAGCAATAGTATCAATAACCAGTGAACCAGAGTCTGAAGAGGTAATGAAGAATACCACCACCAAAATAATAC
Organism: Vibrio sp. Y42_MX_L11; assembly: GCF_024181785.1. NCBI lineage: Bacteria > Pseudomonadati > Pseudomonadota > Gammaproteobacteria > Vibrionales > Vibrionaceae > Vibrio > Vibrio sp. Y42_MX_L11. The sequence goes on from NZ_JAMZAP010000003.1 coordinate 229,948, forward strand.
CGACGAAAGATGTAATTTCAGCTAGCGGCATCACATCTAACATGGCAAATAGTTTTAACGGTAATTCCGCGCTGAACACGGCTTCATAACCATCGCTCACGTATTGGCTTATAGCGTTACCACCAAAAGCGGTCATCCATAACACACAAACAGAAGAAGGGATAAGGATAACGCAAATAATGAACTCACGAACTGAACGACCACGAGATACACGCGCAATGAACATACCGACAAATGGTGACCAAGAAATCCACCAAGCCCAGTAGAATGCTGTCCAACCTTGAGAATAGTTTACGTCTTCTCGTCCAAATGGCATTGATAGGGCAGGAATATTAGCCACATATGACACTATATTTTCGAAGAAGCCCGTTAAAATCGCGATCGTCGGGCCGACAACAATAACGAAAAGCAGTAAAAGCGCAGCGAGACCCATGTTGATCTCAGATAAGATTTTCACGCCTTTGTCTAGTCCCGCAACAACTGAGATTAAAGCGAGTGCGGTGATGCCAATAATCAATAGTACCTGCGTAGTATTCGTCATTGGAACATCAAATAGGAAGTTCAAACCCGTTGCGGCTTGAGACGCACCGTAACCTAGGGACGTTGCCAGACCAAAAACTGTCGCTACAACGGCAAGAATGTCGATAATGTGACCAGTCCAACCCCATACACGCTCACCAAACAGTGGGTAAAAAATGGATCGCATGGTAAGTGGTAAGCCTTTGTTAAACGAGAAAATCGCCAAACCAAGGGCCAATAGCGCATAGATTGACCACGGATGAAGCGCCCAGTGGTAAATCGTCGCCGCCATGCCTAGTGCAGATGCAGCACTTGCATCGCCTTCTGCACCACCTAAAGGGGCCCAGTCAGTACGAACACCATTCTCAACGTTCACGCCACCAATAGCAGAACTAAAATGAGACATAGGTTCTGATACACCAAAGAACACCAGACCGATACCCATACCTGCTGCAAAGAGCATTGCCAGCCAACCCGCATAGGAATAATCTGGCGTCGCTTCTGTACCGCCGATTCGTACACGACCTAGCGGTGTAAAAATCAACCCAACACAGACAATGACAAAAATATTACCAGATGCGAGAAAGAACCAATCCAAATGGTGTAACAAACCCGCTCTTAGATCTGCGAAAAACGGCTCTACCTGTTCTCGAAATAATAGTGTTACTACAACAAATAGGATGATTGCTAAACCAGAAATTGCAAAAACACGGTTATGAATATCAAGGCCAAACGGGCCTACTTTTAACGCGACGTTATCCTGACCAATTTGATAGTCAGTGTCTATCGCGTTTACCTTTCCATCGGGGCGTTGAATGCCACCGTTATTATCGGTGCTCACGGATAATCTCCTTAAAAATACGTGACCAAATTTAAATTACTTTCGTCGGAGTTTGAGTGATGAAACCTCCCATCACTACCAAGCACATGTTCAAAAAACATAGTTCTTATAAGCGGTTACTCAGTCCGCCATCATAATCGCAAAGCCCCCTACCTTTCATTGCATTTTATTGTCTTCATCATAAACAACGCTTATTGCCAAATCGAAGAGATTGGCATGCTTCGATTAAAATGATATTGCAACTGTGCTTGAAACAGTTCAGCAGTTGCCAGCGCATCGGTCAAAGCATGATGAGGTTGATAAGCAGGAAGGCGATACCTTTCACGAGCATGCCCCAGCCTGACAGAGCCTGGCTTCTTACCTTTTAACTTATTGAATAGGCCACTGCATTCACGGCGCTGTATCGCGTGTTCAATGTCTAGCGTATCGACAACGGGAAACTGTATCCCCTCCCCAATGCTATTTAGCAACGCGTTATTAAAAAACTGCCTTTCGATATTTTTATAATGAACAAGCACAACTTTGCCTGACAGCGCATCCAATATTTCCCCTAAAATGTGGGTTAATTGGGGTGCGTTTTTGACTTCAGAATCAGTGATGCCATGAATCACGACTGACTCTTCGTTTAACTCACGATTAGGGTTAACAACCCAATGCGCAGAGCCACTACATTGAACACGATCAATGGTAAACGGCACAAGTCCAATCGTGAGAATTGCATCCTCTTCCGCATTCAAACCTGTCGTTTCAAAATCTACCGAGACAAATGGCACTTCCTCAACTGGGGTTTCCCCATTAACCATCGGTGTCGAGTAATAACGTTTGAGCCTCTCGTCTCTTGCTTCTTTCTCGAGCTGTTTGAATAACGTTGACCACTCTGGCGTCCGAGACGTATCCAACAACGGCTGATCTTTTGCTGCCTTTTTTGAGAACCACATTACTTGCTACTTCTCTGGTATCGGAACTTGATGAAGTTCTGTGCATTACTAAGGATTTGGAAAGCAGCTTTTAAGTTTCGGCGCTCAAACTCTGACATGTTCTCTGGCTCAATGTTGTTATCTGGTTCATCTCCATTTTCGATATCGAGTGCTTGATGACGAATTCGAACCATGTAGATCAATTCCATTGCATCCCTCAAGTCCATTCCTCGACCTTTAGGTAAAATGCCCGCATCATTGATATCGTCTAAACGGTCAAACGAGTTTTGCGAACGGGAACCAATTGCCAATGAATGTACTCGAATCAAATCTGCCAATGGCGCAGTACCTCTTCTTTTCAAATTAATAGAATTGCGGTGACGACCATCTTTTTCCATAACAAAATCTTTAAAGAAGCCCAATGGCGGTGTACGACGTATCGCGTTGTAAGCCATACATGCAAGGAAGCGGTTGTTTCTTTTCGCGCGCCTAACAATAAAGCTGCTTAATTGTTCCGCCCACTTCACTCGCCCATGAACACCTAATAAATCAAAAAAGATATTACTGTTTAACAACCTTTCAGGAGTTGGGTTATCTATCCAGTTGCCAAAGCACTCCTCCCACTCCGCTCGGGTTTTTCGCCACTCTGGATTGGTTGCCATAATGTCGCCAGTACAGTAAGCATAGCCACATGCTGCTAAACCATCACAAACGAATTTGGCAAACTTTTCAAAGTACTCCCCGTGCATCTCAACATCATAACTGTTGTCGAGAATAAGGGCGTTGTCTTGGTCCGTTACAATTAACTGCTCATCCCTGGCCATCGATCCCATAGCGACCAAACAATACGGAATTGGCGCAGGGCCAAGCTCTTGCTCTGCTAATTCAGCCAAACGCTGTTTAAAGCTACTACCAATTACCGACATGGCTCGACCAATCATATGAGCGTTGGCATCTTCATTCACCATTCGTACAAAGCAGTCTTTCACTTGTTCAGAAACTTGCTTGAGATCTTCAACGCTGGTTTGTTGGAAGATGGAGCTAACGAGTAACAAACTGTTTTGAGATTCATAACGGACAATATCCGTCATGCCAATAATTCCTATCGGCTTTTTATCTTTTAAAATAGGGAGATGGTGCACGTTGTAGCGCAACATGGTTAACATGGCTTCAAAGACATAAGCGTTGTAATCCAGAGACACCACGTCATAACTCATGACCTCACTCACTGGGATATTGGTATCAATGCCCTGAGCTAATACGCGAATACATAGATCGCGATCAGTCAATATTCCAAGTAGTTGTTCATCATCTTCTTCTGTGAGTTCTTCTGCTGGGCGAACAATAAGCAAAGAGGTGACATTTTCCTCCGCCATCAGTATCGCGGCTTCTTGAATCGATGCCGTCGCCTCCAACGTTACCGGATCTCTCGCTAAGATCTTACGTGCCTTGGCAGTGGTAAAGTCATTGCTTTCTGAGCGGCTGGATATTGCGCTTCGCAAACGCGCGCTGTCTTCCAGTTCCATGTAGTCAGCAAAGTTTTCAAACTCGTCACAAAGCTCGTTGAAAATATCCTCCGGAATACAGTAAACCAAGGTGTCTTCTATCGCTTTGGCAGGCATACGCACACGGTTGTTCATTAACAACCCCATCTGTCCAAACAGTCCACCAGCGTCAATCCTGTTATAGAGTTCGCCTTTACGTCGGTAGATCTCCACAGCGCCGCTTCTCACCATATATAAGTCGCGGATCGTGTCTCCAAAATTGAGTATCTCTGTGCCTTGCCGAAAGTATGCAACCTCGGCATTTAGAGCGATCTTTTTTAACTGCTCTTCGGGTAGATCATCGAAAGGTGGGTACTGACTAATGAAGTTGAGCACTTCTAACTGTTCGGCTTCCATCTTTTATTCCATACGTTGCCTAAACTACAGCGATAAATATCACCAAGATTGAAATCAATCAATGAATAAATCTAAGAATAACAACACCTAACCCAGTTCGCAGAATAAAACTCCAATTAAAAATTAGAGCTCTAACGTTTTTAAATATAGACCTCTAATCTATTTCTCCTTATAGCTATGCAGGTGGGCTGAGTTGAAATGTACTAAAAACTTCAAAATAAATTCAAACCAATGTCATGGAAAAGTTACGCAAAGACAAGACTAACCATAAGTATCTATTTTTGTTAATAAAAACACCATTTAGCCACACCTACTTAATTGTTCATTGTATGCACATAAAACCCAGTTAACCGAACCCCATTCGTTGAAAGTTGAACTAAAATTAATTAGAGTACAAATCGTTAAACAGTTATAAACACACAAAAAAGGACAGATAACATGGATCCCATACTGGAAGTTAAGGGACTGTATAAAGTGTTTGGAGAAGACCCAGAAAGAGCCTTCTCGCTTATCGAAAAAGGTATCGATAAGGATGGTATTTTTGAACAGACAGGTTTAACAGTCGGCGTAAACGATGTATCTCTCACCATTAACGAAGGTGAAATTTTCGTAATCATGGGGCTTTCTGGTTCGGGAAAATCTACTCTCGTTCGACTCCTAAACCGACTCATTGAGCCAACGAAAGGCAGTGTTTATCTCAAAGGGAAAGATATTGCCCATATCTCTGAAGACGAACTTCGAAAAGTTCGTCGCAACAATATCTCAATGGTTTTCCAAAGTTTCGCGCTTATGCCTCACATGACGGTGATCGAAAACGCTGCATTCGGTTTAGAACTTGCTGGCATTGATGTTAATGAACGTCAGAAAAGTGCCCTTTCCGCCTTGGAAAGAGTTGGCTTAGACCCTTATGCAGAATCTTTCCCTGACGAATTATCCGGTGGTATGAAACAGCGCGTGGGTTTAGCAAGGGCATTGGCTTGTGACCCAGACATTCTATTAATGGACGAGGCGTTTTCCGCTTTAGACCCATTAATCCGTTCTGAGATGCAGGATGAGCTTATTCGTCTACAAAACGATGATAAACGCACAATTGTCTTCATCTCTCATGATTTGGACGAAGCAATGCGTATTGGTGATCGTATCGCCATCATGCAAAACGGTGAGGTTGTTCAGGTTGGCACACCTGATGAAATATTGCACAGCCCAGCAAATGATTATGTTGAAGCATTTTTCCGCGGCGTAAACATCGCAAGTGTCTTGACAGCAAAAGATATCGCTCGCAAGAAGCCAGCCGCCGTCTTTAAGAAATCGGAAAATGATGGCCCGGGCTCTGCGATGCAGATTCTGATGGATCATGACCGTGATTACGGCATTGTCGTCGATAAATCTAGCCGATATTCCGGCATCGTGTCTCTTGACTCACTACGTTTGGCTCACAAAGAAAACCGCTCTCTAGCCAGTGCTCAATTGACGGATGAAGTCACTCTTCAGCCAGAGCAGTCAATCAATGACATTTTGGGACTAGTTGCAGGCGTTCCTTATGCCGTACCTGTCGTTGATGAGCAAGGTACTTACTTTGGTGTCGTGACTAAATCACGTCTTCTACAAACACTAGATAAGGATTAACACGATGTCCTCAGAGCAAACTAACAATGATCCCTGGTCGAATACCGCTCCTGCACAAGATGATCCTTGGTCACAAGGTGCAGGTGCTGACGCTGCCCCAAGTAATGACTGGTTAAGCTCAGAAACTGTAGAGCAAGCGCCATTCGACATTATGAACCCATTCCAAGATGCGGTTCTACCACTTGATAGCTGGGTAGAATCGGGATTGAACTGGTTGGTGGAACATGGTCGCCCTGTTTTCCAAGCAATTCGAGTTCCAATAGACTTTATTCTTACCTCGTTTGAAACTGCTTTGGTGTCCACACCTGCGCCCATCATGGTGCTCATTTTATTTTTGCTGGCGTGGCAGTTTTCCAATGTAAAACTCGGTTTTTCAACGCTTATATCCCTTGTTTTTATCGGCCTAATTGGTGCGTGGTCACAGGCGATGACAACGCTCGCACTGGTTTTAACCGCCGTCTTCTTCTGTTTGCTTATCGGGCTACCGATGGGGATATGGTTGGCGAGAAGCCAAACCGCAGCCAAATTTGTTAGACCAATACTCGATGCAATGCAAACGACCCCCGCGTTCGTTTATCTAGTGCCAATCGTTATGCTGTTCGGTATTGGTAACGTTCCAGGCGTTGTAGTAACCATCATTTTCGCACTGCCTCCCGTTGTGCGCCTGACTATTTTAGGGATTCAGCAAGTACCTGAAGAGCTGATCGAAGCGGGCCACTCTTTCGGGGCAAACAAAAAACAGATGCTTTACCGCATCCAATTGCCATTGGCGTTACCAACGATTATGGCAGGGGTAAACCAAACCTTGATGCTTTCACTTTCTATGGTAGTGATCGCTTCAATGATTGCGGTTGGCGGCTTGGGCCAAATGGTACTTCGTGGTATCGGCCGACTTGATATGGGTCTTGCTGCTGTCGGTGGCTTAGGCATCGTAATTCTTGCCATTTTATTAGACCGTATTACCCAAGTATTAGGGGTTAATGCGGGTAACACCAAGCTTCGCTGGTATCACACAGGTCCTGTTTCATACCTATTAAAACTGAAAACAAAGACGAACCAAGACGATCTAAAACTTAGGAGAAACATCAATGAATAATTCATGGAAGAAAGCGCTCTCTGTTGGAGCTCTAAGTACTATCGCATTTTCAACTTATGGTGTGGCAAGCGAACTACCGGGTGAAGGTGTGACTGTTCAGCCAGTTCAATCAACCGTTGCAGAGGAAACGTTTCAAACATTGATCGTAAACCGTGCACTTGAAGAGCTTGGTTACGATGTAAAACCAACTAAAGAAGTGGATTACAACGTAGGCTATACCTCTATTGCTAAAGGCGACGCTACTTTCTTAGCAGTAGGTTGGTTCCCTCTTCACGCCGATAAGTACACAATGTCTGGCGGTGATGATAAGTTTTTCCGCAAAGGTCAATATGTAAGTGGTGCTGCGCAAGGCTACTTGATCGATAAAAAAACCGCTGAAAAATATGGCATCACAAATATTGGTCAATTAAAAGATCCAAAACTGGCCAAGCTTTTCGATGCCAACGGTGACGGTAAAGCGGACTTAACAGGTTGTAACCCAGGTTGGGGTTGTGAAATGGTCGTTGAGCATCAGTTGGATGCATTCAAGCTTCGTGACACAGTAACGCACAACCAAGGTAACTACGCTGCGATTATCGCTGACACGATTTCTCGTTACAAAAAAGGCGATCCGATTCTTTACTACACTTGGACACCTTACTGGGTAAGCGGCGTCTTAGTTCCGGGTAAAGATGTTGTTTGGTTAGAAGTGCCATTCTCTTCACTTCCTGGTGAGCGTAAGGACATCGACACAACACTAGAGAACGGTAAGAACTACGGCTTTGAGATGAACTCTATGCGCATCGTTGCGAACAAAGAGTTTACTGAAAAGAACCCAGCAGCAGCGAAGCTGTTTGAAATCATCAAGCTAAACATCAATGATGTTAGTGCGCAGAATATGATGATGAGCCAAGGTAAGAACAGCTCAGCAGACATCGAGTCTCATGTAAATGGCTGGATCAAAGCGAACCAGAAGAAGTTCGACGCATGGGTAGACGAAGCTAAAAAAGCAGCCATGTAACCGACACGACCATTAAAATACGTGACACCTAACTTTAGAGCCAACCGATCACATCGGTTGGCTCTAATTTTATTCACCGTAGTAAAAAGGGTTACAACAATATTGAGCCCTGCTCCCAAGTATTTTCTTAAAGTTTCTACTTAATTTCATTCCTTAAGAGTTTCTTAAGTTTCGCGTTTTATTTTGTTGATATCCAATCAAACAAAGGAAGCGCTCATGAAACACCATGCACAAATTTCTGCAGATGGCTTTACTTTAGACATCGTCTATCCAATGCATCCGCTTTGGAGCCAAGTTATCGAGCATGTTTCTCAGCGTTATCAAGAAGCATTCTTTGCCGAGCTGAAACAATTTATGCCGGCGTATTTAACCCTCATTGAAGGCGCTCAAATTATTTCCGTATGCGGCTTTCGCATCGCCGAAGATGAGCCCTTGTTCCTTGAACAGTATTTGGAAGACGACGCCCAAAAGCTGGTTTCTAACGTATTTAACTGCGACGTAAAACGTTCGAACTTAGTGGAGTTTGGTCACTTGGCATCTTTCGCTAAGGGCATGTCATCTCTGCACTTCTACCTGATCGCAGAAATGCTGGTCAATCTCGGTTTTGAATGGTGCATCTTCACCGCGACAGATCCACTTCACGCCATGATGGCGCGCCTAGGATTGGAGCCTCATATCATCGCGCAGGCCGATCAAAACAAAGTCCCCGATGCCGAGTCTACTTGGGGGTCATACTACGAACATCAACCGCGTGTGTTAGCTGGCAATCTGCAAAAAGGACTCGAGCGTCTTCGATTAGTCCAAGAAAGAAAACGCAAACAAGCCTAGATAGAAAAGTAAACGTCGTTAAAACCGCAAACACAACCACAACCACTTGGTTAAACACAACGCCAGAATATAGGTGATGTATGAATATTCTCCTCGATGCCATTACAAAATGGGCAAAAACGACACCAGATCGAGTAGCACTTGTCGGCTACGAAGCGAATCAAACCGTTGAACTGACTTACTCTGAATTGTTAAACAAGATCGAACTCGTTGCCGCCGAGCTTATTGCACAGAACATCAAAGCACTCGCGCTACGCGCAGAAAACAGCATCGATTGGGCCATTGTTGATTTGGCGGCGATGGCGGCAGACATAGTCGTCGTACCTATTCCGACTTTTTTCTCTGATGCACAAGTTGAACATACGTTAGAGCAATCAGGCGTCGATGCTTTAGTTGGCGATTGGCAAGCATGGTTGGCTTCTCATCCTAAGCAAAGCTTTAACCAGCAAGACCATCCGTTTTCCATTGCAAATTTGCCTTTGCTGCGTCGTAACCAGTTGGGAGATGAAGGTACACAGGTAGCTTATCTACCAGAAACCGGAAAAATCACATTTACGTCTGGCTCGACTGGTCAGCCTAAAGGCGTGTGTTTAAGCAATGATCATTTGTGTTTGGTGGCGAAGTCGCTCGCCGATGCAGTAAACAGCGCGGCGCACTCGCACTTAGTGCTGCTTCCGTTATCGACGCTTCTCGAAAACATAACCGGTGTTTATGTACCACTCATGTTGGGCGTGACGTCATATATTTTACCCGGAGAGCAAACCGGCCTACTCGGTTCAAGCCAATTCGAACCGCGTTTGTTTGCACAAGCATTAGTGACCATCAAACCAGAAAGCTTAGTGCTAACACCAGCTTTATTGCTTGCGCTCATTCACATCGCGAAACAGCAGCCCTCTCTTGTGGATTCTCTAAAATTTGTCGCCGTTGGCGGCGCAAGAGTGTCGTCGCAACTGATTAACACCGCGCATGCGCTGAACATCCCTGCGTTTGAAGGTTATGGCTTGTCTGAATGTGGCTCCGTCGTTTGTTTGAATACACCAGCCACATTTAAAGCAGGAACGTGTGGCAAACCGCTTCCCCACGCTCAGATTCGTATCGCGGAAGATGGTGAACTGCTCGTCAAAGGCAACGTTGCTCTTGGTTATTTGAATGAACCGTTTACTCAAGAATGGTTAGCGACTGGCGACTTAGCCCAAATTGACGCACAAGGTTTTGTCACTCTCTCGGGGCGCAAGAAAAACCTTATTGTCACCGCGTATGGCAGAAATGTCTCACCGGAGTGGATTGAATCAGAAGCGTTGGCGTTTTTTCCGATGACGCCACTGATCGTTACAGGCGAAAGCCAACAAACATTATGTGCTGTCATTGCCAATAGCGAAGACGTCGAAGCAAAGGTTCATGCATTAAACCGAACCCTACCCGATTATGCTCAAATCCGAACCTTATTGCTGCTGGACAACCCACGAGCCATCTCTGGTTGGTACACGGATAACGGCAAGCTCAAACGAAATCAAATCGAACATGATGTGGCTCAGTTATTAGCGAGCACAACGCCTGAATTAACGCTGCAAGCGCAAAAGATCCAACGCATCGCTTTGCCCTTCCAGCAACACATTACGTCTTTCCAAACTGCATCTTAGTTAACGGCTTCTTAAGGAGAAGGTTATGACTTTATTTTTCGAACAACTCAAACAAAGCACTACCGCTGCTCAACAAGCAATGTTAACTGCGCCAGTCATCGCAGACGTTCAACAAGGCAACATTTCCAAAGATATGTATATCGCCTTTCTAACCCAAGCTTACCATCACGTTAAGCACACTGTTCCCTTGCTGATGGCGTGTGGAGGCAGACTATCTGGCGAATACGAATGGGTACGAGATGCCATTGCCGAGTACATCGAGGAAGAGAAAGGCCATCAAGAATGGATTTTAAATGACATCAAAGCGTGCGGCGGCGATGCCGAAGCAGTGCGCAACAACAAAGATGTAGGCCAAGTTGGTGCGCCGATTGAATTGATGGTTTCCTACCTTTACCACAACATTGACCGCCACAACCCACTCGCGCTGTTTGGCATGGTGTGGGTATTAGAAGGCACCAGCGTCGGCATTGGTGGCCAAATGGCAGAAAAAATCCAGTCAACGCTAAGCCTACCGCCTTCAGCAATGACTTACCTAATTTCACACAGCGTGTTAGACCAAGATCATCTGCAATTTTTTGAATCACTGATGAACAAAATCACCAAAGTGGAAGATCAACAAGTCATCATCGACTCCGCAAGAATGGTGTTCGCATTGTACGGACAAATGCTGCGCTCTTTGCCTTCCTTCTCAACCCAACAAGCGGCGTGAGGTGAGGCATGAACATTAACAACAGCACCATTCTCCTGACAGGCGCAACGGGTGGAATTGGGCAAGCCATCGCGCAAGAGTTAGCAAAGCGCGGTGTCAGCCTCATTCTTGTTGGACGAAACGAAGAAAGCTTGCAAGCACTACAGCGTGAACTGTCAAATCCAGAACGTCATGACGTAGTCGTTGCAGACATCACCTCATCAGAAGGATTAACAACGATTAAAGATCGAGCGCGTCAACATCAAAAAGTGGACGCACTGATTAACAATGCGGGTAGCAACGATTTCTCGTTGTTAAGCCACAAACGACCAACGCAGATTGCAGACGAAATCCAACTCAATCTCGTCGCGCCGATGCTGCTGTGCCAGTCGGCGTTAACGTGGTTAAAACAGCCTGGGGTGATTCTCAATATTGGTTCAACATTCGGCTCAATTGGCTACCCTGGCTATACCTCCTATTGCGCGGCAAAAGCGGGATTGCACCGGTTTACCGAATCGCTCGACAGAGAGCTGTTCGCAACCGGAATCAGTGCGCTGTATTTGGCACCAAGAGCGACAGAAACCTCACTCAATAGCGATGCCGTCAATGAAATGAATCGACAACTGGGTAACAAAACGGACTCGCCGCAAGTTGTAGCCGATCACGTTGTCACCATGTTGGAAAAAGAAATTTCCGCGAAATGGATTGGTTGGCCAGAAAAGCTTTTTGCTCGCATCAATCAATTGCTTCCAAGTGTGGTTTCTTCTGCGATTCGTAAGCAACAAGAAACCATTCACCAGTACGTAAACCGAGTCAGTCACTGAAGAGGACATGGACGATGAATACCAAACAACTACTTTGCGCTTTGACGATTTGTTCAACGTTAGCTTCGACCGCTGCGTTGGCAGGTAATGCTCCACTGCAACAGGTTCAAAAGAAATGGGCGGAATGTCAGTACAGCACGCCTGACGATGACGAAAAGGAACAATGCTTCCATCGCGCGATTGCCAAAACCAGTATTTATCTCGACAGAGAACCCGGCAATCCCGAACTCACTGTTTGGCTGGCAATCAATAAAGCATCGCTGGCTGGTGCTCAAGGTGGCTTAGGTGCACTATCACTCGCCAAAGAAGCCAAATCTTTACTCGAAGGGGTAATTGCAACGTCTCCGCAAACGCTTGATGGCTCTGCATACACCAGTTTAGGTTCTTTGTATTACAAAGTTCCGGGGTGGCCAATTGGCTTTGGTGATGACGATAAAGCCGAAGAAATGTTGAAAAAAGCGTTAGAGATCAATCCAAAAGGCATCGATCCGAACTATTTTTATGGAGACTTCCTTGCAGAAGAAGGTCGAGACAAGGAAGCGAAAGTGTATTTTACTCGCGCAATGCAGGCGTCACCTCGCCCTGACCGACCTTTGGCGGATAAAGGTCGAAAACTGGAAATTGAAGCGACTCTTGGGAGACTGAAATAAACCATGCGCTTATTACTCGTAGAAGATGACAAACTACTCGGTCAATCCATGGTGACTTCATTAAGTCGCCATGGGTACACCGTGGATTGGGTGGAAAAAGGGTCTGGCGTGACTAGCGCACTCAAAACAGAAGCGTTCACTGCCGTGATTTTGGATCTCACTCTCCCCGATATCGATGGATTGGAAGTTCTGCGTAATATTCGCAAAGGCGGATTTAAGCTCCCAGTGATGATACTTACCGCACGAGACGACATTCGCGATCGCGTTCAAGGCCTCGACGGCGGCGCAGATGACTACCTCGGAAAACCGTTTGCACTCGAAGAGTTGCTCGCTCGCTTGCGTGTGTTGATTCGCCGTCAATCCGGTAGTGCAGAAGAAATCATTCAAGTTGGACAGTTATCTTTATCCTTATCGGAACAAAGCATTCGCTACGATGACGCGCCGCTTAAACTCACACGCAATGAATTTAAAATCCTCACCAGTTTGATGACGAACGCCGGACGCGTGCAAAGTAAGGAGCAATTGCAACAATCACTACACGGCTGGGATGAAGGTTCAAGCGACAACGCTATCGAAGTTCATATTCACAATTTGCGTAAAAAAGCGCCCAAAGTGGTCATTAAAAATATTCGCGGTGTGGGGTACATTCTTGAAAGATAAGAAATCGTACTCGATCAAACGTCAGTTAACTCTATCAGTCGGCGTGTTGGTAAGTGTTCTCTTACTCATCTCACTTTATTTCAGTTTCCAATCTGCGAAGCACGAGGTCGAAGAAGTTTATGACGCTAGGCTTGGACAATCCGCAAAATTAATGTTGCTGACGCTCTCAATTTCAACGGAAGAGAGGACTCTCGCTAACCATCGAGAGTTATTTAATGAGTGGATGGAAAACATTGAGTCAATATCAAAGTCTGACGATGACAATGTCACAAAGTTCGGCCACCCTTATGAACAAAACTTGGTTTTCCAATTCTATCGAGACAACACACTAATCTGGAGCTCTGATCAAAGCTTGCACGCACTCTCTACGTCCTTTGATAATAACGGCTACGCTGATATCGTAAAAGACGCTACACAATGGCGTACATTTCAGATTTCACTACCACAAACAAAACATGATAATGAATACGTCGTGGTTGCAGAAAAATACAAGATACGTAAAGAGATCATCCACGAAATTGCCCTATCCACATCAATAGAACAATTGCTGATACTACCAACTTTGTTGCTTTTGCTGTTTTGGTTGATCGATAAACACTTCCGACCGATTAACGACCTGCGCACCGCCATCACACAAAGAAACGTACACCGATTAGATCGCATTCATGTAAAAGACAACACCGTTGAACTCGCACCACTTGTCGATTCGCTCAACTCTCTCCTCTCTGAACTAGAGTTAGCCTGGCAAAGAGAGAAACGCTTTACACGTGCTGCAGCGCATGAACTAAAAACCCCACTAACAATCCTTCGTCTTAACGTAGAAAATGCACTTGAAAGTAATGATCCGGAGCAACTGAGAGGAGATTTACACAACATTCTGCAAGGCATTAAACGCACTGACCGCCTTATCCATCAGCTACTGACTTTAGCTAAAGTAGATAGCTTATCAGAACGTGTATTCGACACCGTTGAGCTAACCCCTTTGTTGCAAACCGTTGTTGCTGATTTGGCACCGTTAGCATTGAAGCAGAAGCAAGACATCAGTTTATCATCTTCCAACATCGCTATATCCGGTGATCGAATGTTGTTAGAGGTGTTATTTCGTAACCTCGTCGATAATGCGATTCGTTACTCCGGCGAGCACAGTGACATACAAGTCAGCCTCACTGAGAACAATAATACAATCAAAGTCTTAATTTCCGATACTGGTCCAGAAATCCCGAAAGAAACTCGTGAAAGAATCTTCGAACAGTTTTATCGGGGTCATTCCGAACATGGCGACGGTGCGGGTTTAGGGATGTCAATTTGCAAAGACATTACAGCACTACACCGTGCAACACTTGAGCTCATTCCCAGAGAAAATAGTAGGAATACGTTTGTCGTCACTTTCCCAAAGTGCTAACAAAAGCGATACAGACCATAACCTGTTTAATTTATGTTCCAGCCGAACATGAGCTTCATTCCACACTTACATAGACATACCAACACTTACACTACTCGACCATAAACCCACATTATAATTCACGTTTATTTCACGCTTGCTTTGTTAAAAACAACACAACATAACAATTAAACTATTCGAATAAATATGAAAAACTTATCTAAGGGCTCTGTGTGGGGGCCTTTGCAGCCAATTGCTGCTTTTTCTTTGTTTTCACTTATATTTTTGTCTATCTCACGCGTTTTGCTCGCCTTTTGGCAACTTGATCGAATTGACTCTTTCAACGACTTAATTTACATCCTAGGCCAAGGCTTACGCGTAGACATTGCAACATTGTGCTGGTTATTCATCCTCCCTGCACTGCTTTCAGCCCTAATGCCATTAAACGGCAAGATTGGGCAATACTGGAAATGGATATTGCGCATATGGATGGTTTTAGGGCTTTGGATTCTCGTGTACATGGAACTGGCAACGGCACCATTCATTCAAGAATATGACCTACGCCCAAACCGTCTGTTTGTGGAATACCTTATCTATCCGAAAGAGGTCATGGGCATGCTTTGGACTGGCTATAAGCTAGAGCTGTTTATTGGCGCGTTAGGCACGGCATTAACTCTAGTTTTGGGTTGGAAGTGGAGCAAAAAACTGACCGACAATGCACAGCAGATCAACTGGAAATGGCGCCCACTATTAGCCATTTTTGTTGTGCTTCTTGGTGTTGCAGGCGCACGCTCGTCTTTAGGCCACCGCCCACTAAACCCAGCCATGGTGGCGTTTTCTAACGATCCACTGCTTAACGACTTAGCATTAAACTCATCTTACTCACTGCTGTTTGCTGTCAACAGCATGAAGTCAGAAAAAAGCGCAGAGCAGTTCTACGGCAAGATGGATAATCAAAAGATGCTGGAGCTAGTTCGCGCTTCGTCAAAAAAGTCCGACTTTGATCCAACATTGCTTCCAACCATGAACAGTAACCCCGCGACTTACCATGGTAAACGTAAGAACTTAGTGATCTTGCTACAAGAGAGCTTAGGAGCGCAATTTGTGGGTTCTTTGGGTGGTCTGCCTCTTACGCCAAACCTGGATGAACTCATGGCTGAAGGTTGGCAGTTCACGCAAATGTACGCAACGGGTACTCGTTCTGTTCGTGGTATCGAAGCCGTAACCACGGGTTTTCCACCATCCCCTTCTCGCGCAGTGGTGAAACTAAGCAAAAGCCAAACAGGCTTCTTTACCATCGCAGACTTACTCAAAGCACAAGGCTATCACACGCAATTTATTTATGGCGGTGAAGCAAACTTCGATAACATGAAAACCTTCTTCTTCGGTAATGGTTTTGATCAAATCGTCGAAGAAGATGATTACAATAACCCAAGCTTTGTTGGCTCTTGGGGGGTCAGTGATGAAGATTTATACAACAAAGCAGACGAAGAGTTTGAACGTCTTTCAAAAAGCGACAAACCTTTTTTCAGCTTAGTTTTTACGTCAAGCAATCACAGTCCTTATGAGTATCCGAAAGGTAAAATTGAGCCATACGATTCCGAACACATGACGCGTAACAACGCGGTGAAATATTCAGATTACGCTTTGGGTACGTTCTTTGAAAAGGCGAAAAACTCATCCTACTGGGATGATACTATTTTCATTGTCATTGCAGACCACGATGCCCGCGTGTCTGGCGCTAACTTGGTTCCGGTTAAGCATTTCCACATTCCTGCCTTGATCATTGGTAAAGACATTCAACCACGTAAAGATGACCGTATCGCAAACAACATAGATATGCCGCCTACGCTGTTGTCTCTTATTGGCGTAGACGCCAAAACGCCGATGATTGGTCGTGATTTAACGAAACCACTGGCTCGCGAAGATGAACGCGCAATGATGCAATACGACAAAAACTTTGGTTATTTAACGCGTGGCAACCTAGTTGTGCTTTCTCCTGGTGAAAAAGTGTCGACCATGGAATACGACTTTGAAAGCCAAACCATGAAACCGCTAGAAGTCGATGAATCCGTTATTGAACGCGCAAAAGCAAACGCATTGTTTGCATCTAAGGCGTATCAAAACAACTGGTACGCTTCGAAACGTACCAACTAATATCCGCTGATTCAGTTAAAAAGGAGCCAAATGGCTCCTTTTCTTTATTCTTACACTCTCCTTCGAATCTTCTACTGACAAAGCCTGTCTTACCCTTCCGTTAGATTCAACCTCATACTTCTAGTAAATTGAGAAACAGACCATGCTAACTATCAATTCATTCGTCCTCTATGTTGAGGACATCCACGTAAGCCAAGCTTTTTACTCGAAACTGTTTGATTGTGAGGTCACGTTTTTGTCTCCAACATTTGCTTCTATGCCACTCGCAAATGGCTTAAAACTGACACTCAAGCAAAGTGATGTTCTTTCCCCTTCCAGCGACATCAAAGGTGGTGGCACCGAGTTATCATTTGCAGTGCGCAACCGCCATACGTTAGAGCACGTTTACAACAGTTGGAAAAACATGGGCGTTGAGTTTGCTCAACCACCAAGGACTTCGGTGTATGGCTTAAATTTTGTGGCTACCGATCCGGATAAACATCGCATTCGCGTTTTCATTAATGAATAAAAATGCGTTAAAAATGCTTTTTACCCATTCCCAATGTGACTTCAATAAATTAGACTCAGGGAAACATCAAAAGCTGCGTTGTATATAAGAAGGAATGCCCATGAGCTCAAGTATGATCCTTAGCGAATCTCTAATCGAGAGTGGAAGAGATATCCCCCTCAAAGAACTGCTTTACGCAAAGCGCGTGCTGGATAACTACATGGCGGTAGCAAAAGAGAGCAGCCCACTTGAGCTGTTGACAGAGATGAAATCGGCAGCAAAGCAAGTGGAATACTTTACCACTACGAGTAACCCGTGTGAGGCTCGTAATGTCATCAGTCAGATGATTGATAAAATCGACACCGCGGAATCTTTTGAGTCGTTCAAGGCTTTAGCAGGCAAGCCCTCACTAGCTCTCAATGAGCTGATTGAAGATCGCGCCCAACTGATTAAACATGAGCGAGAATTGCTGCTTGCTTCAGGCTATGACGCCTCGCGTATCTAAGAATAAACGTTAGCTCCCGAGTTTAAAGCTAGCAACGAAAAAGGAGCTCTTAAAGAGCTCCTTTTACTTTCCAAAATCAGGTATAAAAGATCTAGAGGCCGATATCTTCAGTTATTGCTTTGATTTGCTTGAGATCCATTTTATAAACTTCAATCATTTGATCGACCTGACTTAGTCGTGAATTGGCTTCATCGTGTTTATCACACGCGTCCGATTTCACGTCCCAAGATTTACCTTCCAAAAATACATCACACTCTTTTTTGAGTTTCTCGATCTTAGGCAATAATTTCGCCCTTTCTTTCTCTAGAGACTCCAATTCTTGCGAAATTTTCAGCTCTTTTTGAAACACCTCGCGCGATCGTTCAAAGATAGTCGCTTGCATATCCGCTTGACGACTCAGCTTCTCATTTTCTGACTTTGTCGTGTTGATCTTATCTGCCTGTTGTTTCAATTGAGACTCTAGCGACAGGTTAACTTTCTCGACCTCAGTCAATTGCTTTTGTAACTTCTTAAGCGCTTTCTCGTGCGCTTCATCTTTCGCAGCGAGCAGTTCAGTGACTTTATCTTGTATTTCTTGGTCGAGCGCTTCTTCGCGCACTTTTACTTGAGACACCAACTGCGTTTTATCTTGCGTCAACGCTTGGTATTTTTCTTCTAGCACATGATAAGTCGATTCCCACTTGTTCGCAGTGACAATCGAACCAACAAGGCCACCAAATGCCAAGCCTAATACCGCAGCAATCGCGATATAGATATGAGTACGTTTGTCACGCTCTTCAATGACAACAACGTCGTCTTGTTCTTCCATCTTGTTCTGAGAACTCACCGTATACTACTCCAAGGACTCTTTTACTTTGCTAGCGGATCAATTCCGCAAACATAATCGATGCTGTATAAATCAGAAAGGCGCCAATTAATGTTATAACGGTCGCTTTTTGGACTTTTTCATTGGTTCGATAACGAAACAGCACAAATGCTACTGCAATCAACACCGCAATGGCTAATAATCTGGTCATACCGCCTCCTTGTCCACTTATGAAAAACTGCCTAGGTCCATAGACGGTTTCACAAAGATTTATTGTAACTCATTTATACGCCCCATAAGGTCAACTTAGCGTAGATTTTAAAATAAGTGCTTCGATTTTAATCAAATTTGTGTTCTCAATTGAATAACTTATACCGTAATAATCGAAACATATTTATCGTTCTGAAGTGTGTTCTTGGTTCTATTCCCTAGCCCAATGAGTTTTGTTTATGCAGTAGCTCACACAAAAAACTTGGTAAACATAGCTTCGTGAAAATAAGTGGGGTTATTTCGTTGAAAATAAATTGATATAGGGTGTTGAAATGGACCAAAAACATGATAGAGTTCACACGTTAATGATGACCAGCATCATTAACTAACCTTTACTCATTTAATTGAGTAATTGTTCCGATGAAGACTGCAGGAGAGTGGTTATTAATCAAATTGTAACATTTGATTAGCATAACTCGCCGAAGAATTAACTATTTCAGGTGCTACCTAGGTAGCGGGGACTGTAGTTGGAGGAACCTCTGGAGAGAACCGTTAAATCGGTCGCCGAAGGAGCAAGTCTTGCACTCACGCAAGGTGAAACTCTCAGGCAAAAGGACAGAGGAGTGGAAAGTTACAACCTAACTATTTTGCTTGGCCTTCCCGCCTACAACCAATAGCTTAGTTCTTTTAGAGATCGTTGATCTCGTCCTTTCCCTCTTCTCCTTATTAGTTGTTTTATTAAGGGGAAATCATGAACGACCTACAATCTTTACTACAAACCATCGATAATTTTGTCTGGGGTCCACCACTGCTTATTTTGCTAGTGGGTACCGGTGTTTACTTCACTTTTAGCCTCGGCTTGATCCAGTTTAAACATCTCCCAACAGCGCTAGCGATGGTATTCAGTAAAGATAAGTCATCTGATAAACAAGGTGACGTTTCTAGCTTTGCAGCACTTTGTACTGCGCTCTCAGCAACGATTGGTACTGGTAACATTGTTGGTGTTGCCACCGCGATCAAACTTGGTGGACCAGGTGCCCTATTCTGGATGTGGCTCGCCGCCCTTTTCGGAATGGCGACTAAATACGCCGAATGTTTGTTAGCGGTTAAATACCGAAGAGTAGATGATAAAGGCCAAATGATTGGTGGCCCGATGTACTATCTGCAATACGGTGTTGGCTCAAAAGCCCTCGCGATCATGTTTGCAGTGTTTGCTTTGGGTGTTGCTTGTTTTGGTATTGGTACGTTTCCACAAGTAAACGCGATTCTGGATGCAAGTGAGATATCTCTCGGTGTTGACCGTGAGCTCTCTGCCTTTGTACTGACTCTTTTGGTTGCTTTCGTAACTTTGGGTGGCATCAAATCCATTGCTAACGTTGCAGGAAAAGTGGTTCCTACCATGGCTGTATTTTACGTGTTGGCGTGTTTAAGCGTGATCATCATGAATGCAGACCAATTGGTCAACGCCGTTGAATTAGTGTTGGTCTCAGCATTTACATCAACAGCAGCGACCGGCGGTTTCTTAGGTGCAAGTATCATGCTAGCAATCCAATCAGGTATCGCTCGTGGCGTATTCTCAAACGAATCTGGTTTGGGTAGCGCGCCTATGGCAGCAGCGGCAGCGAAAACAGACTCTTGTGTGAAACAAGGCCTGATTTCAATGACAGGTACCTTCTTTGATACCATCATTATTTGTACCATGACGGGCCTAGCCTTGATCCTTACTGGCGCATGGCAAAGCGACTTTTCTGGTGCAGCAATGACGACTCATGCCTTTGCGGTAGGTTTGAATGCGGATACATTTGGCCCAATGCTGGTGTCAATTGGTTTGATGTTTTTTGCATTCACAACCATTCTTGGATGGAACTACTACGGTGAGCGTTGCGTTGTGTTCCTCTTTGGTACAAAAGCGGTGCTTCCTTATAAGCTGATTTTCGTTGGTTTAGTGGCATCAGGCGCGTTCCTCCATCTAGACATGATTTGGCTACTCGCCGATATCGTAAATGGTCTGATGGCGATTCCTAACCTAATCGGTTTGATCGCACTGCGTCACGTCGTGCTGGCAGAAACCAAGCTGTTCTTTAGCTCAGCATCGCAATCTGATGAAATTGAAGCAGTAAAAGCTTAGTGACATGACAAGTGTTCAGTAATGAACCGTCAATCGCTGAAAGTAAATTGGAAATGGTAAAAACATAAAGCCCGCTGGTATTCAGCGGGCTTTATTTTATCTTAAGTTAAGCGGTTAATCTCTCAACCATTGATGCTCAACCTTTTCTCCACGTTCTTGAAAAAACTTCGCATTTTTTTGCTTGAATTGATCCGACTTCAGCTCTGATAGCGGCCAGTCTGAAAACGCCTCTGTTACAAACGAATCTCCAACCCCAACTTCAATCGATTCAAGATGCTTCCCGATGTAGCGATAAAAGTAGCTCTGCCCCAGTGCATCACAAACCATCGGCACATGTCTCATGCGTTGATGGTTGACGGATACTGAAGCCCAAGTTGTCGTTTTAGGTTCGCAGCTTTGCTCTTTTACAACATCAACTTCAAATTTATTGTCCATTGTTGTCGAGACAAAAACGACAATACCGTCATTCATATACACACGTCGAAGTAACAGCTGTTTCGTATCTTGAGTTCGCGTCTGTTGTATTCCATTGGAAAATGGCTCGAAATAGCCCCAGTGCCAAGACCAGGTCATGCCACGTTGCGCAAACTGTACCTGTGGCCATGTCTGCCAAACAATGGCACCAACCACGCCAGTAATAAACACAACGAGCAATATCAAAAGGTGGTAAATATTGCGCATTACACGGGCTTTTCAATCAATAACTTTACGCCAAGTGCGACTAAGACAGCGCCCGTCGCCCCTTCCATCCACTTCATAAAGCTCGCATTCTTTAACAGGCTCTTAGCTGAGTTAAGTGCGCCAGCCAAACCACACTGCCAAACCATCGCAATAATAAAGTGCACGGATGCCATCATCATTGATTGAAGCAAAGGAGAACCTTCTGGATTCACAAACTGTGGCAAGAACGCCAAGTAGAAAACTGCCGTTTTTGGGTTCAAGACGTTAGAAAGAAAGCCCTCTCTAAAAGAGCGTTTGCCATTAAACACTTCATGAACCTGCTCAGTCACTGACAAACCATTCTTCGACGCCATCAGGGCTTTTAAACTGCTCAGACCAAGCC
Source organism: Vibrio sp. Y42_MX_L11 (assembly GCF_024181785.1). Taxonomy (NCBI): domain Bacteria; kingdom Pseudomonadati; phylum Pseudomonadota; class Gammaproteobacteria; order Vibrionales; family Vibrionaceae; genus Vibrio; species Vibrio sp. Y42_MX_L11. The sequence goes on from NZ_JAMZAP010000003.1 coordinate 251,874, forward strand.
AAATAAGATAAGCTGCACCAATCATTTTTACGATTTGGAACAACTCTGCAGATTGCGCCAGAATGGCCGAAATTCCAACCGCTGAAAAGAAAGCATGCACAAATAAGCCAAAGCAAATCCCTAAACTGGTTGTACATCCGTCTTTTAAACCCGCGCGACTGGTATTACGGATAACAAGGGCCGTATCTAAACCCGGCGTTAGCGTTAAAATAGTGATGGCAATAATAAATGCCTCAAAATTCAAGATATCCATATTATCGTGATAATTAATTGTTAATCCGTCATCAATACCGTCAATCCACGAGATTCGCAAGCTTCTTTTTTAAGAGAGCTATACAACTGGGTGAATTTATGGACAATGAGTGACGATTAATTGTTAATTATTAGTAAATTAACGCAGGTTGTTTCGTGCAACTCGACGTAAAGGACCCGTTATCGGGTGTTTAGGGAAAGAACAAAAGAATAAGAGTAGTCACATGAAAGCATTTACAAAACTCATTGAACATTCCAAAAAAGTGGCAAATTTTGAGCACCTCTCTGCCATCATAGGTTGGGACCAAGCAGCGGTCATGCCATCTGGTGGCGCTGAAGCGCGCTCCAATGCTATGGCAGAACTTGATGTACACATCCACTCATTGATGACTCAGCCACACTTGGGCGAGCTTTTCGCTCAGGCAGAAGAAGAGACGCTATCTGCAAGTGAAAAGTCCATCCTACGAGAAATGAAACGTGAATGGCAACAAGCTAACTTGCTACCAGAATCATTAGTTCAAGCTAAATCTCTTGCTGGCTCCAAATGTGAACATGCATGGCGTACGCAACGCGGAGAAAATGACTGGTCTGGCTTTGAAAAGAACTGGGCAGAAGTCGTCAAGCTATCGCAAGAAGAAGCGCAAATTAGAGCCGAAGCAAACGGCACAGCGCCTTACGATGCCATGCTTGATATTTATGAACCAGGCACAACGTCTGCATCGTTAGACACGCTTTTTGCTGACGTAAAAACGTGGCTACCTTCCTTGATAGACGAAGCGCTTGAAAAACAGCAATCAGACAACATCTTATTGCCAACTGCGCACTACCCTGCGGAAAAACAAAAAGCGCTGGGACTGGAAGTCATGAAGCTACTTCAATTCGATTTTGAACACGGTCGGCTTGATGAAAGTGTCCATCCATTTTGTGGCGGTGTGCCAACAGATGTGCGTATTACAACACGTTATGATGAAAGCGAGTTTGTCCAATCATTGATGGGGATCGTCCACGAAACTGGCCATGCCCGATACGAGCAAGGGCTACCAAAAGATTTAGCAGGAACACCAGCTGGTCAAGCCCGCTCTATGGGAATTCATGAGTCACAGTCGCTCTTCTTTGAAATGCAAATAGGACGAAACAACGCATTTATCGACCATCTTGCTCACATGGCTTCCAAGCATTTTTCTGGAGATGAGTTTGAAAAAGACAATCTAGCCAAAATCTACACTCGCGTAGAGAAAGGCTTTATTCGCGTAGATGCGGACGAATTAACATACCCTGCCCACGTTATTCTTCGATATGAGATTGAACGTGATCTTATGAACGGTGCCATCAAGCATACAGACGTACCAGAGCTCTGGAACGAAAAAATGAAAGCGTATTTGGGACTCTCAACGGAAGGCAATTTCAAAAACGGTTGTATGCAGGACATTCATTGGACGGAGAGCAAATGTACAGTGCATAACTACAAAGACGGCTGCTTACAAGACATTCACTGGACTCAAGGTGCATTCGGTTACTTCCCGAGTTATACACTAGGTGCTATGTATGCCGCACAGTTCATGGCCGCTATGAAGAAGACTGTAGATGTTGACGGCGCTATACGCTCTGGTGACTTGTCGCCAATCTGTAATTGGTTGTCAGAGAAGATCTGGAGCAAGGGCAGCTTATTAACTACCGATGAGCTAGTTAAACAAGCAACTGGCGAGACACTGAACGCCAACTACTTTAAAGAACACTTACGAAGTCGTTATCTCTAATTATCAATGTAAAGGCTCGTTAGTATTCAAGCTAACGAACCTTTTACAAGTTGTTCAATTAGCCGACTTAGTTTGCTTTATGGGGCGACTCTTCTTCTTGAGCCTTACCTTCGGGAGTCATCGCTACATCAACTACATTCAACATATCTTTTTCTTTTTGCTCAATCTTGTTTCTTTCTTTCGCATTAAGATGCCGTAGCAATGGACTAACCAAAGGTACATTGTCTAGTCGATTAATCGCATCGGCTAACTTTGAGCTTTTATCGATAGCGTCGATGATTGGGTGATCAGAGTTGTTGTAATCAGATATTAATTTACCTGGGTTTTCACTGTTTACTTGAAGTAAGTTGAAGAGCAATTTAGTTCTCAACTCACCACTCGTATCATCTTCACCGATGTTGTCAATCTGATTTGACAACCCTTCAAATGTTCGGCTCGAAACTTCTTTATGTGTGTACTCTTCGATTAGTCGTTTGCTAAGCTTGTAGCTCTTATTTGAAGAGTAAGCCACCCAAAGAATTGGTGCATAAACCGGTAGCATCATCGAATAAATCATTGGTGCATCTTGAATAACTGATTCAAACGGCTCATTTAAAAAAATCACTCGAACCATACTGAAAGCAACGGGCAGCAAAGAACATATAATTAACCAACCAATCGCTTTATTGAATGAAGCTTCATGTTTCTCCAGTTGTTCTTTTTCAACTTTGATCTTGTCGATATATGCACCAGAAAGACCGGCTGTTAGAGCATCGGGAAGAAGTGATTTTATCTGCTCGACGATAGAACTGTATTGCTTTTCGGCCTTAGACACAAAAGACTGTAAGCCTTCTTGATATTTCCCTTCAATAGTATCTAGCTTTTCATTGTATCGTTGTTCTATGTTTGAAACTTCTTCGTTCAATGAAGAAACGTCACTTTTGACTTTAGAATAAGCAATCTCAAGCTCATCTTTTAAACCAGCTTGTTCAACTTCTTCGCCGTTTTCATCCTCATATGTAAAACCAAAGACTTCTCCATGAAGAGTATCAAATTCACTTTTTTGCTTAGTTGCAGTAGTCAGTAAAGACTTCAACTTACTTGCTACCAGTTCGGTACTGGTCACTTGTTCAGAGAGCGACTCAACTTTGACAGCTAAACGCTCTTTCTCAGCAACGAGACGATTAAGTTCAACTAGAGCTTCATCTATTTCCGCCTTTGACTCCAAATATTGCTCGTGGTATTGAGCTATAGACTCTGATTTATCGGAAGCTGTTGATTCATATTCTTTAACAGTAGCCAGATTTGAATCAGCTTCCTCTTTCAACGATGTTACAAGCTCCTTTGCCGCTTCAACGCTTTTATAGATGGCGTCGATCTCTCCTAAGCGCTCTTCAGCCTTATTCTTGACTTCGCTGACTCTCTGTCTCGCACCAAGCACCTTGGAAAAATGATCAGGTGCGCTCTGCTCAAGTAAGTTCAACTGGTTATTGGTTTCATCAATCTTGGCTTTGAGTTCTTCAACCGCTTTCCAAAGATATCCCTTTTCTTCGTTCAGCTTTTCAGTTAAACGTTGTTCAGTAGTTAAAAACAAAGCCACCCCACCCTTTTTCGCGTATATCTACGCATTTTCCTCCATATTCATCACTAAATCAAAGAAATACATAGATATTTTTGATGGAAACATGATCGGACTACAGCTTAGCATTACGCTCAATTCTCCTAGTATCAACTCAAGTTTGACCCAACCATAAATATCTTCAAAACGGGAGATATTTACATGAAACCAACACCAACCACTCTGACATTCGATGAATTCCTTGCTGAATCTAGTGCTATCGACTCGGCTCGTAAATGGTTACGAAAGAACACGGCTAAAACAGGAAAAGTACTCAACAAAAGATTGAAACTACTCCTTGAACGCGCCTTATCGAGTTTGTTTGAGCCAAGTGAAGCAACAAAGTTAAGTCGCCAGATTAACTCATATACAACAACTCTTGTTGCTTCATTTGAAGAGCTTCAACAGCTCGCCAAAATAGTTGTTAACAATACCAACGATCAAGCCAAACAATCTAAGCAGCTTAAAACTCTTGCGATAGAAACAAGGCAGATGACCAGCCAGTTTTTAACGACTCTAGAAGACTACCGACGTTCAAGCACTAAAGGCGGCAAATTAACTCTTATTAAAGGCAAGATCGACAAGAAGCTATACGCCGAAGCCATTCGCAAGCTTGAAGCAATAGAAAAGCTCTGTGACCAGACATCAAAGGCAGCGGCATTTCTAGCAATAGACAACGTAGAAGCCGCTAGTAAACAATTACAATTCATCATCAACGCCAAACTCTAATCACTCTAGCCCTCGCATCACGTCGAGGGTTTTTTCATGCTCAATAACCTGCTCAAAAACTCTTTATAAATAACTGTATGAAGCAAAGTTGCTCTTGCTCATGCACCGAATGATTCCAATTCCTGCTAGTTAGCCGCGCTAGTTGGTGCGAAAAGCGGCAATTCTAAATTACAACATAGAGGCAATAATATGAAAAACGCAGGCGGCAGACCAGAACGGTTTGATGAGATAGCCAGTGCCGAACTGGCAATATTGTCTTGTCTAGGTATCAAATCGATTAGCTCTCTAGCTCGTGAAAACAATTGCTCACGGAACACTGTAACCAAGTACGTTAATCGATTTAAAGCACGTTTAAAAGGACTCGGTTATGCAGCAGATTAATCTCAATCACGTTCAGCGTGACACTTCAAATCGTTGGCTTGCTAGTGCTGTTCTAGATGCTATTCAATATCAAGCACCGGAAGCGTTTCAAGCTTCTTGTCGTGTTGCTGGTGGACTTAATCAATGGTTAGACGAAGAAGAGCTTGAAATACTCTTATCTGCTCATTCAAATGAACTAGAGCAAGTTCAAAGGCAAGCCGAATTTGAAGAACGCAAACGAACTAAAGAACAGTCACAAGTACTCTACGCCTACGACAAAGCAAACGACGATCTTAAGTTCGCTGTTGGTAGAACGACGTTAGACCGCGAGCAAATGACGTTTACTGATTCTCAGTTTAAGAACTGGGTTCAACGTCAACTAGAACGTAAAGACATTACGGTGTCACAACGAGAAGATTTGTTAGCTGCCAACTACTGGCTAGCGAAGGCACAAACAATAATCATAAAAAACGGGATTTAAACATGTATTTTCAAGAATTAAAAAAGGCAGCTTCAGCGTTGGACAGTGACTTTCTATATAGCGTTGTTAGTCGATTAGCAACACTTGAACAACAGTCACCAAACGCTGTAAAGGTATATCAACACGAATTTGAAATCGTATTAAAAGACAAATCAATTGAATACCTAGCAACAGTCGAAAAACGAATAGGCAGTAAAAGGAGTATGGAAGACTTAGCCGATGATATTAAGTACTTGCTTCATGGCAAGCACCTCGACCAGTTCATGCGCGAGTGTCAGCACTACTCTAGCATGCCTAAACCAGTAGCTAAAACAGATAGCCACGCTTTCCGAGACTGGCTTCGAATCAATAGAAAATAATTAAAGGATATTGGACATGCGACTAACTAAAGAACAAAAACGAATCGCTGAACTTGAAGCCGCCTTGTACTCTGCTGAGTTAAAATTGGAACGATTAGAAGAAGCTGAAGAACAGAAGGTTACTAAATCAAGCATTACGGTTAAGCCTGTCGAGTTAACTAGCTTTAAACAACATAGCCGCGCTATTGATGACTCGGTTGCCGCATCACAGTACTTGAGTACTGGTCAAGTTGATGCACTTGGCGAACTACGTTGGCAAGTCATTCATTGCCGTACGCCACAACAAGTACTTGATCACGAAAAGCAGTTAATGAGGACTAAAGCGGCTGGTTGTTCGGCGACAACCATTGGTCAATTGGCTCGTGATGTTTCGATGAAAAGTGTACTTGGTTCTGCCATTACTAAACAACTTGCTGTGTTTAATGCTTTGTTTGAACTAGATAGAGTTCAAGAGGAAATGGACATTCAAGATTTCTTAGAAGACCTAGAACTTGCCGACGCCAGTTCAATTCTTGCTAATTCAAACGCTAAGCTGTCTGATTTGATCGCTTTACGAAAGGCACGAGTCAATGGCTCATTTGAACAAATTGAAAGCGTGATTAACACTATTTTAGATGGGAAAGATGATGAATAATAAAGAACAATTAGAACTGGACGACAACCCCATACTGAAGTCAGAAGCGAGTAGACGAAAGAAAAAGGTTGTTGAATTAGATAAAGAACCACAACTCATTGAAATAGCGCTGATTTTAATAAATTAAGCGAGCTAGTAGCTCGCTTGTTGACATTACAATATTGATGATGGTTGTGTAATTGTATTACAACTAATGCAACTCAGGTTTTGATATTATCTTTTGTTGAGGCAGAAAGAAGATCTTTTAGTTCTTTCTCAGTAAACCATGTTGTTGGCTTCCTTACTTTAGGAGAATAACTTTTATTAAAAAGTTCTTCAGCTGAAACTGGCACGTCAAAATCGCCCTTTCTTCTAATTTCATTCAACTCACTCATAATTTGACTTTGACTAACATTTAATGAATGCATTAACTCCATCATCGTGTTCAACTGTATTTCATGTAACTTTTCATTACGGTCTTCATCAGTCAAATCTGATTGACTAAGTTGAGCTGGTGCAGTGAGTTCAAGCAATCGAATCAGAGAGTTGATTTCTGACCGGTCTTCACGTTTATGATAAGTATCAATCAGCGTAACTTTAAGCTTTTCAATTGCACTCTTTACATCCCTAAACTTCATACCTCGTTTATAATCAACATACCTTAAACTAGAAACGTCAAAAGGAGCTGCTGTTTCATCATCAATCATTAATACTGTCGGCTTATCGAAAGCCTGCCTTACACCCAACTCATAAAATACATTAGGATTTTTAGAACTCATATCACAGATAGCAATATCTGATTCGATAACCTTTCTCAGTATATCTAATTGTATCAAATTAGTATTTGCCGTTTCATCAGCTCTAACGGGTATCATCCCAGCCGCTTTTATCGCAGGTTTAATTATGTCTTCATAAACTAACGTAAAATGCTCAGGCTCATAACCGCTTTGAGCAGAAATAGGCATGATTACAAAACATTTTATTTCATTTTCTTTCTCTACTTGCTCTTTTCCCACTGCATGTGCTCCATGATAATAGCGTACTAGCATATTAGCATAGTGCGCGTACTAAACGGTAATTACCATTTAATACTGAGAGTTATACGCTCTGGTGTTTACGATGTGGTCAAGCGTCAACTCTGCAACAGTTTCACCTTGCTCGGCTTTCTTTCGAACTTCAGCTACAGCGAGGTCTACGACACGTTGACGAGCTTCTGTTAAGTCAGTTTTAAAACGTATGGCTGGTTCATGTGTTGCCGCTCTGATTGATTCAACAAGCATACCTACCACCCACGCATCAATTTTCTGAATTCGCTAGGTGTTGCATCTGCAAGTTCCAGTAGCTCTTCTTGGCTCCATTCTTCAATAACCGTTAAGAGTCGATCAAAGTACTTCTTGTCAGCATCAGTTAAACCTCTTTTTCTTTTTTTATGAGTCTCATCGATGGACTCGAATATTCGTTTAATCAAATAGGAACGGTCGAATTGTTGATTTGAAAAATGTTCTTCTGGATCGATATTTTGACTTGATAATAAGCTTGGACAAAGCATGATTTTACCTCTTGTTCGTTTTTTTTATTTAACGGCACTAAAAATTCAAACCAAAAAAAAGCAGCCTTGCGGCTGCTTAACAAACAAGAGGTTTTTACGATTGAATGAATTAACGATTAACGAATTCGATCGCATTTATAAGTCACTGGAGACAGCTTAAAACATCTAAAAGGTTTACAATCAAGAGTCCTGAAAACATTCAAAAGTATTTATACAAGGCAAATCTACATTAAAACCAGTCAAAGCCCATCTAGAATCGATTCTAAGCGGCTTTAAAGACTCATTTTACAAAGTACACTACTAGCCAGTTGAAATCGTCTTAGAATCGCGTTGAAGAGCATCTAGCTTGCGCTATACAAGTCAAATACATTGTGAGCGAAGCGAACGTGCCGGAAGGCACCAATTGAAGACCCAGAAGAACCAAATTGGAAGAACCGGAAAAATTCCGCATCATCTTAGTAGTATTAGTAGTTTTAGTGAAGTTAGTAATATTAGAAGTATTAGAGAGTACATGAAGACCGTTAGCTTACGTTATACCATTCACAATTCTCTAGAATCGATTCTAACCAACTTTAACAACTCATTTAGCAAACTCATCACTTGCCAGTTAAAACCGTCTTAAAATCGCGTTGAAGAACTTCTAGCTTGCGCTACACAAGTCAAGACAATTCAAAGAACCACAAGTACCATCTACTTGTAATAAGCGAAGCGATAACAAGGTGAGCCGAAGGCGAACGGGCGTAGCCCCAATTGAAGACCTATTGAAGCCACGTTCCAAGAACGACCAATTAGACGCTTCGCGTCGGTCGCTTCGCTCCCCGTTTTCTTCTTGTTGTCCTCCCTTGGACTCTCGTTCTCTTTCTCGTTGCCTGTGTTTATGTTCTCCTTGATTCTCAAATCATAACCTATTGTTTTTACTCGATCATACCTTTTGAAACGTACGCGAAATTGTACTTGAAGTGTACGTCAAAACGTACGTGAGATTTAGTCAAAGTGTACGTCAAAACGTACGCGAGATTTAGTCAAAGTGTACGTCAAAACGTACGCGAAGTTATAACCCACTCCTCTTCCTCACCTTGTCTATTTGAAAATAATTTCAACTTTTTTACTAAAACCACATCGTTCATCGATTTCATCGATATAAATAGAATTGTAAGAACACAAAAAAGAGAGAAATTGAAAAGATGAGAATCAGAAAGCCACGTAGAACCCCAGAACAAAAGCGAGTCATTTACGACTTGTACTTGAACAGCGAGTTGACCATCGATGAGATAAGCAAGCAATACAAAATATCAACATCGACTATCTACAAAATCGTGAGAGAAATAGAAAATGAGAGATAAGGCATACTTAAAAGTCAGTATTCCAATTGCTATAGCTGAAGCACTACAAGAACTACCTGAATACAACAACAAATCAATTACCCGAATCATTGCAGACTTAACTGACACCAAACTATCTAACACAAATTCCAAAGAGAATAGAGAGAAGAAAAATGAACCAATCATTAACTAAAAAAGCAACACTATTCACCAATAACAACTTGATTCAAGTTCGTTTGCAAGAACAAACAGGTCAACGCGCATACAAAGACTTGGTCAAACGTGTAACTTTGAAGAAAACCGATAAGTTGAATGTCCGTACATTGATTGAGTACGACCGCAAAGATAAACAGCTTGATTCAAAGCATGATCAACTGTCTAAGAAGATTTCCCGTAAACTACACAGCACTTCCGATTTATATACGGCAGCTATTGGCAATTACTTTATTGCTCTTGACGCGACTACCGCCCAAGTACTATTTGCCGATATCAATACTCATGAAATTGAAATAGCTTGTGTTACATGTGTTGATAAAAACAAAATAGGTGAAGTTCATAACGGTGACGCGAAAAACGTACACGGCAAACTAAAAGAGACTTCAACTCTTTTAATCAATGATGAACTCAGTTTCGACGCAATTGTCCAGAATGCTTGCGATACATTTAGTCGTTCAAAAGACGAAATACTATCGATTATTAAAAATAACAACGAGGGACAAGAAGTGCTTGAGTCGAAACCAAAACGTATCCCTGTTAAGGCTAGTCTAACTTTGAACTGGCAAGTAGAAGAAATTGAACTACTCGTCGAAGAGAATGAGATTGAAGATTTATTCGAGAAAGAGCCAGAAGTAGACCAACAAAAAATCGATAAAATGATCAGTTCATTAGCGATTAACTACAACCGTGACCTATTGAAAGCTATCAAGCCTCTAATCGAACCCGAGCATGTCGAATACCTTGAAGACATAATTAAGCTACTTGATAAAGGCATGAGACTGCTGCCAGATAGATTCACTATTGAAAAGATCATTCAGTTCTACCCGTCGATGTTCTGCAATGAAAACTTTCAACAAACCGAAAACATTATCACCGAAGAAGAATACCGCTTAGCCAGTGCTGCCCTAGCTGAGAAAAATTGGTCTGAAGAGGAAGCGCAATTTGAAATGCTTGAAGAATAAAAAAGCCCCGAGTTCGGGGCTAGTTTATTCATTTTTTACTACAGAGCATTTAGTTCCTTTTCTCTGAAGTAATCTAGTGCTTGTTTAAAGTTAGTAGCTGGAATTGATATATCTAGTATCGAATACGGCGTCTGTAGATTCAACACGACTGGAGTATTTGACTTTACCAATCGTTGCACAATGAAATCAGCACCTCTTTTTGTCTTTGCGCCAATAACGACTCGTTTATCATTGCTGCATACTGAGATCATGTTGACCCATGTTTGCCCTATTTGTGCTTTATTAACATCATACACTTCTGGCGTGGGACATTCTTGATATGTATTCAAAATGACTGATGGGTAGCCTTCGACCTCTCGAATTGATGTCATTACCATTCCACCAGGTAACTGTGGTGCTTGCGACACAGCCATCGGACTACCGTAGAGCAACGCCCAACCTTCTTCCATGTTTTGATTTTTATTATATAAATCTGCATTAACTGAAAATGCAGATAAGCATAGTAAGTAGGTTAGTAATCTTTTCATCAATTCCTCTATATTAATTTCACCACTGGACATTTGAGCTATCAGCGGCAGATTTAAGTTTGCGACTCTTTGAAAGCTCTAAACGAACTTCATCTAAATCAGGCTGTACTACGTCTTTTAGTTCATCTTCACTTAGTTCAATGTCACACCAGATCCTGCTATCTTCATGAGCTTTCCTAAATGACTCTTCAGCAAGTGCTGAATCATCAAAATACGAATACCATTCAACATAGTTTGAAAGTATGTCGTCAGCATTAACTTGACCGTAAGTATGAACCCCTGAGCCGTAATCTAAACCAACATCATCAGAATGTTTCTTGAAGTTATCAAAAGCGTGTACATCAAAACTATGTTTTAGTTTATTGACATACCGCTTCTTAACTTGATTTAGATTTCTAACCAGTAGACGAACTAGCTTTTCGTCATTAACGTAGTGCCCATTTCACTTTATTGAACGAACAGAAGTCTTTAAAGCCTCGACATCTTGAATTACTTTATTATCGGTACGCTTAATATCGACATGCTTCTGTGGCAGTTTTTCTCCACCGTCGATCATAGCCTGAGTAAAGTACTTTCGAGTAACTTTAACAGTCTTAGCGGGTTCGTCATACTTACCACTAACTTTGATTTCTTCTTCAGGAACATCTGCATACCACAACGTACAATGGTCATTAATATTACCGTCGAATAACAACGAATTCCACGGTTCTACGAGAAACGACCTAGGGCTTGAGCTTTTCCGTTCGTATTGGACACCATCTTTGATATACAAGAATGAAACGTGCTCTTGAGTTTTACGTTTACTTTTGGTTTTGTCCTTCTCTAGCTCTACTTTTTCTTCAGCAATTTCGAAGCCGAAACGCTTAGCCAAGTCTTGCGGTGTTATATTTAACCTATCGTACGTTTTTTTGAATTCATCTAACGCTGCTCCTTTCATTGAAAGTTGAAGTTTCGCGATTGCTTTGTCACGATTTCTCTGTGCTTTCTCTGCGTTTTCTTTTTCTTTAAGTAATACGTTGAGTTGTTCTTCTAAATCTAGATCTTTAGTTTCAGACACTTCATTCAATTGTTCTGTCATTTTCTATTCCTTTTAAACTGCTTCAGTTGCTAAGTAGTAGGTGTGTGTATCGTTCCTAAACTGTGATAAACCAGCTACGTGTATGCTTACAGAATAATCATCTTTAGGTAGTACTTTGAATCTATCAAAATGAATAATTGCTTCAACGACACGCTTTGAATCAAATCGGTCAAGTGGAATTTTGAATGCGTGCTTCTTCGAACCTGAATTGTCACACGCTGAGATGTAAAGAGTTTCGGACTCTGATTCAGAATAAAATCGAATATGCTCTAGACCAAGAGTTTTACAAGCTTTAACGACTTGTTCGATGACTTCATAATCAATAGAAAAGTTAATAAAATCTTCAGGAACAACCTCAATCGGCTTTGTCGGCTCTTTAGGTTCAACTGGCTTCACAAGTCGTTTAGGTTCTACCGGAGCTACTGGTTTAGTATCTACTGAAGCTTTGATCTCTACATTTTCATTCAATGACTCAACTAAGCTGTCTAACTCAGCATCGATTTCTGTTTCTTCGATTGATTCTTGACGCTCTCTATGTGCGTTAAGCTCCTTGATATAGACTATTTGCTTTTCTCGATATGCTTCATACTGCTCTTCATATGCCACTTTATCAATGTCGTATTGAGCCTTTTTAACTTTATATTGCTCTAAATCGATTAGATATTGGCTATGTACTTCTTCGTATCGTGCCAACGCGTCAGCGTGAGATTGCGGATCTACAGACGGAAAGTTCAACTTTTCAGGAGCTTCAGTGACGAATTCTTGATTCGCATATTGATAAACCAGCTCTATTCCTTCTTTGTTCGTAATCAGTACGTGTGTATCTTCGAAAGTAAGTTCTGCATCATGAACCAGCTTGATCGATTTCAAAAACTCTTCTACATGATATACACCGAATGTACGTGGAAACTCATCTTCGATATCAATATACGCGATAACCTTGTTAAGGTTATCTTGCGATCTAAGTTGTTTTCCTTCGTGCAAAATAAGCCCGTCATTAATTTTACCCAAGCTTTTGATTGCGTTTAACGTTGATTGCTTTAGTTTCATTTTTACTACTCAATGAATGAAAACTAACAACATACCGAATCAGTACAAAATCATTGACGACAGACTTCTCATTTTTCTTTAACGTAGATACAAAAATAGCGGCATTGTTGCCGCTATCACACTATGTACAATGTCTTAAGGCTCATCGCCTTACTTGTTCTTTAAATGACGGTATAGAGTTGCTACACCAATACCAACCGCTTTTGCTGCTTTCTCTTTGCTTAACCCTGCTTCGACATAACTCAAAGCCTCTTCACATTTCCTTGAAGTCTCTGGAGAAGCAACACGACCACGATATTTCCCGTCACTCTTCGCACGCTCAATACCAATACGCTGCTTATCAAGAATTTCGTCTCGTTGCATTTCTGCTACCGCTGCTAATGTCGTTAGGACTAGCTTACCCGTCGATGATGTCACATCTAAGCCCCCTAAATCATCTACGTACACGTTGACTTCTCGCTTCTTCATGCATTCGATGAACTCAAGCACTTCAACTGTATTACGACCTAGACGACTTACCGAAAGTACTACGACGCTATCACCTGACTTCAGGTTGCTTTTTAATTTATTAAACTCTGGTCGATCAAGTGACTTACCGCTTGCTTGTTCTTTAATTATTTTTGCATCGGCATGAGTACGCTGAAGATATGCCGCTTGTTGGTCAACGTTCTGGTCTGTAGTCGATGTTCTGGCATAGATGTATTTCATTGTGTACTCACTTTACTATCATTTAAGTATTCATATGATAATTCTATCTTTTGAGTTTTAAAACCTTTAAATGATAGAGTCCTATCGTAATACTCTATGGCTATACTCTATTGATAGACAACAACCAATAAAAAGCCCCCGTATTTCTACGAGGGCTTAGTTTTAATCTGCAAGCAGTCTTTCAAGTGACTCTATTCGCTCACCATTGTGTTTAGTCGTTGCCTTTACAAGATCAATATCATCAAGAATGATATCTGTTCTTTCCAGCACCATTTCTTGTTGTGTCGCTAAGGTATCAAGTGTTGAATGCAGCTCACCATAGTTGTTTGAAAACGAAATGTTCGAAATCGCTAAAGGCATAACAATGACTAACAACCCAGCTAGTATCTTATTCATTTAAACCTCCGAGCTGTTCAAGCACCTCTCTTCGTTTACGTTCACGCTTTGATTGCTCAAGCAACGCTTTTTCTTGCGAAGCCAAACGCGTTTGCTCATGTTGTTTCATCTTTTCTCGAATGGCGTTAAGTCGTTGATCTGCCGCTTCTTGATATTCTTGGTCTTTTAACTGCTCGCGGCGATATTCATCTAAAGAGCCAACTTCTCGTAATAGCTGTGTATGTGTTAGCTCACAATGATTTAACTCAGAGTCTTGCTGTACTTTCTTAACTGGCTTAAGCATTGTGTGACTCCATGATGGCTTCAAGTTCGTGTCTTGCCAGTGTCTTTAAATAGGCTGCCGACACTAGGTCTTCTTCGTCAATTGACTGCTTTAACAATCTGTCTTTATGTTTAAGGTGGTGTTGAATCAACATCAAAAGCACTTGACGCTGAGTCACCGCACCGTAATCGCCATTCAAAGCGTTCTTAGTTAGTTCTTCTTCGTCAAGTGTTGAATCGATGATTAGTTTCTTTGCCGATGTGCGTTTAGACTTGCGACCAGCTTCGGAAGCTGTTTGTGAGTTGAATAATGCCATTGTTCCGTTATCCCGTTATTTTTAACCGTTTATTGTTTTATTTATGGGTTAACGAGATACGAAAAAGGGAGCAATCTGCTCCCTTCAAATAAACATCATTAGACTATTAGTTGTTTGCTACCGAATCAGCAGCGTTTCGAAAAGCCGCACACATATTTGAGAACTCTAAGTAGCTATGTTCCCACATACCTCTAGCTGCAATTAACCCTACGCGGCGTTGTTTTTTATAGACTGAGCTGTCCCAATAATGCTTACCAGTCACTTTCGAGTGAATGTCATTTTTTGCATATGATTCTGATTCATTTATCAATCTCTTCGCTCTTCGATCATTTGGCAAAAAGTAAGTGCCTTTTTCCATGCAGACTTCAATCATACCAATAGCTTGAGCCGTATCAGTTAATTCTTGAACGTGCCAACTAGCTAATTTCTCTTGTTTTTGTCCTTGAATAACTGCGTTATATCTTTCTGCTAATACCTCTTCTTTCATCTCTTTCAGTTTGGGGTAAACTGTTCGCGCAAAGCCTGTACCGTATGCTGGTTTTTGATCAGGACCTTCTGCTATTAAGCTAATAAGTCCTTTCTTGCGAGAAGTATCTTTAACCATAAATTCAACTGTCGCTGAACACTCCGACACATCAAACTCATCACTAGTTACGTAACCATGAACTGTTGTAGCCGAACTTTTTTCGACGCTTTCTGCTTTAGTTATCGTTAACGTTCCTTTTTGAGTATTGAGACCGTTGTTACGCTCTCCACAATCCAATATCTGTGTGAGTGGAAATTCAAATGATAACGGTTCTGACAACTTAAACCCTTTACTCATTTGAGACCATTTATTTCCATCTGGGAATTTGTTGATATCCCAATTGACTTTTATATCAACCGTGTCTCTATATCGAAGTAAGTTCGTTTCTTCTGTGCGAGTCATTTCGCCAGAGTAAGATTCTGATTGTGCAGTAGATTGACTCCCCGTTGACTGACAACCTGCCAATACAGCCACCGATAGCGCACTGACTACTCCTAGTTTTACTTTTTTGCTCATAACATCCTCAAAATAAAAGCACATTGCACCCATGCAGGTGCAGAGATGGCAAATTTACATGAGAAGCTACTTTCATTTACACCTCGACCAATAGAACCATGAGCCAAGTCACGGAAAAGAAGAATATTATCGGTCTAAGAGTGCGCGATTGCCGTTTATCCAAGGGATGGTCTCAAGCAGATCTTGAGCGTGAATGTAGCTTACACGGTATAGATATGACGCGTAGCAAGCTTGCCAAAATTGAAAGCGGCATGATTCGTGTGACTGACGAGATGATCAGGGATTTGTGTGTCGTGTTAGGCACCGATGCCAATTCGCTGTTTGAGTAGCCCTATTCAAAACTAAAAAGGGAAGCTTTTCGCTTCCCTCTCAAATCATCAATGAACATACTAAGCCAGTAGCGGTTTTAGCCTTCTGTTGACTGCCATACCATTATCAACAAACTGTACTGCTCCATTCTTACTGACTTTGAATTCAAACTGCTCATCAGTGACAAATGTAATCGAAACAACTGGTTCAGATTTTAAATCATGACCCCGTAACTTAATCACAATACTCTTACAAATGCTGTTGATTAGCGTTCTACATTTCAATCTAGCTTCTTTATCATTAGCTCGTGCTTTATCAGCCAGTTCCACCAGCTTATTAACCCATTTCTGAACATCACTTTGATTAACATCTGGCTTCTGTGAGTCGCGTTCTTTAATCAGCTTTTGTTTTTCCAACTTCAGTTTGTCGTGAGCATCTTTGAACAATTCCCAAGGAGCGCCTGCTGTAACCTGTTCAACGATATGTTTAACTTTGTTGTCTATTTCATCGATTAAAGCAGAGTAGTTAACATTGTTGACTGTAGGAACTAAAGATTGAGGTTCAACACCGATACATGCTGCAAACAATACCGCACTTTCTATTGGCTCTAAGAACACAGACGAACAACAAGAGCTTGTTTCTTTATGAGTTAAACAATGCAGTCGTGTAACTGTTTTACTGTACTCACCAGAACGCTTGTATTGCTTTTGTGTTTGAGCACCTAACCCACCTCCGCAGTAACCACAAGTTGTAAAACCTTTGCCATGACCAGTAATCAAATGAACAACTTCACCTCGACCATGCATTGTTTTACTTCGCTTTGATCTGTGCTGTTGTAACGCTAACCACTTTGATTTTGTAATCAACGCGGGATAGAAATCTTCAAGATCGTAGTCAACACCTTGAACGTTGATTCGCTTCATTCCATATAGAGCATGAGACTTAACGATGTTTGCAACTGTAGTCTGTCCCCAAGCATTACGCTTGCCTGATAACGTCGGTATGCTCTCTTCTGTTAGTTGTCTAGCTATCTTGAGAGAACCTATTCCTTGATTGTACAAACTCAGTATTCGACGAATCACTTCTACCCGTTCGTTAAACGAATAAGTGTCATCTTCTTTGTTGAAATCAAGCCAACTAGGGTCAGCCCCAAGTCGTCGAATCTTCCCATTCGTTTGATATTGATTCAAAGCACTCTTTAAGAAAGCGTTAGAGCGACGCTGTTTAGTTTCAGATTCTTCATTCGCTCTAATCATTACCACAAGGGACATGATTAACTTGAATGGGTTTTGTTGAATCTCTTCCCGAGAATAGACTTGATTGTCTGCGGCTGTGACGACTGTTATACCAGACAGTATTAAATCGGTGAGCGCAGCTTGAGCAATCAACGGGTCTTCACGGCTTAAACGGTCTAATGACTCAACGACAAGCACAGAACCAGACGGAACTTTGCCTGCCGTTACCGCTGATAAGAATTGACCGAACGCGCCTTTAGTCTTATGCACGCCGTGAAACGCACTAAGCCCTTTGTCCATCATGGTTAAGCTCTTATCAAGCTCTAGCCCATGTTCAAGTGCGTATTGTTCGGCATATTGAGATTGCCGATCTATACTGCTGCCCTTGGCTTGCTCTGGGCGGCTAAACCGCATATAGCTATAAACTTTTTTCATTGTTACACCATAACATAGAATGTAAGTTATCACTATACATTAGACAGATGGAAGTTTTGGATATTTCCCGTCTTACACTCTCGGTGCGATGTACGCAGCCCAGTTCATGGCCGCAATGAAGCAAACAGTAGATGTGGACGCGGTTATTCGCTCTGGCGATCTGACGTCGATATTCGATTGGCTGTCGAAGAACATCTGGAGTAAAGGCAGCTTATTAACAACAGATGATCTCGTAAGAGAAGCAACGGGTGAAACACTAAATGCTAAGCACTTCCAAGCGCACCTAAAAGGCCGCTACTTGTAAATAGAAAAAGAATAGAACGTAAAAGCCCAAGGTTCGTATGTTCCTTGGGCTTTTTTAAGCTCTTTCTATGCTATGCCAAGCTAGGGATAAGTCTGGGCTTGTACAAACAATCCTCGCCTTCAGGTCTGGTTTTAAACCGACGGTGAAGCCACATATATTGGCTCGGACTTGCCATGATTGACGTTTCAACTATCTTATTCACGAAAACTGCCGCACCTTGAGGATCTTCTTTCGGGAAACCGTCGACTGGCGCACTAATCGTCAAGGTATAGTGTCCGTCCTTTCCTCTTACCATCGTAAAAGGCACGATGGCACAATCTGTCGAATCAACCAGCAGACTTGTACCTGTCGTCGTGCAAGCATTTTTAACGGCAAATAATGGCGCAAACGTTGAGCGTCGGTTTCCATAATCATGATCCGGTGCATACCAGACCCGCTCACCCGTTCTAAGCGCTTCAAGCATGGCTTTAACGTTCTTGCGATCAATAAGCGTACGATTAGAGCGAGAACGCCCCTTGTATTGAAAGTAATCAAAACACGGATTGTTGTTTGGGCGATAAACACCAGTGCCAGACTTTTTAATGCCAAAAGCACGAGCACCTAACTCTAAGTTCATCGAGTGTACGGCCAACATTAATGCCCCTTTGCCTGATTTTTCTAAAGCCTCGAGGTGCTCCATTCCTTTTATCGTAACGTGTTTGTTTACCCGTTTATCAGACCAAAACCATGCCATCGCCGTCTCAAATAGCGCAATACCTGTATTGTCGATATTGTCTTTTAAAATTGCTTCGCGTTGGCATTCTTCCATCTGAGGAAAGCAAAGCTCAAGATTGCGTCTAATCGTAACTTGACGTTTTTTCATGATTCGCATGGCTAAACGGCCAATGCCACGTCCTAATGCTAACTGAACTTTGAAAGGAAGGAGACTGAGTAAGTACATCACGCTGATGATAATTAAGGTTCCCCAGTAACGAGGCAAAAGAAATTCAGCCTTGAATTCAGGCTTTTGGTATTTATTCATGTGAGTATTGTCAGATGTGCCCATCTATAAGTGATAAAAACAATGATAATGGACTGCACTTTTATCATTGATAGCGCTAATAACATAAATTAAAGCGCGCGGATTCTATGGTTCTTCGACACACTACACAATAAGAACTTTGCAGAAATATGTAGGGGGATGAAAAAGCAGCAAAGATGAATCACCACGTTAACATCGATTGGAGTGATTAATCTACCGCACTTTCATAAAGTTTGGACAAACATAACTTTGTGTTTTCAATGCGCTAGATAATGGTGTTTTTTTAACCCCATAATGCAGCTATCATGAAAATAACAATAAACATGATAACCATTACCCTGAACAAGTAAGACAACTTTCCGGTGCCACCTTTTGGCGCTTGGTTACAGCATCCCATTGTGTTTCTCCATCGTTTCATTTCGATATGGCGTTAATGTACTCCTTGACCTTAGGGGAAAGTCAAACCTTTACCTAAAGGTTCTAATTTATCGCTATAAGTGTTTATTTATCCGACATATCACTCGTTTATATCCCATGGAAATAAAGCGCATTGTTTTCAGCTCATTTTCGGATAAATACATACCGTTTTTCGCTATATACCCACTATTTATGAGGAATCTACAATACGCGAGTCTTACTCGTAGCACGCTACTTTTACAACCTAGAAGCTGTGCGCTCATCCATTAAAGGTATCGAATGAGCAATATCGTTAAATCCGCCGTTAAATTGAGTGTTTTCTCTATCATCATGATTACCGTAACTTCGGTCGACAGCATAAGGAACATTCCTGGGGCGGCTTTGTTTGGTAGCCATGCCATTTCTTTCTTCTTACTTGCTGGACTTTGTTTTTTTGTCCCTACAGCGCTAGTGTGTGCTGAGCTAAGTACCACTTATCCAGAGCAAGGTGGTGTATATCTTTGGGGCAAAGAAACACTAGGACCAAACTTTGGCTTTGCCACCGTGTGGTATCAATACGCTGAAAATATTGTTTACTATCCACCTTTAATTTCATTCATTGTTGCAACGGGAGCCTACCCTTTTTTCCCAGATCTGGCGCAAAACAACATGTTTATGTTGTTGATGATTAATGTGATTTTTTGGGCGTTAACTTTAGTTAATATCTTTGGCTTGCGCCTCTCTTCCCTGATTACAAATGTATTCGGCACCCTAGGTTTGATATTTCCGATTCTATTGATTATCGGATTAGGCGGGTACTGGGCGTATACCCACTCTGGTGAGTCTCATATCTCGCTTCGCCACGTATCTGACTGGTTGCCGGACCTTTCTCAAGATGGGATCGGAGCGGGTTTTACTGCGGTAGTTCTTTCACTGACAGGCCTTGAAATCACGACCTCTTATGCAAGCGAAGTCGAAAATCCGCAAAAAGCCTATCCCAAAGCTCTGCTGATCTCCACAATCTTAATCTTGGTTTCTCTGACGGCGTGCTCACTGTCTATTTCTTCGGTCGTCTCAAGTGACCATTCTAGTTTGAGTGAAGGAGTGATACTTGCCTTCAAAGCTTTTTTTGATGATCTGCACCTCTCATTCCTGCTGCCTGTCATTGCCCTTGCTATTGTTTTTGGCACGCTTGCAAGCCTGAATAACTGGATAATCGCCCCAACTAAAAGTCTGCATGTTGCCGCAAAAGATAGTTTCATGCCGATGTCGCTCGCCAAAGAAAACCGCAACCAAGCCCCCGTCTCATTGTTGCTCTTGCAAGGCACGATTGTTAGCGTGCTCTCTTTGGTTTTCATTTTTGTTCCTAACGTCAATCAAGGCATGTGGTTATTGAATATCCTGATGACTCAGCTCTATATGGTGATGTACATCTGTATTTTTGTTAGCTTTTTGGTCTCACGCTACAAACACGCAGATATTGAGCGCCCATTTCGAGTTTCGGGCGGAAAAATAGGAATGTGTTTAGTGGCTGGGTTAGGCTTGATGAGTTGCTTGGTGACGATTGTTGTATCTTTTGACGTGCCAGCAGGAATTAGCGCAAAAACTGGTGCATATGCACTGATATTAGGATTTATCACATTTAGCCTCCCAGCGTTCGCCGCCGTGATGTATCGCAATCGAAAACATCGTCAACAAAGCAAAATGCTTGAGGTACTAGTAAGTTAACTATTGGATTGACATTAAAAAGCCGCAGCAATTTCTCGCTACGGCTTTTTATTTAGCATCACAAGTTGTGTTAGTTATCCGTGTCCTACAGTCCTGGATAACAGGTTAACAATCATCACACCAGTGAGGATAAACCCAATGCCAACAAGCGCCGGCAAATCTAGCCGCTGTCCATAAACAAAGTAGCCAACCGTCGCAACTAAAACAATACCCGCCCCACTCCATATGGCGTAAACAACCCCAACAGGCATCGTTTTTACCGTGACGGAAAGCAAGAAGAAAGCAATGCCGTAACCAATCAGAACGACTGTACTCGGCATCATTTTCGTAAATTGCTCTGTTTTGGGAATATAGGAAGTGGCAATCACTTCACATACAATCGCGATCGACAGCGCCAACATTGGCGGCATAGAGACAAGCATTTTGAACATAAGGCATTAACGCTCAACAGAAATGTAACCGACAACACGTCCGGATAATTAGGTCGCGCATTATACCCAACTCATCTCTCGATGGAATACCTCTTACTCAAGCAGCTTCAAAATGCAGGATTCACAGCGTGATCACTTGAATATAGAGACATTCACACGCCATCGCTTTCACTCACTTCTTGATGAGTAAGCGACAGGCCTGCTTTTTGGTGCTGCCGAGCAATTTCAAAGTAGATGTGCATATCAATTGGCTCTGGTGTATTGAGTAGCATCTTGCCCACTTCTCGTTGAAAGTGACCATAATTACCTAACTCATCCGTCAGCCCTAGCTGCTCGTAAGAAGCTTCATTGGCAAACATTCCATAGGCATACTGATAATGACTTAGATCCTTGCTCTTATCATGACCAAGCTCTTGAAGGGCTTGATCAATTTCTTTCGGCGTATAAGTATCTTTATCGCCAAACAAGCGCAATAGTACGCTAGGAACCTCTTGAGCGATGCTCTGAATTTTTGTCTTTCTTTTAAAAATACCGAACATAATGTCCTCCACTGACGATGTTTCCAAATACACACTTTAATGCATATTGGTGAGCTGATTGTTTTTAGTATGGCTCATTAATCTGAGACTTCCTTACAACGAAGTCACTTTCGCATATTAACGTGATCACATAATTACCAGCAAATAGTACGACCAGCGTTTCAAACATATCTCATCAGAAACTCCGCTCTAGTCACAATTGTGTGACAGCTTCGAGCTCGGTTTACCATAATGTAAAGAGTAGATTGAAAAGTCATATTTCGTATCGACATCTAAACTTAATTAAGTTAGCTTTAGAAGTATAGACGTCTAGATTGACTATGCTTAGGGAGAGAAAGTCGTGCCAATTAGAATTCCAGATCAATTACCAGCCACCGATGTGCTAAGGACAGAGAACATCTTCGTAATGAGTGAAACGCGTGCTGCGAGTCAGGAAATACGTCCTTTACGAGTGCTGATCCTGAATCTGATGCCAAAAAAAATAGAAACTGAAACTCAGTTTTTGCGTCTACTCTCAAACAGCCCATTACAAGTCAATGTCGAGTTATTGCGCATTGATAACCGCCCAAGCAAAAATACGCCAACCGAACATTTGGATACTTTTTATCGTCAATTTGAAATGGTGAGAGATAAAAATTTCGATGGCATGATCATTACTGGTGCCCCACTAGGTTTGGTTCAATTTGAAGATGTCATTTATTGGGACCACCTAAAAACAATCATGGAATGGGCAAAAGATCATGTGACATCGACTCTTTATGTCTGCTGGGCAGCACAAGCAGGGCTGAAGTTGCTCTACGATCTACCTAAAAAAACGCGTAAAGAGAAACTTTCAGGCGTGTACCATCACCAGATTCATCATCAATTCCATCCTATGTTACGTGGGTTTGATGACACATTTTTAGCGCCTCATTCACGCTATGCCGACTTTTCACCTCACTTTTTAGAAGAACATACCGACTTAGACATCCTAGCCACATCGGATGTTGCAGGTGTTTATTTAGCTACAACAAAAGACAAGAGAAATGTGTTTGTTACTGGGCATCCTGAATACGATTCGCATACCTTACATAACGAATATATCCGCGATTTAAGCGAAGGCATGGAACCAGCCATTCCCGTCAACTACTATCCAAACAACAATCCTGATAATCCACCAATTGCCAGTTGGAGAAGTCATGGACATCTCCTCTTTTTAAACTGGCTGAACTACTGCGTTTACCAGCAAACACCTTATGATCTTGATCACTTCAGTGAAGACGCTTTTACTAAAGACGATTAACCTCAAAGCACGCAAACAAAGCGCTTATGATGCCTAAATGTAATATGTGAACCAAGCCGCCATATGGCGGCTTTTTCATACCAGTTTGCAAACCTGATCGCATAGTGTTTTTTCCTCAATAGGCTTTTGCTACGTAATTCATATCATGCTGGGAGATTCAGGGATGTAGGGACAAAGAATGAAAACAACAAAGCTCGGTGCACTACTATTAATCTCTCAGTTTGCACTTGTGGGCTGCGTGACGGTGAAAGAAGATGGTAGCCCTGTCGTTAAAGCCGATCCTGTAGCAATGGCAGAATCACGTATCGCACTTGGCCTAGGTTATTTAGAAGGCGGCAATATGATTCGCGCGCATGATAACTTGCAACAAGCCTTAACCCACGCACCTCAATACTATCGTGCTCAGTTATCGATGGCTCACTACTATGAAACGGTTGGTGAAGATGCTAAAGCCGAGCAAATGTATAAACGCTCTCTACGCCAACACACCAAAAACGGTAACGTGCTCAATAACTACGGCACCTTTCTTTGCAAGCGGGGTGACTTCGAGAAAGCCGATCAAATGTTTAATCGAGCCATTGAGCAACCTTATTACTATCTCATTCCGGCCAGTTATGAAAACGCCGCATTTTGCGCGTTGAAGTCACAAGATAAAGACAAAGCGAAATACTACTTCGCCCGAGCTATTGATCATGACCCTCATAGGCCAAAATCTATTTTGCAGCTAGCCAAGCTAGAAATTGATAGCGGCAATTACACTGAAGCCAGAATTCGATTAATGAGATTTAATCAAATGTATGGCGTTAAGAAACCCTCTTTACAGCTCATGATTCAACTTGAACGTGCAGCAGGTAATGAAGCACTCGAGAAAAAATATCAAAAGCAATTGGAGAGGTTTTCTTAACACGACATCATGATAAAGAAGGTGTACTCGCTCACAGACACTACTGAACTTGACTAAGAATCCAGTGAATTAAAACCCACGGTGAAACATTCATCCTGTACATAAACTTCAAATTCGGTACTATTTGAACGGAATAAGTGACCAAGTCACGTTATAAAAGTGCGCTAGTAAAACGAAATTTGTACATCATACTGTTTCTACTATTGATTTGGGGCGCATTGATAAATGCTAAATATTACTGACATGCACCAGAAGGAAGTTGAAGCCGGATGAAACCTGCCTGCACTCTGTTATCACTCACTTTGCTGAGTTCGCCTTTTGTCGTCAGTGCACAAGAAAATATTGAAAAAACATTCACGTTTGGCATTGTTTCCAATAAAGCTCAAAGCAAAATCAAAAAGTCGACGCCTTTCACGCAGTACGTGACCAATGGTTTGGCTGAATACGGATACACCAAGGGTGCTGTAAAAGTATTTAAAAATTATCGCCAGCTCGCGGTGGCACTTGAAAATGGCACCGTTCAAATTGCAACAGCCACCCCCTTCAATGCAATGACCCTCGAGGCAGAGTCTGGTAGCCAAGCCATTGCCATACGCTGGAAAAAAGGTTTACAAAAATATCATACGGTATTCTTTACCCACAAAGAGAGTGGTATCGAGTCGATTTCTGACCTGCGCGGAAAAACACTTGTTTTTGAAAAGCGTACATCCACCAGCAGCTATTACTTACCCGCTATTACACTGCTTAATCAAGGGGAGAAATTAGAATACCTCCCCTCCTCCGATGACAAACCAGCCAAAGACAGTATTGGATATTTATTCCTTGACGAGCACTTGGCTCAATCGAATGAAATCAACCTTTCAGTATGGGTGTATAAGCAGAGAGTCGCAGCAGGAGCGTTCAGCAATTTCAATTGGAGCAACCCTAAAGATCTTCCAGAAAGCATGAAAGGCAAACTAACGATTTTCGCTCGCTCGGTAGAAATACCTAGAGACTTAATTCTCGCCTCTCCGACCTTAAGCCAAGATCAGCAACATAAAATCACGTCAATATTGCTCGGTATGGAGGCATCTCAGCAAGGTGCCCTAGCACTTAAACAGTTCCAAAACACGAAAAAGATCACCGCTCTAACGCCAGAAATGTCCGCGTCCTTAAATACCGTTCGAACATCTATTCACTTGTTACCGAAGGTGGATTGATGTTCCACAAACTCTCACTCGAAACTAAATACATTTGCTCGACCATTTTTGTTGTCCTGTTTGTCGTAGTGATAAACCTCGCACTATATATGCATGGTTACGATACGTACTCAAATAACTTAACCCGCCAAATCACCGAGAACTCACAAGAAAAAACAGAGTCTTACGTCAAGCAAAAAGGATTGGTTTACGCAGAGTTATTATCAAAGCAACTTTTTGACCCACTCTATACGGATAATATCAGCCAAGCATACGAGCAGATTAAAGCAACATTAAGCCAACCAGATGTCTCGAAGATACACGTTGTTGATAATGAAGGGCTAATCTTTCACGACGGTACGACTCAGCTGAGTATGTTTGCCCAGCCTCATTACCGTTCTCGCTTTATTTTAAAAGCAATAGAAGAGTCTAGAATTCTCATTTCTTTTTCTAAGCATCAATTAGAAATTGCGGCACCGATTCAGCAATCGAATATCACACTGGGCGCAGTGTATCTTGAACTCAACCTAGCACATCTATTAGAAGAGAAAGAACAAAACATTGCGCAAGTACAAGCGCTTACCTCAAACGATAAGCAAAAAATGTTTAACTTGCTGCTCACGATCAGTGCGATATCCGTTCTGCTCGGAAGTGCCATCGCGTATGCTTTGGGTCGCTCATTAATAAAACCACTCAAACAACTTAAAGAACAATTTACAGAGTCAAATACTCAAGCACTGCCAATCACTGATATAAAAAGTAAAGATGAAGTGGGTGATCTTATTTCGGCGTATAACAAAATGTCGAACAAAGTGAACCGATACACAAGCCGGGTGGAGTTCATGGCGTATCACGACATTCTTACCTCCCTGCCTAACCGAGAAAAGTTGCTCATTGATATCCAAAAGCAAATAACGAACCGCAAATCACCCTCACTCGCGGTTGTTTTTATTGATCTGGATGACTTTAAACATATTAACGATAACTACGGGCATAGCATCGGAGATAAATTGCTAGGTCATCTCGCCTCAGAACTTCAAGGTCGTTTGCCGAGTTACTTCCAGCCTCTTTACCGTCTTTCAACCATCGTAAGCCGAGTCGGCGCTGACGAATTTGTGCTGGTCTTTCCATGCAAAGACAGTCTCGACGCTAGAGAAAAAGCGGACGATATTCATCGCCAACTGCTTTCTCCTTTTAACTTGGAAGATAACGATATTCAAATTACGGCAAGCCTTGGAGTCGCGGTGTATCCGGAATTTGGCTCAAACGCAGAGTCTCTTTTACAACTCTCCTCACTGGCGGCGCAAGAATCTAAACGACGCGGCAAAGATATCATGACGATATACGATTCCACGTTTGATGAGACCGTGAAACAGCGCTTATACATAGAAAAAGAACTGCGCCGCTCAATACGTGATTTATCTCAGTTCGAGCTTTGGTATCAACCCCAGTTCGACCTCAACACCTACCAGTTGATTGGTGTCGAAGCATTGGTTAGGTGGAATCATCCGGAGAAGGGTTATATCAGCCCAGAATTATTTATCCCGATTGCAGAACAAAGTGACTTAATTTTAGAGCTTGGTGAATACCTCATCGAGACAGCAATTAGACAGCGAGCACAATGGGCGGATCATTTCGCTGCTGATTTTCATATCGCATTAAATTTGTCTCCTAGGCAGATCTACCGCCAAGATTTAAGTCAGCTCTTTTCGAAATATTTACAACAATATCAAGTCCCCCCTCAAACCATTCATGTTGAAGTGACAGAGTCTCTGTTTATTGATGATATTGAGAAAGCGCAGTACGTGCTCAAAAAATTACAAGCTAACGGCGTAGAAGTGTGGCTAGATGATTTTGGAACTGGGTACTCAGCCCTCGCCTACCTACAACAAATGTCGTTTGATGGACTTAAAATTGACCGTTCATTTATCGCTCAAATCCAAAAAAATGAACAAGATGATTCATTAATCCGTGCGATTATATCCATGGCTCATAACCTAAGAATGAGAGTGGTAGCTGAAGGCATAGAAACCCAGACCCAACTAACAAGAATGGAATCACTTCACTGCGACGTTGTTCAAGGCTTTTTCTTGGGTAGACCGGTGCCGGCAGAAGAAATCATAGAGTTTGAGCAACAACGTCAAGCAATAGATGATTCAACCGCCAGCAACTACGCTTAACTGAATAATTTATCGCGTTCATTGAATTAAAGGGGATTCGTTCTGCAATATTGGTCACACTTCGCCATCTCACAAGTATGAATTTCCTCTTAAAATCTAACATTTGAGATAGGTAAACTACACTTTTCATATCAACTCTTTGGATATGGAAACGCGTGTGGTCGGGATATTTGCTTGGAACAACCTGTCTGTGAAGCAGAAACTTTTTGGATTGGTCCTACTACCAATCTTATTGTTATTGCTTCTGGCGGGCAAACATGTACAAAACCTCTCTATCCAAGCTCAAGAACTTCAAAAAGCACAACTCTTCTCCCAATATATAGATCGTGTTTCCTCACTGTATTATTTGACGAGCGAGCCAAGAGTCGCGAATAACGCTCAAGAAACCCGCCAGCTCGTTCAAACTTTACAAGATACGGCTTCGCCTGTTTTTGGTGACAATGCCGATATATTAAATCAGCTCACGAATTTCGAAGAAGCAACACTGTCAATGCTCTCGTCCAATAATGCAGAAGATAAGTTAGATGCTGCTGAGTGGCGTGCCGACACATTCAAAGAGATTCTTTTGAGTTTGGATAGAGTCTATTTCAGCCATGTAAGTTATGAAACCAACACTCACCTCTCCTCATTGATGCAGCTTGAGTGGTTAATGTTTTGGTCAACAGAAGAGCATAGACTCAGCAAATACTTAGTGGAATCCACAGAACAGGGGCAGATTTACGATCCAGCTATCCAAGCCAGTATTCAATCATTAATCCAGAACCAACAACTGCTGTTCGAACGTTTTGTCACACTTAATGCGAATAAGCAGCAAGTCCATCTTCTCATCGAAACCTTTACCGATAATGTGTTTGTTAAAAGCCAAGCATTTCGAGCCAATTTGTTGCAGCCATCAAACCTTAGCGTGTTGACCCCCGCTCAAATAGATGACGGGTTGTCTGCGCTTTATAAACGCTTAAGTTTATTACGCAACGTTGATGACCAGATGGAACGACAACTTATTGAGGATATAACCAAGACGATCAGTGAAACAACACAGCACCGCATTGGCTTCATTGCGCTAATGAGCCTCGTGACATTGCTGGTTGTGAGTTTGACACTGAGGTTAGTGCGTAAGGTCACTGGCAACTTGAATTTAGTCCTCGAATTCCTAAGTCGAGACACTTACGAAGAGGACAACAATGAAAACTCACCACTGACAGAGTTGACCAAAGGGAAAGATGAGCTCAGTAAGTTTGCTAAAGAGGTAAAAAAACTGAGTTACGAACGTGAGCAGTCAAGACAAAAGTTAACTCAAGCCAAAGAAGATGCTGAAAAGGCGAAAGATGATGCCATCGAGGCAAGCAAAGCCAAAAGTAGCTTTCTGGCGAATATGTCTCATGAGATTCGAACCCCGTTAAACGGCGTTATTGGCATTTCAGAAGTTTTGTCAGACACGCCGCTAACGGCGACACAGCGTGATTATGTCGACACGATAGAAACCTCCTCGCAATTACTGTTGAGCCTAATAAATGACGTTCTGGACTTCTCTAAAATTGAATCTGGTATGTTGCTTATCAGCCCTCATTCAACCTGTGTTCGTGAATCCATCTACGATATTGCTTCTATTATTTCCCCGAAAGCGAAAGAAAAAGGCATCGACGTTCAAGTCAGCATCAGCCGCAATACGCCCTATCACGTTATGTTGGATGATCACCGTATACGCCAAATTATCATGAACTTCATGTCCAATGCCGTAAAGTTCACCGAACAAGGTAGCGTTGAACTCTCTGTCATCACTAGAGAAATCAAAAATGGTGAAGCGAGCATCGAGTTTTCAGTCAAAGACTCAGGGATCGGTATTGATGAGCAGCAACAAAAGAAGATATTTGCTCCTTTCGCCCAAGAAGATAACTCCACCACCCGACAGTTTGGAGGGACAGGGCTCGGGCTTGCAATTAGCACGCAGCTGGTAGAGTTGATGGGCGGTGAGATTCAGCTTGAATCCGAGAAAGGCAAAGGTAGCCGATTTTTCTTCGAACTTACGGCTCCAATTGTGACTCAAGAGTTCAATGGCTATCACTCCCTTAATCACAACGATATATGGATAGTTTGCAACAACCCTACTTTGGAGCAAAAGCTGCGTGACGAGTTGAGCTTTTTCCACATCAATGTTCAGCAATCAGTAAATACACTGGATGCTCTGCCAACGTGGATTGATAACGAGCGCATCGTTGTTATCAACGTAGAAACTTCTCCAAATACCGCAGCCAAACATCTAGGTGAAATGAAAAGACTTTGCATGCAAAATGTTCGAGTTTGTCTTATTAAACACCTTCATAGTGCCCAACGTGATTTTGGTAACAGCATTAGTGCATTGGTAACTCAACCCCTCTTAGGACAGCGCTTAGTAAAAGCACTTGAAACTTGTGCTGCAAACTTCCCTCAAGCAAACCAGGAGAACACGACAACACCCAATGCTAAGACTCTCCCAAAAATCTTGGTGGTCGACGACAACACCGTTAATCAAAAAATCGCTGGATTACACGTCACAAAAGCGGGCTTCGACTTTGATATCGCCGTAAACGGAGAAGAAGCCGTAGATATGTTTCAACAGAATCAATACAGCTTAATCTTAATGGATTGCATGATGCCTGTGATGGATGGGTTTGAAGCAACCAAAATGATCCGTCAAATTGAAGCAAAAGAAAAACGGACGATCAGAATCCCAATTATCGCGCTAACAGCAAGTGTAGTCGATGATGACATTCAAAAGTGTTTTGATGTTGGAATGGATGATTATGTGCCCAAACCTTTTAAAGCGGGTTTGTTGAAAGAGAAATTAGATAAAGCCATTGGACTACGCATTTCCAATATTGTTTCTGATGAAAAGCGACTGGCAACAAACACCACTCACACTCCTGAAAAAACCTCGCATGCTGAACAATCAGAAGCGACCGTGACGCCTATTCGCTCAGAACGGATTTTGCTCGTCGAAGATAACAGAGTAAATCAAAAAGTCGCTTCGCTGCTGTTATCCAAAGCTGGTTATCAATTTGAAGTGGCCGAAAACGGACAGGTTGCGGTCGAAATGTTCCAAAAAGATGGTGGGTTCGACATCATTTTGATGGACTGCATGATGCCGATCATGGATGGGTTCGAAGCCTCGCGACAAATACGCGCCTACGAAGCAAGTAAAGGTCTTCCTAAGACTCCCATCATCGCGCTAACGGCAAGTGTTGTGGATGATGACATTCAACGCTGCTTCGATTCAGGCATGGACGCTTATGTCCCCAAGCCTGTTCGTAGAGAAAAGCTGTTGTACCAGATTGAAAATGCGATATAGGTAGCGATGATGAGCGGCGACATTTCTCTCCTCTGTTTTCTTTTGCGCTGCATAAAACGCTACCTATTCATTGTTGTTTTCCTTCTACCCATAGATAGTCAAGTACTTGCTGCAGAGAGCTACGCCGTTTTCTCGTTTAATAGTGAGTTCTCGCCCCTAACCATCAATAAAGCGCGAAAGTTGTACAGAGGAAAAACGCAACTCTTACAAGGGCAGAGAATTGAGCTATCTGACTGGCCAGCGACATCAACGGAGAGAGCGGAGTTCTATCGCTACCTTCTCAATAAAAACTTGGCGCAAATGAACGCGCACTGGGCGAGCTTGTCTTTTTCAGGCAAAGCGAGGCCACCCAAAGTGATTGCAAACTCTAGCATTGATGCGCTGATCACGTGGATGCAAGAAAAGCCCAATCGGATTGGTTATGCCCCTGCTTCGAGCGTGCCTGGAAATGCTCGTATTTTGTGTGTGGTGAGCTCGGAGGATTAATATGAAAAAATATTTGACCATGTTATCACTGAGTGTTGTCGCCTTTCCGAGCTTAGCCACCATTGAGTTATCAGATCACCTGTCTTTGAGTGGTTTTGGTTCGACATCTTGGTCTAAGTCGGATAACTCCACAACGGTTCTCGTCAACCGCTTTATTCATGATGAAGCCTGCTACGATTGTGACACAACCTTCGGCCTGCAGCTTGATTACTTTTACAAGGCATTTCGAGCATCCGCACAGATAGTCAAGCGTCCGCAAGATCATTGGAGCTCGCCCCAATTAGAGTGGGCATATTTAGCTTATACCTATAAAAATGTAGAGATACGTGGGGGACGATTGAGGCTGCCGCTGTTTTTGATGTCTGAGTATAATTATGTCGGTCACGCTTTTACTCAAGCTCGACCACCAAATGAAGTGTATGACAGCATATTAGGCATCACCGCTTACAATGGTTTATCCATTCGCTGGAATCACGACCTCAATGAGCAAATCATGCTTACTGCAATGCCGTTTATAGGGTTTAAAGACAGCAGTGATGTCACCCTCAACGAAGACACTGAACTGAAGATCGAATCAGACAACACAGCCGGAATAAACTTAACACTCAGCGGAAATGCCTACCGTTTGAACTTTTCTTATCTACATGGCGATTATGACCAAACTACGGTTCTCTCCAATACCAAGCAATCCACACCTGAAGGAGGAGCCATGTTAATTGACCGTTTGGTTCTAAAAGAAAAAGGCAATACGATTGACCAGTTTTCTCTAGGCGTAAGGTATGAGCTTGATAACGTTGTGATAATGGCTGAAGGACAAACCAGCAACATTTCCTCCTCTTGGTACGCAACAACGAGTTACAACGTGAACAAATTGACCCCCTACATAGTTTACGGCCAGCAGTTTAATAGCAGTGATACAAAGAATGGGGACAGCTATCTGTTTGGGGTGAGATACGACCTAGATTATAACGTGTCACTGAATGCTGAATGGCAAAAGTTTAACGCCCACAATAACGATACTGGCGCGTTTTCATCGATACCAGAAGATAACAGCGCCAATCTTTACACCCTGATGTTAAATTTCGTTTTTTAACTTTTCTATACTGACACCGTATAAACCGTGGGCATTTACCTTTGTTATCGTTGATACATGTTGTGCGTGATTTGACGCTCTTTGTAATAGAATTCTTTGTCATGTTTGCCTATCTCTCGCAATACACGACACGGGTTCCCTACCGCAACAACATTACTTGGAATATCTTTTGTTACCACGCTACCGGCACCAATTACGCTGTTTTCTCCAATCTTGACGCCAGGCAATACCACTGAGTTAGCGCCGATCCATACATTATCACCAATATAAATAGGGATATTGAATTGCGCAACTTCTCTTCTGAGCTCCGGTTCAATCGGGTGGCCTGCCGTTGCTAGTGTCACATTGGGTCCAATCATGACGCTATTGCCAATGTAGATATACGTATCATCGACTAGGGTTAAGTTAAAGTTTGCATACACGTTATCACCAACGTATGTATGCCTCCCCCAATTCGCTCGAAGCGGCGGCTCAAAATAGCAGTTGTCACCAACAGCGCCGAGCAAACGTCGTAATATTTCTGTACGCTTTTCAGATTCAGAAGGCCGAGTTTGATTGTAATCGTAAAGAACTTCTAAACACTGTGTTTGCTGCTCGACTAACGCTTCATCATTACAAAAATATATTTTCTGACTATGAAGCATTGATTCACTATCCATAATATCCTCCGTTCTATCTGCCCAGTAGCCTCAGGCTGCTGGAACACCTCGCAGTACGAGTTCCTGTCAAGATTGGCTAACAGAATGCATGATGTCGTTTTTTGCAATAAGTTTAATGACATGCTTGCGAGGCCTAACGCAAAATACCGAATAACTTGAAAGAAATATGTGAATCAGACGAGTAAATAACACAAAGCTCGATACAGAGTTAGCTTTGTTTATCTCGTTTCATTTTCAAGCGCTTTTCTTTACGTCGTAACGCTCGGAAAAACTTCGACTCCTCGTGATACCAGCCGATAACACTAACCGGGAAGCCCACTAGCATCATGATAAAAAGATCCGCGGGCAGTTGCTCCAAAATATCACTCAGGGAGTGCAGCTCACCAAAAATGAATAAACCAATGACTTTACCAAGCAATAGTGCGCAACAAATCATAAAAAAAGACTTCATGATGTAATGCCATTTGCCTTTTTTACGCTCTTCTCGCCAATAGGCATATTTATGTTGTCGGTCGTACATTCATCCCCCAAGTGACAATGTCACTAGCCACAAACATTCAGGCAAAGTAACAGGCTTTAGCTGCACTCTAATGATAGTGTGAATTAGAAGCGAATGCTTGTCATGGCAATGAGAAAGCGACACATCATGCTGCGCATTTTACGACCTTATGGACGCTAGCATGATCGCGCAATACAGGGAGATATCAGCTTGTTAATTACGGAGTGAGTTAATGTTTTCGGAACACCCAAATTGGACCAATAAGAAGAAACTGCAAATCTTCGAAAAAAGACGGTTTCTTCCCTTCTATTTTGTGACCAATGAACTGCAAGATCCACAGTACACCGAATAGGAGCATCGAAATATGCAGTACGGGCAGCGCCAATACCTCGAAAGACCATATCAGGCCGATGCACGCTAATGTATACCCTAACATCATCATAAAGACGCTGAGAGACAAACGAAAATAGAAAACCCATACCGGTATGACAGCAATCCAGACCCAGTTAAACTCGAAACCCAAGATGGAGATTTGAGGAATTGACCAAATTAGACCGACCACAGATAGGTAAATACCCGGAACTGCGATTGTGTGAATCTTTTGGTTGATGGGGTTTTGATGGCTCTCCCCATATTCTTTTAGCCATTCAGATAATGCTCGCATATCATTCCTACTTTTCCGCCTACTTATTCTTATATAGCTTGAGGATGGAAAAGGTGCGAATTTTTCTGTAATAGCTATTACTGACCAAGCAATGCTCGTTGCACTTTTGGTAGTTTGGCAACGACGAGAGTATAAGAGCGTTCACATAAATCCTGAATCAATCCATCTTCCACATCACCATTAAAATAAACCGTTATCCAGTGACGCTTATTTAGGTAATAACCAGGAGTGATGTCCGTAAACTGCGATGTTAAGACTTCTCCATCTTCTGGTTTTACTTTTACGCTGACATACTCCCGACCGTTTCTCTCTGCAATAATCGCAAACATTTTACCTTTGATTTTGTATACAAGCGCTTCTGGCCCAAATGGGAAATCACTCTCCGCACACATAAAGGTACTTAAATAACCTTCTAACTCTTTGCTTCTCATTCCGTCCCACCCTTCCTGTATCTTTTACTCAAACAAAGGCAATAGTAGTCTTAACGCCTGGTTAACCTGCGCTTTCTCATTGCCTTCTAAACCATGTAGCAGCGATTGCTGAACGTCCACATGCTCTAAGATCAACTTGTCAATTAAGGTTAAGCCCTTTTCGGTTAACTCAACGGTGACACTGCGTCTATCTTCTTTACTGTGTGTTCTGGTAATAAAGCCTTTCTTCTCGAGTTTATCTAATCGGTTCGTCATCGCGCCCGAAGTGAGCATCATCGAATCAATTAGCGCCGAGGGAGTAAGGCAATATGGTGAACCTGCTCGGCGAAGTGTCGCCAACACATCAAATTCACCCATCTTAAGATCGTACTTCTTATGTAGGTCAGCGACCCGACACTCCATGTGCTTAGCAATTCGCATTAGCCGACCCATAATTGCCATCGGTTCAGTGTCGAGCTCTGGCTTCTCCTTAGCCCACTGATCTACCACTCTATCAATTGCGTCCATGGTTTCTCTCCAAACGTCATTTAATTTTTATTTTAACATAAAGATACTTTACAAAAAGTAACCTTACCGATATCTTTACAATTAATTATCTCAACGTAAAGATATTTAACATGAACATTTTGCTTGCAATGATCCCGGCTTTTTTTTGGGGGACAACTTATGCTGTTACTCAGTTTACGCTTCCGGACTGGCCTCCCGTTTTACTTGGTGCGCTAAGAGCATTGCCTGCGGGTCTTTTGCTCCTCGCAATAAAGCCATCTTTCCCGAAAAAGAGTGAATGGAAAGTGCTGCTTGTTTTAGGAACTATCAACATCGCTTGCTTCTTTGGTCTCATTTTTGTCATGGCGTTGACGCTTCCTTCTGCGATCTCAGGTGTCGGTATGGTATCAGTGCCCGTTTTTGCGATGCTGTTTGGCTGGGCAGTCTATAAGCGCCAGCCAAGCGCAATACAGGCAATAAGTGGAGCGACTTTGATTGCTTTGGCTTGGTTCTTATTTGATCCTAGTTCTATTTCGCTCAACCCTATGGGCTTGCTGGCGATGATCTCCGCCATCATGTGTATTGTGGTAGGCAGTAGCGTAACGAAGTCACTAGGAACGAAAATGCATTGGTGGACAGTATTAACATGGCAGCTCATTTTGGGTGGTGTGATTATGTCTGTCGCAACAAGCGTGCTGGCAATAAACAATCCAGAGCCATACGTTACAGCCATTCAAAACTTATCAATGACGAACACCCTTGGGCTGCTGTGGGTGATCATTCTGAACACTGCATTAGGCTACGGCATGTATGTTTGGCTATTGCAGCGTATGTCGGTCGTTGACTTTACTTTTGGTGGCATTGCCAACCCCGTTGCGGGCATTGTGTCAGGTTTGCTGCTATTAGGTGAGACTTTCACCCCTCTCCAATACAGCTTGATGCTAGGGATGATTGTTATGTCATTGCTTCCTCAATTAATCGCTTCATTAAAAACCCAAAAAGCCGCCCTTTCTTCCTAAGTAAAATCCTAACGCCCGATGCTAAAATCGGGCGTTCATATTCTCTGTAAACTCTGTTTGAATTCTAAGACTTCAACAGGCTTTTTATCGAACAGTGAACCAAAAAAGGTTCAGTAATAAAAAAGGTGCCGAAAGACACCTTTAATAATGAATACGCCCCATTATGCCTTGCTTTAAGTCATCACAAGGTTGTTAATAGGCTCTGGTCTAGCGTAGACATACCCTTGAATAAGGTAAATAGAATGCTGAGCCAAATACGCGACTTGAGCCTCGCTCTCTACACCTTCTGCAATCATCTCACATTCCGCTTTCTTTGCTGCCGAGACAATAGAATCTAACACTTTCAATTTTTGGTCATCAGAGCCTATTGGGTCGATGAACATCTTATCCACTTTCAAGCATCGGATACCCAGATCTTGCAAATAAGAAAATCCGCCATACCCAGTCCCAAAATCGTCAATTTTGAACTTGTAGCCTTTATTCGCCAGATACAAAATCTCTTTTTTCGCTGCCTCTGTATCTTTTACAGGAATTCGCTCGGTCAACTCAAAATGCACTCTCTTCGGACATGGCCAATTCAGTTCTGACAGTAACTTAGTGAGTTCACCTGACTCTAAATGGGAAGAAACAATATTGATGCTGACCCACACATGCTCAGGTAACACACTAAGATCTTGTATGATTTTACGAATAAGCTGATTCGTCATTGGGACAATCAGACCACTTTCTTCTGCAGCGCCAATGAACATGTTTGGCGGCACCATACCATCACGGCGAGACCACCGAATCAGTGCTTCATACCCCAGTGTTACACCATCACGGCTATCGACAATCGCTTGGTAATAAGGGACAAATTCCGCATTATTAATCCCATTCTGGATCAAGCCTTTGATAGACTTTCTCAAGCTCTTACTGGACACATATACAAACGCAAAAGCCAACCCCATAAGCACACTGACTAGGCCTCCCCATAGAAAGACTCTTTCCTGAACATAGCTCTTCAGTTTCTCGCCACTGTGTATTTTGATGAGCATATTGGCTTGAGAATCAGCCGAGAAGAATAACTCCTTTGAAACTGCCGCTTCTTCTGCTGCAATGGTTGGTTTTCCTCGACTTATTGTTAAATCTCCAAATACAGGCTCATCATATATAAACTCGACGAACAAACAGTCTTCACAAGGCGTTTTTATCACTTCTTTGACCCAACTATTATCGAGAACCCAGACAACTTCAACATGTTCATTTTCATAAATGACCATCCACTCAACTTGATCTTGGTGTTCCGGTAAAATAAGTGATGCAAAAAAGTTTTCGCCAAGCTGAAATCGTTGCGCATTGGATAAATGAGATACTTCGCGACCAATCGTGGAGCATGTTTTACCGTCATTCGTTTCCATCGCAATAAAACGGATGTAACGATTATAAAAACGTGGGTCGCGTAATGTTCTAACATCACTATTACTGCACGTGAAATCTAACTGCGAAACCTGCTTTACAATCGCCTCATTCAAATACATGGATCGTTGGTGTAAATAATCGACATAGGTGTCTATTTTAGTCTCTTTGATATAGCTGATGTAAAAATTGGCTATTGAATTAAAAGCCACAACAAAAACAGCAATGGGAACTAGGCCAAGCAAAATGGCATTTCTTGTTATCTTTGTAATCAAAGCTCCTCCTAACGTTCAGCCAAACAACTTAAATTAATGAGTGACATGAACACTATCTCACGTTCACACACCAAAAAGTGAGGATCGAATCTCAATAAGAAGTATAGAAGCGCAAGGCTTGCCACAGAAAATGAGAGTACTGCTGCATATCCAAGATAGCAACTCTCTTGAGTGAGACTTACCGACGATAATCGCGAGAAAAGAGGGGCTTATGCTCAACATAACCAATGTATAAAACGACTTTTTTGCCATCCAATGACTCGCCA
Source organism: Vibrio sp. Y42_MX_L11 (assembly GCF_024181785.1). Classification (NCBI taxonomy): domain Bacteria; kingdom Pseudomonadati; phylum Pseudomonadota; class Gammaproteobacteria; order Vibrionales; family Vibrionaceae; genus Vibrio; species Vibrio sp. Y42_MX_L11. The sequence goes on from NZ_JAMZAP010000003.1 coordinate 289,990, forward strand.
CAGTCACTAACTTTCTAATTGACCTTTGAAGGCACTAGCAACACACTGCATGATAAAATAGGAAAAGCTACTTAGAGCTTTTTACCAGCATTACAGGCTTATCGACCAGGGAGGGTCATGAAATGAAATTAGCTCAATTAAATATTGCGCTTGCTAAATACCCTTTGGATGCACCAGAAATTAAAGAGTTCGTAGACAATTTGGACTTAATTAATGGTATAGCTGAAGAAAGTGAAGGCTTTATCTGGCGTCTAAAAGACGACTCCGGCGATGCAACAAGCATTAAATTATTTGATGACCCGAACATGATTGTAAACATGTCTATTTGGGAAAGTACTGACTCACTTAAAAACTTTATGTTTCGTACCGGTCATAGAGATTTCATGCGCCGAAAAAGCGAATGGTTTCATCGTTTAGCGGAGGATAGCTATGTTCTGTGGTGGGTAGAAGACGGTTATATACCAACACCACAAGAAGCCTTGTTACGTCTTCAGCATTTGCGCGAAAACGGAGATACGCCATTTGCTTTCACATTTAAAACAAACTTTACAGAAGCAGATCTTGTGTAAAGTACGCGTATGACAAAGAATCGGCGTTCAAATTTATACTGACTATAAGGTTAATTGGTGTGAATCACTGTCAGTTCTACCGACTTACTCGGAAAGGCGCGCAAGTGAACGCATAAAATGCGTTCACTAGGTTTATCATTCATAGGGTGTTCTATTTTAGAAATAAAGTTCATTCGTGTTAAATTTACGGTACCATGCACAATTGACCAAATTGTAGTTATTCATGATTATACCAACTAAAACTCCCTCTCCCCTGCCCTCTGATGTATCTTGCTCTAACTGTAAGGCTTGTTGTTGCCGTCTCGAGGTTATGATTATTTCAGATACTGGCGTACCTGAAGAGTTTATTGCACGTGACCAGTATGGAGGCGAAACCATGATGCGGCTAAATGATGGTTGGTGTGCAGCTTTAGACAGAGACACATTAATGTGTACGATTTATGAAAATAGGCCTTGGATTTGCCGCGAATTCGAAATGGGCTCCAATGAATGTTTAGATGAACGAGTTAAATTCTTGTAAAACCATTCAAATTTACACTGATGGCAATGCGGAGTATTTGTAGAAAGTGTGCAAAGGAAAAGTAAGGTGTTTAAATCTGAGTATCAACAAATTATGGATACAAAAAAGCCCACCGTTTGGTGAGCTTTTTCTAAAATTTGGTGGGTCCGGGCGAACTCGAATCGCCGACCCCTACCATGTCAAGGTAGTACTCTAACCAACTGAGCTACGGACCCAAATTTTGTGTTCCTAACCATTCAATTCAGAATGGTGCGTCCGAGTGGACTCGAACCACCGACCCCCGCCATGTCAAGGCGATACTCTAACCAGCTGAGCTACGGACGCATTTCTCTGGAACGACGAGGATATTAGCTATAAGCGAACGACGGTGCAAGCACAAATTTACCAACTTTGAACCGTTTGGCGAAAATGTAAACTCAACACGCGTTTTCAGATGATTTTATCGACAAGGACTGAGCCTGCAGGGTTTAAAAGTGTGATCTATATAACTTTTATTATCTCACTTAATTGTCGTAAGGCACTTCACTGAGCATCCAAATCTGTAAGGTTTGCGATACCTTAGGGCAAGTGCCGAACAAAATCTGATATTTAGGTTTAAATGGTTCGCCGATATAGGTTGTACGGATCAACTCTCCTGTTTTGACATCCACTTGAGTGCTCACCCTGCCTTTGAAGTTTTGAAATATGACAAACTGCTCACTGTGGTAAACCATTTGCTCTCGGTAAAACAAGAAATGATCTTGGGGTGTCTCCGTTAACTCACACTCCAGTGGTTTCAAATTAGGTATCGCACTAACATTAGATGCGATGAACAACGCTGACAAAATCCATCCGTATCGCATATGGCTTCCCTATTCTGCACTCTTTTTCAAAGTATAGGTCTTGCCTTGGGGACTGATACAAAAAAGGCTTTGATCATCTCGAATCAAAGCCTCATCCGTTTTGCTGTTCAACTGTCGTCTTTAGTCGTCCGAATCAAACACCACATTGTAATTCTCGGTGTAAGTACAATTTGGTTGGCGGCTGCAAGTAAAGAAGCGTCGACCTTTGAATTCACCTTGGCTTGCGGTTTTAATGATCATTGGACTGCCGCATTTTTTGCAAAAACGCACTTCTTTATCAGGCTCAATCAAATCTATATGTGCCGCAAGCAAACGACGTAATCGCCCAACTTGATAACTGTGCTTTATCGAAGCGCCGATTAAAGGTAGGTTTGCCGTCTTACAAACATGGATCAGTAACTTTTGTCTTTCTACCTTGCCCTTGCTTAACTCTTGCCCGTTATCCAATTCAACGATCACACGCGGCTCTAGCGTCCTAGGATCACAAATAACGTAATCAAAATAACTTCGAGATATGCGATTGTTCGCGACAAAAAACTGCTTCTTATTTTTGATTTCTTTTGGCGTAACCAAACTGGACATGTTTACTTTCGCGAATACTACGGCATGCTCCCCTACCGCCGCTCTTAACGCATTATAGAACGCACCCTCTTGACCTCTGAGCAGAGGACCTTTCGAGCGATAAGGATAATCACGCGTGTCGTCGTGCTTAATCACGTACTTTTGAATAACAAAGAAGAATAAAACCAGAAGAACAACAATGATAAAAATGTTGGTCATAAATAAAGTGCATCCAAAACAACTCGTTGCTCAAAGCGTAAATGGAAATGCTATGCAGAGCAACAAAACCTCGCAATTTTGAGGAGCCACTACGATAGCGTGATACAGAAAATTTGGCTCCCCAATAAAAACGAGCCAATCACACACTTGGATTGGCTCGTTTAAATTTTTGTTAATACATTATGATGCTAAGAATCAACTATTAGCGTCTGGCTGATTCTCTGGCATCGCATCAATAAAAGCAGGCAGTTGATTGCATGACTGCACAACCGCGTTAATGGTTGGATAAAGAGAAGTATCTACACCAAAGCGTTGTGCGTTATAAAATTGTGGTACCAGACAAATATCGACAATAGATGGCGAGCTTGTCAGGCTAAACTTACAATCACCATTTAGTTTACGATGCTTCTGAAGTTTCTCTTCTAATGCTGCAAAACCTTTGTGGATCCAGTGATGAATCCAAGCGACTTTGCGCTCTGGCTCGCAAGCTAACTCCCCCTCTAAATACTGTAGAACTCTTAAGTTATTCAGAGGATGAATCTCCATTGCAATATCCTGAGCCAAAGCTAGCGCTTGGTATCGAAGCGGCGTTTGCTCGGGGATCACAGTGACATCCGGGTAGTGTTCTTCTAAGTATTGAATGATCGCCAGTGACTGGGTTAACTGAACCTCCCCATCCACCAGCAAAGGAACCAGTTCAGAAGCGTTTAACTCATGGTACTCGTCACTGTGTTGTTCACCACCATTGCGCACCAAGTGTACCGATTTTGAATCATACGATAACTCTTTAAGATTCAAACAAATACGCACACGATACGCCGCTGAAGACCGCCAATATCCGTACAAAACCATGCTATCGCTCATATCGTCTCCCAACTGGCGCTCTTAATGCTTGAGATATTGGCTAACTTGTTGGTCAATCGAACCAAAGATGTTGTTGCCATCCGCATCGAACATTTCCAGTTTGATTGAGTCGCCAAACGACATGAAGTTAGTCGACGGTTTACCATCACGAATGGTTTCAATCATACGAACTTCCGCGATACATGAATAACCAACGCCACCCTCCTCAATCGAAGTGCCATGTTCGGTGCCTTGCTTATTAGATACCGTGCCAGAACCAATAATCGCCCCAGCAGATAGCGGGCGCGTTTTAGTCGCATGAACAATTAAGTCTGCAAAATCAAACGTCATATCGATACCCGCATTTGGGCGACCAAACGGCTTGTGGTTGTATGTCGAGACCAATGGTAAATGCACTTTGTTTTCGTACCACGCTTCGCCTAGTTCGTCAGGTGTTACTGCCACAGGAGAAAACGCAGAAGAAGGTTTAGATTGGAAAAAACCAAACCCTTTAGCTAATTCTGCGGGAATTAGGCCACGCAGTGAGACATCATTCACCAGCATGATCAAACGAATCGACTCCTGAGCCTCTGCAACACTTGCGCCCATTGGTACGTCACCAGTTACCACAGCAACTTCGCCTTCGAAATCAATACCCCATTCATCACTCGCAAACTCGATGTTGTCACAAGGACCAATAAAGGCATCAGAGCCTCCTTGGTACATCAGCGGATCCGTCCAAAAACTCTCTGGCATTTCAGCGCCGCGAGCTTTTCGAACCAACTCAACGTGGTTTACGTAAGCACTGCCATCAGCCCACTGATAAGCGCGAGGAAGCGGCGACTCACAGTAGTGCGCTTCAAACTCTTCATACCCTGCGACTGTGCCATTATTCAGTGCAACGTATAGCTCTTCCAGTTGCGGTGCTAGCGCATCCCAGTTATCAAGTGCCACCTGCATCGTCGGTGCCAAATTCATTGGGTGGAATATTTCTGTCGCAGGTACGCAGCGCGTTAAGTCTTTGCTCACGACCATCAACAAACCGTCACGAGTGCCATTTTTCTTGGTTGCTAATTTCATCCTTGCCTCTTACTTCTCTTGCCAGCTATAGACGTATTCTTTGTTTTCTACTTTTTCCAGTTCATCCGAGAACTGAAGCGCGTGGCGCGTATCTATCATCACCGCGACTTCGTCGGTAAAAGTCTTCTTATGCTCTCGCCCTGCTTTGAAAGCTTTCGGGTGAGGACCATGTGTAAAACCTGCTGGATGGAATGTCACCATACCCGCTTCAATGTTGTCACGACTAAAGAAGTCACCTGCATGGTAGAACAAGACTTCGTCATAATCATCATTGTTGTGATAGAACGGTACTTTGAGCGCTCCGGGATCACTTTCAATCGGACGAGGAACAAAGGTGCACACCACAAATCCTGCTCCTACAAATGTAGTATGTGCAGAAGGCGGTAAGTGGTAACGATGTGACATAAGTGGACGAATATCACGCCAGTTCACTTTTACCACCGCCAAATCACCATGCCAGCCAATCGCATCCAACGGGTTGAATGGGTAAGTGATAACACTGACTTTATCGTGGCGTTTCACCTGAACCTGTGTTTGATTCTCAGAATATTGAGCACGGAACTGATCGTTGATCGACGGCGTTTCTAAAACCGCTGGATCAAACACCGCGTGGTTTCCAACCATGCCTTTTTCGGGCAATGTATAGGCCGCATCGGTGTTTTCGATCATCAAAATGAACATCGGCTCGCTTGGCTCTAAACGCCAGCTCGTCGAGCGTGGGATCATGACATAGTCCCCTTCGCTCACTTTCAAATGACCATAATCACAGTAGAGATCCGCCGTACCTTGGTGGATGAATAGCAGTTCGTCGCCATCCGCATTTCTCACCAAGAAGTCCATTTTTTCATCCATACGCCAGACACGAAGTTTACAATTCGCGTTGTGTAATAGATGCGGGACTGCCCACGGGGTAATATGGCTGGCTTTCTCGACTAGATTAAAATCGAACGCTCGTGGACGTAGCTCGCCCTCCCACTCAGACCACCCCGTTGGGGCATGTTGATGATGAAAATGTGTTGCGGGGCCGAAGAAGCCACTTCGACCTGCCTCACGTTCATAAATTGCCTCTTCCGGGAAGTCAGCATGCGCTTGTTTAGAGCACACTCCCTCCCGATGCGGGAATGTGATCCATTTATGCATCGCTCAATACTCCTCGGCGAATTTGGTCTTCTTCTATCGATTCAAACAACGCTTTGAAGTTACCCTCGCCAAAGCCTTCATTGCCTTTACGTTGGATGATTTCGAAGAACACAGGGCCGATAACGGTTTGAGTAAAGATTTGTAGCAAGATGCCATCTTTCGTTGGCGCACCATCAATAAGAATCTGCAAATCACGAAGCTTGCTTACATCTTCACCGTGGCCTTCAACACGCTGATCGACTTTCTCGTAATAAGTATCTGGCGTTGGCATAAAGTCCATGCCTCGCTCACGCAAGGTTTTGACCGTTTCGTAGATGTCGTCTGTGGTCAATGCGATGTGTTGAATACCTTCGCCATTGTATTCACGGATAAACTCTTCAATCTGTGATTTATCATCTGACGACTCATTGATAGGAATTCGGATTTTGCCGCAAGGTGCCGTCATCGCACGGCTGACAAGACCAGTCAGCTTACCTTCGATATCGAAATAACGAATTTCGCGGAAGTTACCAATGCGCTCATAGAAACCAGACCAGACATCCATGTTGCCTTGCTTGACGTTGTGCGTTAAGTGGTCGATTTCGTAAAGACCAACATTCGCTTTTGATAAACGCTCATCAGCATCATCATAAAAACGAAAATCGACATCATAAATGCTCTGCTTTCCATAACGATCGACAAAATAAAGCAAGCTTTCACCGATGCCATAAATAGCAGGAATGCTAAGCTCCATCGGCCCAATTTCCGTTTTATATTCTTTACCGCCATTCTCTAACGCATGCGCCAGAGCAACGGTGGCGTCTTTCACGCGAAATGCCATGCCACAAACCGACGGACCGTGAACTTTGGCGAATCCCTCAGCTTGGCTATGCGGCTGCGCATTCACAATAAAGCTAATGTCACCTTGTCGATATAACCACGCTTCTTTTGAGCGATGCTTTGCGATTTCCGCAAAACCTAACGATATAAACAGATCTTTAAGCTGTTGAATGCCTTTGTTGTCTGCAGCGGTATATTCAACAAACTCAAATCCGTCTGTTCCTAGTGGGTTATATGCATCAACCATGACTTTCTCCTTGTCTCAGTAGCTTTTGTTTGGACTTATTTTTCTAACTTGGCGCAGGTCTTGAGAAATTGGAATACGTGGGGAGAAATCTTTACCTTGGCGATTTTTACGCACAGTTGTAAAATATATGTTACACGCAGTGGGCACATCGAACCCACTTTCGTAAACATCAAACAAACTGCTTATTTTCAATATATTAGATTGATATTTTCGGCTTTACGCCAACACATAAAATGTAAACAAGTTGTTACTTTGGCATTTTATCTTGGCAACGTAGCTCAAAAAGTAAAAGGGGATGGAAAGTCTATTGCACCCTATCTCTATCCGATTTATTCATTTGATCCTGCAAAACATCAAAAGTAATGTTTCGTGACGCTTCATACAGTTCGAAAGGCTCATCGGTCAGAATCGTGTCATGGATACTCCTTTATTGATTCACCTCAGTTTTATTCAAAAGTAACTGTGCCATAAGTGGTGCTCTGTTCCCTATCGAGCCCTAGCCACAGTGCTTCACGCTCGATCAGAAAAAGAGACATCTAATGACACACATCAATCAAGAACGCCTAGTTGAACACTTTTGCCAACTAGTACGTATCGACAGCGAATCAAAAAACGAAAAACAAATTGCAGAAACACTGGCAGAACAGCTAGGCGAGCTAGGCTTTACCGTGCACAAGCTTCCAGTGCCTGAGCATATTTCTAACGGTTTTAACGTGTACGCCCGTTTAGACGGCAAAAAAGACGGCTCTATTCTAATGAGCTGTCATATGGATACGGTCACTCCAGGTATTGGCATTGAGCCAATCATCGAAGACGGCGTTATCCGTTCAGAAGGCAATACGATTCTTGGTGGCGATGATAAATCTGGTATTGCTGCCATCATGGAAGCCGTTCGTTGTATTCAAGCGGAAAACCTTGAGCACAAAACGTTAGAGCTTGCTTTCACCGTGTATGAAGAAGGCGGTTTATTCGGTTCACAATACTTCGATATGTCACACGTCACTTCAACGGAAGCAATCGTGTTAGATACGGGTGGTCCTATTGGCACTATTGTGACCGCAGCCCCAGGCCAGCAAAAAATCGTGGCAACAATCAAAGGTCGACCAGCACATGCAGGGCTTGCGCCAGAAGAAGGCATCAGTGCGATCATGGTGGCGGCAAATGCCATCAACCAAATGAAGCTGCTTCGCATCGACGAAGAAACGACAGCCAACATCGGTGTAGTGAATGGCGGTCAGGCCACAAACATTGTCATGCCTGAATTAAAAATCGTGGCAGAAGCACGCTCCCTGAATGGCAATAAACTAGATGCTCAGGTCAATCATATGATCTCAACATTAGAGTCTGTCTGTGAAAAACACGGTGCAGAAGTCGACATTGAATCTAGCCGAGCCTACGATGCATTTGTTATTGAAGAAAACCACCCACACGTTAGCGCTATAAAAGCGGCGTTTGCAGAGTTGGGAATTGAGGCTTTCACAAAAGGCACTGGCGGCGGTAGCGATGCTAACAACTTTAACAAGAAAGGTCTCACAACGGTCAATCTTTCAACTGGCATGGCAAAAGTACACACGACAGAAGAGTTTATCGCGGTAAGTGATATGGTCAAAATCACTGAGTTCGTAAAACATTTCCTAGTCAGTTAACGTCGTACCTTTTGAAGAACAGACGAACTACCCTCCCCTTTTAGCGCGCGCTTGAAGGGGATTTTTTATTTGCGCGAAGCAAAGCCTACCCCGTAATGCGGACTTAGTGCCGGCTCCATATCAATCCCCCAGCTCACTTTTTGAGACCAAATAGCCCAACATTTGGCACCCTGTTACAACATTGTTAAAACTCGATTGTGTGGACAATTTATACAATATACATTTCTAGCATCTTTCAGGATGAAAAGAGTGAGACAAGGATGAAATTACCTAAGTTGCTTTTGTTAGCGTCGATGATGAGTCCAATACTGGCAACATCAAGCTATGCCGCGCCGTATCCCGCAGGTGTGACCCTCGATGAGACACAAGAAATTACACTAAACAATGGGGCTGAAGTTACTTCTATTGACCCAGCCAAGCAAGCCGCAGAGCCCGCTTTTAATCTCGGTCGAGACCTATTTGAAGGTCTGGTCATTCAAGATAAGCAAGGTAAAACCATTCCTGGTGTTGCTGAGTCTTGGTCAGTCAATGACAACAATACGGTTTATACCTTCCACTTACGTGATGCAAAATGGTCAAATGGCGAAACGGTCACTGCACAAGATTTTGTCTACAGCTGGCAACGCTTACTGAATCCAAGCACTGCTTCGCCGTACGCTTGGTTTGCGGCCATTCCAAATATCGAAAACTCACAAGCCATTATGAAGGGCGAAGCCGAACCCGAGTCTTTGGGCGTGAAGGCGCTGGATGAAAAAACATTCCAGGTAACACTCGAAGAGCCGATTCCCTTCTTTACGAAACTATTAAGTCATCCAGTGCTTGCCCCCGTTCACAAAGAGACCGTTGAAAAACATGGCAACCGTTGGACCCAGCCAGAACATATCGTTACAAATGGTGCGTTTACTGTCTCTGAATGGAAAGTTAACGAAAAAATGGTGATGGCTAAAAACCCACATTACTGGGACGCAAGCAATGTAGTGCTGGAAAAAGTCACCTGGCTACCGATTGGTGATGCGAATGTAGTGCTAAACCGCTACCTAGCTGGTGAGATAGACCAAGCGGTTTCCATTCCTGCCGCTCAGAAGAAAAAGCTAATTCAACAGCGCCCACAAGAAGTGGCAAACACCAGTGCGTCTCTTGGTTCCACATTCTATTACCTCAACACTCAACAAGGACCAACAAAAGACGTGCGGGTCCGTAAAGCCCTTTCATATGCCATTGACCGTCAACTGTTAACGAGTGCTATCTTGAGAAACGGTGGGGTTCCAATGTATACCCTTGTGCCACCTCAAACAGATGGTTTTAAATCTCACACTCCTGAGTTCGCAACTTGGAACCGTCATAAACGTATCGAAAAAGCGCAGCAATTACTGTCAGAAGCTGGATACGATAAAAGCAATCCGCTTAAGTTGACGTTTACCGTACCAACTTTCTCGATGGACGTAAAAATGGCAACGACCATGGCAGGTATGTGGAAAAGCCGTTTGGGTGCGCAAGTCACAATAAAACAGCTAGAACCGAAAGTGTTCTACGCACTTAAAGAGCCGACCGACATTACTCGCGGCGGCTGGACCGCCGACTACAATGAAGCCTCTACATGGTTAGATATCTTTGTTTCTAATGGTGAGTACAACGATTCTCGTTACAACAACCCGCAATACGACGAGTTAATGGCTCGATCAAAGACCATGAGCAATCCATCAGAACTGTATCTACAAGCAGAAAGCATGCTGATTGAAGACATGGCCATTATTCCTATTTATCGTCCGGGTAACGATCAATACCTCATCAAGCCTTACGTGGGCGGCTACGAACTGACAAACCCTGAGTCGTCGTACTACCGCAAGAATGTCTATGTAAAAGCCCACTAAAAGCATGTTTTCGGTCTGAGTCGGCAAGTTCAATGTTTACTTGTCGTTCCTCATATCTCTCGGTGGAGAAGGCAACCTGAGCTCAGACCATTTTTTATTCATAACCGTTCGAAGTGATTTCGGATGACCAAAGGATGATGGATCATGATTTGGTACATTGTTAAGCGATTAGCTATCGCTATCCCCACGCTTCTATTCATCGCACTCGTATCATTTTGGCTGATGCACATTGCACCAGGGGGGCCATTTGATATGGAACGGCCTATGCCAGAAGTGGTACGTGCGAATATCGAAGCAAAATTCCATTTGGACCAGCCCTTCCTTACTCAGTTTTGGATTTACATTGGTAATTTCATACAAGGAGATCTCGGTCCGAGCTTCGTTTATCAAGACTTCAGTGTTACACAGCTCGTCGCACAATCATGGCCAGTTTCAGCAGTATTAGGCGTACTCTCCTTTTGTATTTCCGTTCCACTTGGCATGTTGCTTGGCACCATTGCGGCATTGAACCGAAATAGCCGCCTAGATTACGGCCTGATGACACTTTCGATGACTGGAGTTGTGGTTCCGGCTTTCGTGCTTGCTCCAGTTTTAGTCATGATCTTCGCTATTCAGCTCGGCTGGTTCCCTGCAGGTGGTTGGGAAGGAGGAAAGCTGGCTTTTCTTGTTCTTCCCGTGCTCAGCCTGGCGATTGGCTCCATTGCGAGTATTGCACGCGTCATGCGTGGCGCAATGATTGAAACGCTCAACCAACCATACATTCGAACGGCAAAAGCCAAAGGTTTGTCCACAACCTACATTTTATTCCATCACGCTTTGCGACCATCCTTGATTCCCGTCGTTGCGATGCTCGGCCCTGCGTTTGTGTCTGTCGTGACAGGCTCGGTGATTATCGACATTTTCTTTGGTACAGGTGGCATGGGACAACACTTTGTGTCTGGAGCTCTCAACCGCGACTACGGCCTAGTAATGGGCATTACTCTGATTGTCGCTTCACTCACTATTTTCTTTAACCTTGTGGTCGACTTGCTATATACGATTATCGACCCTCGTATACGCGTTTAGGAGTCCGGCATGTTAACGATCAAAAAACTGGATACACAAGCTCTTCAAGATCAAGTCGTCGACAATATTGAAGCCGTCGAAGGTCGCAGTCTTTGGCAGGATGCATGGACTCGATTTCGTAAAAACAGAGCCGCGATGACATCAGTGTATGTTTTGGCGTTCATTACCTTATGCATCACTTTCGGCCCCTCTCTTGCCGCTTTTGGCCATGATGAAATTGACTGGGAAGTGCTCATCGATCCATACGAGCTAGGAAAACCTTCACTGAGCAGTGGTCATTACTTTGGTACCGATGATCTCGGGCAAGATGTCTTTGCTCGCACGATGCAAGGCGGCAGGCTCTCTATTTTGGTGGGTTTTGTTGGGGCCTTAGTCGCCGTTGTTATTGGTACGATTTGGGGAAGTATTTCCGGCTATCTTGGTGGCGTTGTCGACAGCGTAATGATGCGCATTATTGAGGTGCTCGATTCGGTACCATTTATGTTTATGGTTATCCTGTTCGTTACCCTTTTTGGCAATAACATCTATCTGATTTTTATCGTGATCGGAATGGTATCTTGGTTGGGCATTGCTCGTGTTGTACGTGGTGTCACCTTCGGTCTCAAAAAGCGAGAGTTCATCGAAGCCGCGCACTCTATTGGGGTTTCTAAATTGACAATTGTCCGACGCCATGTTCTGCCTAATGTGCTTGGGATCGTGATGGTTTATTCCTCCTTAATGGTACCAGGATTCATTATGTTCGAATCGTTTTTAAGCTTCTTAGGGCTTGGTGTTCAACCACCCGACACGAGCTGGGGAATCCTAATTTCCGAAGGCGCAAAAACGATTGACGTTGCATTGTGGATGCTGCTTTTTCCATCTCTGTTTTTAGTTGCCACCCTCTTTTGTTTTAACTTCATCGGCGATGGCTTACGTGATGCTCTTGACCCGAAAGACCGATAAGGACAAACCCATGCTATCTATTGAAAACATGAACGTGCGCTTCGATACGCCAGATGGGCAAGTGCAAGCGGTCAGTAATCTCTCCTACTCGATTAAAGCGGGCGAAACTCTTGGGATTGTTGGGGAATCAGGTTCGGGAAAAAGCCAGTCTGTTTTCGCATTAATGGGGTTAACCGCTGACAACGGCGCCGTGTCTGGCAGCGCGATGTTCCACGGTGATGATTTACTCGCGATGTCTAAAAAGCAGCTCAACCGCATCCGTGCAGAGAAAATCGGAATGATCTTTCAAGATCCGATGACGTCACTCAATCCATTCATGAAAATTGGCAAACAGCTTTGTGAAGTTCTCATGATTCATAAAGGAATGAGCCGAAAACAAGCAAAAGTTGAATCGATTCACATGTTGGATGCGGTGCGTATTCCCTCTCCCGAAACTCGGATGAATCAATACCCTCACGAGCTATCTGGCGGAATGCGTCAGCGAATCATGATAGCGATGGCGTTGTTGTGTAAGCCCGAGCTGTTAATTGCAGACGAACCAACCACCGCGTTAGATGTAACCGTTCAGGCTCAAATTTTGACGCTATTACGAGACTTACAACAAGAGTTCAACACGGCTATTTTACTGATCACTCACGACATGGGCGTCGTCGCCGAGATGTGTGATCGCGTATTGGTCATGTATGGTGGTCAAAAAATGGAGCAATCCGATACCGAGACATTGTTCGCTCAACCTGCGCACCCCTATACTCAAGGCCTGCTAAAGGCTATTCCTTCTATCACTGAAGATATGCCACGTTTACCAACCATCCCAGGTAACCCACCAAGTGCGTTGATTAACCATCAAGGGTGTCCGTTTAGAGAGCGGTGCGAGCATCGAGAGACGCGTTGCCAATACGAAACCCCACGGTTTTCTCCATTAAACACGAGCCAGTCCATTGCCTGTCACGTTAACGCACCCAGTGTTATCACTCCTATTCAAATAAAAGCTTAAGGAGGCGTTATGAATAAAAAAGAAGTCCTCATGTCTGCTCGTGATTTAAACGTCCACTTTCCTGTGTCGCGTCACCTTATTCCAAGTCGACGTAAAATCGTGAAAGCGGTCAATGGTATCGACTTAGATGTTTATCGAGGCGAAACACTTGGCATTGTGGGGGAATCAGGCTGCGGAAAATCAACGCTTGCACGCGCCTTACTTCGCTTAATTGAACCTACACATGGCGAGTTGACTTGGAAAGGTCAAGACATGCTCGGGTTTAGTAAAAAAGAGCTTTCCTCTCGACGCAGAGAATTTCAGATGGTGTTTCAAGACCCATCCGCTTGTTTGAATCCGAGATTAACCATCTCAGAATGCATCGCCGAACCACTGCTCACCCACGAGCCGCAACTTAAACGGGCAGAGGTAGAAAAGCGTGTCATCGCTATGATGGATAAAGTGGGTCTCTTGGCGAGCCAGCGAAACCGCTATCCACATGAATTTTCCGGAGGTCAATGCCAGCGTGTGGGCATTGCCAGAGCGTTAATTCTTAATCCAGATTTGGTCGTGTGTGATGAACCTGTTAGTGCGCTAGATGTCTCCATACAAGCTCAGGTCATCAATCTTCTAGACGATCTTAAACAAGAAATGGGGTTAACACTGGTGATGATTGCGCACGACTTAAGCGTGGTGCGCCATATCAGCGACCGCGTTATGGTGATGTATCTTGGTAAACCTATGGAAGTAGGACGTTACGATCAAGTATTTGATGATGCACAACACCCCTACACCAAAGCACTGTTATCTGCTGTCCCGATAGCTAATCCGCAATTAGCACGTGACCGTGAAATACAACTATTGCCCGGCGATCTTCCTTCTCCACTTAACCCACCGAGCGGTTGCGTTTTTCGTACTCGATGCCCAGAAGCCACAGAAGTATGCGAGCAACAGAACCCAATAAAAACAGGCTCGGAGCAGCATCATATCTATTGCTCAAATATGACTTTAGGAACCATTTAATGAACAATACTAACTCAGTAAACCAACGCCTTACGTTATTGCGTGAGGCAATGTCCTTTCACAACGTGTCTGCATATATCGTGACCAACAATGACCCGCATAACAGCGAATACTCAGCGGATCATTGGTTAGCGCGAAGCTGGATTTCAGGTTTTACCGGCTCAGCAGGCGATGTCGTCATTACCCAACAAGGTGGTGGCCTTTGGACTGATGGTCGTTACTATATTCAAGCTGAAGAACAGTTACACGGCACAGGACTTGAACTGTTTAAAGCCAAACAACCAGAAACGCCGACAATTGCCAAATGGCTGGCTACCACGCTCCCAGAAAGCAGTATTGTCGCAGTTGACGGGCGCGCCATCAGTTACGCTTTTTATCAAGGCCTCAAACAAGCCTTTGAAGCGAAAAACATTAAGATCATTCTCGACCTGGATTTACTCGCACCGATTTGGCTTGAAAGACCACCTCGCCCAAGTGCACCCGTATTCGAGCATCCCACCGCTTTTGCTGGCGTTGAAACAGAAAATAAGTTAGCGAGAATCCGTTCTTGGTTAACCGAGAACCAAGTAGATAGCTTATTAGTGTCAACGCTAGATGATGTCATGTGGACAATGAATATTCGAGGTGATGATACGAATTATTGCCCAGTTTCTGAAGCGTATCTAATCGTAGAGCAATCACTTGCGACACTGTTTATTGATAAAGCCAAACTGCCTCAAGACGTTGAAAGAGCGCTGACCGAGCAGAGTGTACACATTCGCCATTACAACTACGTAAGCCAGTATTTAAATCAGCAATGTGAGGGATTATCGCTCGCTTTTAGCCCGACCCACACAGACAGCTTATTGGTAAGTTCGATTGAACGGAATGTGAATCTAAAGCCAATGGCTTGCCCTGTAACGGCAATGAAGGCCATAAAAAATGCGACCGAGCTAACTAGCCTAGAACAGGCATTAACAGATGATGGTGTGGCAATCGTAAGGTTTATGAACTGGCTAGAAGAGCAAGTTCCAAGCGGATTCGTTACAGAATTGTCTGCTGAAGCACAACTGAATCACTATCGCCGTCAAACCCGACATTATGTGAGTGACAGTTTCCGCACTATCGCAGGCTTCGCAGCTCACGGGGCAAAAATGCATTATGCCGCCGATGAAGAAAGCAATGCGGCGGTCAATGAAAGCAACTTCTTTCTCGTCGATTCTGGTGGCCAATACCTTGGCGGGACAACAGACATCACCCGTACTTTCCACTTCGGGTTACCGACCATTAAGCAGCGCAAAGATTATACCTTGGTGCTCAAAGCGGTCATCCGACTGACTCAGACTCGATTCATGAAAGGCTCTACGGGTGCCAATCTTGATATCATGGCGCGTGGCGTCTTATGGCAACATGGTATTGATTACAAGTGCGGCACTGGACACGGCGTAGGCATTTGCTTGAATGTTCACGAAGGCCCACAAAATTTCTCACAAAGCCACCGCGAGGTTGAGCTAAAACCGGGTATGGTCATTACGAATGAACCAGGCGTTTATCGCGAAGGTGAGTACGGGGTAAGAATAGAGAACATTCTTAAAGTTGTAGAAGTAGAACAAAATGAGTTCGGCACGTTCTACGGTTTTGAGACCATCACTCTTGCTCCAATTGCGACCAACGCCCTTGACTTATCAATGCTAGATCAAGCAGAGCTAGACTGGCTCAATCATTACCATTCACGAGTCTATCAAGCGCTTAGCCCTTTTCTTGATACGCAAGATAAAAACTGGCTTCGAAGCACAACCCAACTTCTTGAGAAATAGGATATCAGCAAGTTTTATAACGTTTTCATTTTCATCTCAAACTCCTTGTTTGCCAGCCTTCGGGCTGGTTTTTTTATAGAGATAACGGCGTAAAAACAAAAACGCCCCGCGATGTTAGCGAGGCGCTCCATTAAATTAAAATGATGCAGTTAAACTGCCCTACTGGCGGCATTCTCAAAGTCACCAGATACTTTAACGTAGCCCCAGTAGTTACTCTGATTTGACAACGTAATACACTCTCCATTACCAATATTATCTGACCACCCGTGAAGATTAGTATCATCCGGCCAACCAGAGTTACTGTATTCGAGCTTTAGGTTGCCCGTACCATTCCCCGTCGTTATCGCCAGGTTTGAGCTCTCATTCACCGCTGGTACGCTCAGCCAAATGGTTTGTTGATTTGCCAAGCAAACTGGTTCTCCTGCTGTTAAGCGCCCACCGCTTACTTTACTTTGCACCGCGCAGTCTTGTGGCAATGTGTCATTACCGCCCAACGCTGAGATAACAACAGTATGAGTGGCGGTTGCCGTCAAGCCTTCACTGTCTGTCACACTTAGGCTGACCGAATACTCCCCTTCACTCCCATATTGGTGCGTCGGCTTGGTTTGTGTACTTGTCGAGCCATCACCGAAGTCCCATAAGACGCTGACGATCTTCCCGTTTGGGTCTGTACTGTTTTCACTGCTAAATGTAATGCTTTCACCGACTTTCCCCTTGTTGTTTGCGGTTATGACTGCATTAGGTGCACCATTTGAGACAAGGGCTTGCTGCCACTGCTCAAACTCACTTTGATATAAATTCGCCCATTGGGTGATCGTTGCTTTGTAATTGCTCCAATTCCCTTGGCGTGTTTCCACCAGCATTTGGTTTACGTCATCTTTATGATTTTCAAACATAAAACGTACAGCTAAGTACCCCCAACGATAAATTCGATCGACATCAAACCCATCATAAGTAGTCTCGAAAATCTCACTTAAGGTATACGTCGAGCCGTCTAAAATCGTCTCAAGTGCTGCTTGGTTGTCATTTTCTTGAGCGACATACTCTGCAATGCCTTCACTCCACCACACTATTTTTTCAGTTGGATGACTAAACCCTCCATAGAGATCAAATCGACCATCTAAGTAATGCACATATTCGTGCTCTAGGTTCCAGACAAAGTGATCCGCGTTCGCATAAGAGGCTTCATAAGCAATAAAGTTGGGAATATTCCCCGGCTGGGAAGGGTCGCCCTCCAAATACATACCGCCATTGTCAGTACTAATATCGAAAATTGGCCCTGCGTACTTACCATAATCGGTGCTTGAATCGAAGATATTGACTTGGAGCTGAGTGTTGTGATCATCTTTTACTGGCTGTTCACCAGTTTCTAATGACTGATGAAAGTAACCCTCTTCGTAGCCCATTTTAGAACATGCGGCCGCGTGTTGCTCTTGCGTCATATTCTGAGACAAAATTCGGATTGTCGGGCTACAAGTATAAGTTTGCGATAGCACCAAGCCTTTTAGCTCAGTTTCGAAATTACAAATTCCGAACTCACTACAATCTGCGTAATATGAGGCGGTGTCCGCCGCCGCAAGCCAAACCGCGTCACCCCGACCATACATTTCATACTGTTCAAAGATTCGACTTAGCTGACTCTTCACCACAGAACTCGCGTTACCCGTATACTTGGTCAGACGCCCAATCTCTCGCCCCGCATTCGCGGCCATAAACTCATCTTCAGCACCGATTGATGACGCCCTTAGAGCAAAATCGCCTAAAGCTTTGGCAAGGTCCGTTTGGTTGCCAATTATTTGCACAAATTGCTCGTTCCACTGCCCACCAAACAAAATAGTGAAAACACCGTTAACTGCATTGCGCATATACCAGTGCTGGGCGTATTGATCATTCCAACGTGTAAGCCACTGGGTCACTTGCGGTAAGTACGCGTGCTGCAAGCCCGCACTATCCATAGTGATGATGACCTCACTAAGCACTTTGCCGTGACGATCGCTGTTCTCGTAGAAATTTGCGTTGTTAACAAACGCATCCACTGATTCTTTCACCGCTGGGGTGACCCATTCAATAAATGAGATGTTGTCATTGTAAAACTCGGCGTAATAACCTGCGCGTAAGTATAAGAACAACGTTTCTAGTTCATCGCTCCCGCCACCTGTATACCCCTTCGCCAATGTCGTAGTGTACTTAGCAATGTTGTACATATGATCGGAACTAAATACCGACTCCTGAATCCGACTTTCAGCAGAGAATAACTGGTTCACGCACGTCGCGCCCTGACTTAAAATTTCGCTGATCAATTGGTTACTGCTTTCGGTAACCAATGCTTCCAAATCACAAGCAGTGCTCGACTCATCAAGGCTTTCAAGTGACTGTACTCGAGTTGCCTTGGAGGGCTGAATAGGGAGAGTTGCGGTTGGTTGGTATTCAACTCGATTGGATTCAACACCGTGTGTATGAGCCGAATGTGCATGTTGCTCTGTAACTTGAGAAACTGGCTCGCTTAACGCAAATACGCCAGTGCTGGTTAATGTTGTCGCAATCGCGACACTCAAAGTCTTCAGTTCCATCTAATTTCTTCTATATTGAGTTTTCCTTAGATGCATTACGTCTTTTGCATCGCCACTGCCCTTATTACTGCAAGAGCATCTCCATATAATCTACTCGCAAGACAAGAAGAAACATTTTGTTAACAACTGGATATGGCGGTATCAGTTTTTGGTACCAGAAGGAACACGGAGTGAGCTTTAAAAATTCGTATTTGTTAAAAAATAGAGATGAGCTAGAGAAGAAACGTGTAGTTAAACGGGTATACCCAGCACGTTAAATGGCTAGGTATACTCCAAAGCGGGTCGGTAAAAATTCGCGAATCAAAGCCCCTAAAGAAGGAATCGGACAATGGGCTAATACTCTGTAGGTTCTAGGCTGCTTTGTGGTCGAAGAGTGCGGTAATTTGTTCTTTTAACGCGTGCAAAAATTCGGTATTTGGTGTGTTTTCAAGGTACATTTCATACTCTTTAGAATTATAAAAATACTCATGCGCTGATGCGTTAAGGATCTTACTAAAAGACAGTGTTTCCAATTCATCTTCAAGAGCACGGCAACTCAATTCACCATACCCTGAGTCGCTATCTTTAGCGAATTGGGTTTCAATGTTGCTGATATATAAAACACAATCCTTGATAAAGAGCTCAACGTTACTTATGCGCTGTTCGATATCTTTAAGCTGACCGCTGTTCCACTTAGACTTTTCTTGCTCGAGCTTATCAATAAGTCCACTTTCACGTAGTCTGGTATTGTTATCTTTAATTCTTAGTAACTCATCGAGCACTTTATTAAACTCAGACTCAGCCCTAAGTCTTAAGATTTCCAACTCCTTGGAGAACAGCTTTGCTTTTAACTCACTTGCTTGATACAAGCCAGATATAGCAGCATTTCTTTTAACTCCAAACATAAAAATCCACCCAAAAGATACTTACTAAAAAGTAGCACACAAAAAGCAAGATAGAAGACGCGAGGTTTTCGTCAGCACGCTACACATTACTACCTAATCTCGATTGTAACGTAATAAACAGAATTTTCATCACTTAGAACCACCAACTATTTGAATGAAAATCACACAGTTACTTTGATAAAAGTATTTATTTTAGAAAAGGCAATCCCAAGTATGTAACGGTATAAAATTGACACTATAAAAACAAAAACGCCCACACTCTACTACCAAAGTCAAATATCAATGTCAGAGATTGGACAAAACACTCACTATTTACAGTAATGAAAAGCCACTATTTCATTGAGAACCAAAATTTCAACATACTACATCGGACTATGCTGATCATAGACGGGGTTACTGATGAAACGTTAGAATGCCACTACTTTAGTAATCTCCCATGATATTTATGACCGACGCTGATATTGAGCTACAACACCTTTGGTTAGAAGTCCAAGCCGAACGCTGGCAAAACCTGCCACGCTTTTTATTCAGTTACTACTGCTACAAGCACAACCTTGTCAGTAAAACCAACAAAGTTTGCTGGGAGACGGCACGTGCAAACCTGCCCGCTTCAACATCAATAAAAGAGCGAAAAAACGCGGTGATTGAACCGTTAGTCTCTGAGGAAACCATCGTTGGGTTATTGAAAGCCATCAGCAAAGACGGGGAAATGACGTTTGACGTGATGGTAACCACACTTAATACGTTTTTGCACTATGTTGTGATTAGCAAGGAAGAAAAAGCCCGACTTAAACCAAACATGGCAGCTAGTTGGTATCAACAATCGAACAAGTCGCCTTTGGCACGTTTCGAGCAGACTGGCATTAAGCTAACAGAGTGATATGTCAGTCATCGCTGACGATAAACACAAAAGACAAGCGCCTACAATGAGGCGCATTTGGTCAAAAATTGAGGAGCCCCTAAACAAAAGTGCATAGCGAGCAACAAAGAAAAAGTTTGGTTATTCTTGAATGCCTCGAATGCGTACATTACGCCTACGTAGAACTTCTAAAGTCACGAGCAAACACACCGACATAAAAATCAGCAACGTAGCGACCGCCAATATGGTCGGACTAATTTGCTCTCGAATTCCTGACCACATCTGCCTCGGAACGGTTTTTTGTTCTGCCCCAGTCAGGAATAACGCCACCACAACCTCGTCGAACGATGTGCCAAAAGCAAACAAGCCGCCAGAAATCATCCCCGGACGAATCAGCGGAAAGGTAATGTGTCTGAAAGTATAAACAGGGTTTGCTCCTAAGCTAGCCGCCGCTTTTACCAGGCTATGATCAAAGCCGCTTAAGGTCGCAGTAACGGTAATGACGACAAAAGGCGTACCTAACGCAGCATGTGCCAAAATGACGCCTAGATAAGTTTGTGATAAGCCAAGGCGTGTGTAGAAAAAGTACATCGCAGCAGCAGAGATAATGACTGGTACGATCATGGGTGAGATCAACAGCGCCATAATGGTATTACGAAAAGGCAAATTACTACTGGCTAAACCCAACGCCGCCAGAGTTCCCAGCCCTGTTGCAACGAGTGTCGCCATAAAAGCAATAAACGTGCTGTTTTTCAGCGCCAACAGCCACTGATCACTAGTAAACATTTCTTGATACCAGCGAGTAGAATACGCTGCCGAATCAAGGTTTAACATCCCCTCGGTAAAAGTAAAGTAAGGCGTTGCATTAAACGATAACGGGATGATGGTCAGAATTGGAGCGATTAAAAAGAACAGCACCACCCCACAAAAAGCTAAGTAACCTGCGTAAGCAACTCTCTCTACTTTTGATGCATAGTTTGGTAATGCCATGGTTATCCTCCTACCTTAAGATTATTAATGCCAACCACACGGTTGAACATATAAAACAGAACCAGTACAACGAACAAAAGCAGTCCACCCAATGCGCCAGCCATCCCCCAGTTCAGTGATGTCTGCATATGATAGGCAATCATATTGGAGATCATCTGTCCGCTTCTTCCACCAACCAAAGCGGGCGTAATGTAGAAACCAATAGAAAGAATGAAAGTGAGCAAGGCCCCCGCACCTATCCCCGGTAACGTAAGCGGCATATAAACTTTGATGAACGCAATGAAAGGCGTCGCGCCTAGAGAACGAGCGGCACGGAAATAAGTTGGGCTAATTCCTTTCATTACGCTATACAGAGGCAGGATCATAAACGGCAACAGAATGTGAACCATAGACACCACCGTTCCGAAGGTATTGTGAATCATCTGAATTCGCTCGGAAGTAAAACCCGACCAAATAAGGAGATCATTAATGACCCCTTGGTTTTGCAGCAGAACAATCCAAGACGTGGTTCTGACTAATAATGACGTCCAAAATGGCAGCAGCACAATGATTAAAAGTAAGTTCGCGCGCTTATCAGGTAAATTGGCAAGCAGGTAAGCAACGGGGTACGCCATCACCAAACAAATTAAGGTGATTGAAATAGACATCCAAAAAGTTTTAAAGAAAAGGTCGACGTATATTTGGCGTTTTTCTGGTTGGGGTTCAATGTCTCCAAACTCATTCACTTGCAAGTCTAGCGCTGCAAGATAGTGACTGAATGTTAATGCGCCACTAAGATTCTTAAACGCCGCCCAATATTTAGGATTAGCCCATCGCTTATCCAGCTTAGCCAGCTGTGTCACCGAGCTCGGCAGCGACGCCAAACGAGACAACTTTCTACCTGTTTTCATCAATAAGCTGCGCATACCAGACACTTCAATATTCATTCGGCTGGCTATTTTCGGTAGCTCTTTGCTTTGATAAAGCGCAAGTACTTCAACAGAGAATGCCTCAATGACTTCTTGATGAGGCAGACCTTGATAATCCCAACTTTCTAATGCTTGAATAGTTTGTGGTAGTGACTGGGATATTTCTCGGTTATCCACGCTTCGATAAAGCATATCGAGGATAGGAAAAGCAAACGTAAGCAGAATAAAACACACCAATGGCGTTGTGAGCATAATGGAGCGAAGCTTTTTTCGGCGCTCTGCCTTTTGCAACTGCGCTTTCAGATTGGTTTCTTGCTGATGAACTTGGCGTTCGATCTCCAATACAGAATCTAATGCGGTTAGCTCTCGACTCATGCTGCTACCTCGCTACTTTGAGTTTGTGTCCCATCAAGAGCATGGCAATCGTCACTTTGCCAACCAATACGACAAATTGAGCCAGGCGTTAACTGCAAGTGTTTACGATTATCGTTAGGTACTTTAACGATGAAGTGACCAACGCTCTCTACTTCGACGACCAAACGATAATGATCACCGTGATAAATCAATTCTCGTAGGACGCCTGAGACTTGGTTCTCACAAGACGCTTTCTCTGGTTGAATAACAATCTTTTCTGGTCGAATGGAAAGTGTTGTCCTCTGCCCTTGCTCAGATACTCTGACAGGTTTCGCAGTAAATAACTCTTTCCCAACGAGCACTTGGCAATACTTTCCGTTCCACTCTTTGACTAAACCTGAGAGTTGGTTGTTTTCTCCAATAAACTGCGCAACAAACGTATTACTCGGAGATTCATAAAGCTCGGTAGGTGTCGCGAGTTGTTGCACTTCGCCGTGATTAAAAACCGCAATACGGTCGGACATAGTGAGAGCTTCGTCTTGATCGTGCGTCACATACAAAATGGTGATGCCAAGCTTTTCATGCAAATGTTTAATCTCCATCTGCATTTGCTCACGCAGCTGCTTATCTAATGCGCCTAGCGGCTCATCCATCAACACGAGTTTAGGTTCAAACACTAATGCTCGCGCTAACGCGACACGCTGTTGTTGACCACCTGATAACTGCTTTGGGTATCGAGTCGCAACATGCTCAAGCTCGACCATTTCTAATGCACTCTGAACTTTGCTTTGAATCGTGTCACTGTCGAGTTTTCGTACCTTTAAAGGAAACGCAAGATTCTCAGCAATGGTCATATGTGGAAACAACGCATAGTTTTGAAACACCATACCAATATCGCGCTTGTGCGGCGCGAGATGATTGACAGGAACGCCATCGATATAAATGTCTCCACCGGTCGCAGTTTCAAAGCCTGCTAGCATCATCAAGCAAGTGGTCTTGCCCGATCCTGACGGCCCCAACATAGTAACGAACTCTCCAGGAGCAATATCTAAGTTGAAGTCTTTCACCACCAAATTTGTGCCATCGTAGGTTTTCTTAACGTGTTGAAAGCTGACATAGTCCTTGTTTTCCGTGCTCATGACTTCCCTCTTCTCATTTTTTGAATATTACGAATGAGTAGAGCGTCAGTTAACGCTCTACTAAACAGCACAATTACAGATTGTATTTGGATAGGTCTAAGCGGGTTTCTAACGCATGTTCAACCATTTGAATGACTTGTTGACGCTCTTCACCTTGTAAGAGTTGGCGTGGCGCACGAACTTGTTCAGAGCCACGTCCGCAGACTTGCTCGGCCAATTTTATGCACTGAACCAGCGTAGGAATGGTGTCTAAACGCAGTAGCGGTAAGAACCAACGGTAGATTTCTAACGCTTCAGCATAACGACCTTGGCTTGCCAGTTTATAAATCGCGACGGACTCTTCTGGGAATGCGTTGGTTAAACCAGAAATCCAGCCGGTCGCACCTAGCATCAATGATTCAAGAGCGATGTCATCAACACCACTGAACACGGTAAAGCGGTCATCAAATTTATTGTAAAGCTCGGTGATACGACGAGTATCAGTGGTCGACTCTTTGATAGCTACAATGCTTTCAAACTCAGCCAGTTTCGTCATGATACCGAGGTTAACATCGACACCATAAGCAACCGGGTTGTTGTAAATCATGATTGGCATTTCTGGCGTTGCTTCTGCTAGCGTGCGGTAATATTCGAACGTTTCGCTCTCAGACGTGCGGTAAACCATGGCAGGCATCACCATACAACCATCGATACCAATTTTGTACGCATCCTGCATGTAATCAACAGCTGCTGTGGTAATAGACTCTGCTGTACCAGCAATCAAAGGCACACGGCCATTTACGACTTCTTTTGCCGCTTGCAAGACCTGGCGTTTCTCCTCCGGGTACAACGCGCAGTTCTCACCGACGGTACCCAAGCAGATAATGCCATTCACACCATCTTTAATCTGGTTGTCTATAACGGTTTGCGTTGCGTCTAAGTCGATTGACTGATCTTGACGAAATTGCGTACTGACCGCCGGATAAACACCTTTCCAATCAATTTTCATGAACTACTTTCCTTATATGTATATTGTATGTAATTTAAATGAACGAGCGAAAATGCTCAGACATGGCTATCTATGCCATTTTCTAACAACACCGCCTTTACAGCGGCCAAATCAGCCAAAGCACTGCCAACTGATTTGTATAAAGTAATGACCTCATCGTTTTGACGTCCTGAGATTTGTTGGGCGCAAAGCTGTGGTAATTCCCCTTTGATATCGTCTGACGTGAATACGCCCTCTTGAATTGGAATGAGAAGATCGCCCGCTTCGGCTAATACATTAATACAGCTATCAACATACACCTGTGCTCGTTGCACTGCTTTAGAGTCGCATTCACGCTTGTCCAAGTCATGATTACCGACCAAATCAATATGGGTGCCCGGCTGCACGTCTGCGCCATTAAACAAAGGCTCTGCTGATGCAGTAATACAGCTGATGATGTCAACGTGTTTGATAACGTGGTCCACTTTTTCTACGACTGAAACGCGAAACCGACGCTCATCAGGAAGCGACTGATACTCTGAAGATGACACAATGGCATCTACCGTCGCCTCGGCTTTATCTGAGTTACGCCCCCAAATATAAACCTGCTTAAGTGGGCGAACCGCAGCGTATGCCCACGCAAAATAAGGCGCAAGATTGCCCGTTCCGCAGATCAACAGACGATCAGCATCGGGACGCGCTAAATAGTCCGCTGCCAACGCAGAAGCTGCGGCGGTGCGCCAAAACGTTAAAACTTTACCGTCCACGAGTGCGAGCGGCTCACCATCGTTTCGTCTAAAAACAAGCAGCTTAGATGCAAGCGTATCTTTGCCTTGCTCGGGGTTATGCGGGAAATATGTAAAGGCTTTCACCGCAATTAACTCCTGGTTCCAAGCAGGAAGTAGCGCAAACGCCTCGTATTCTCCCTCTTCTAAGGGCATGACTCGGCGTTGAGGTATTGTTGCTGGCCGCGAGTACATTTCACGCATCGTTTCAATAAGAGAATTCATTGTTAAACATTGCGCGACTTGCTGTGCTTCGATGACTTTCATCATTTCTCCGAAAACATAAATACAGTTGAGGAAAAGTACGGAACCTCGCTTATGGATGAAAACTCGGCCCCATACACAAATTAACGCCTAGTTAAGCAGCCAGGTATTGAACTCTTCATTTAGTTCATCCGCGTAGTCTGACCACCATTCATCGTTAATCAGGAAGGCGGTTTGGAAGTTTTGAGGTGCGGTAGGAAGGTTCGCTAAAATGTCTGGGTTCACCTCCGCCGAAGACGACTTACGCGTAGGCCCATAAGCAACGTACTTAGCTTGATCAGCTAATGGTTTTGTTCCTGAAGAAAAAGCGATGAAGTCCAATGCAAGCTTTGTGTTCTCACTACCCTTAGGTATCGCCCATCCATTCATGTAACCCATTTGACGGTCCCATATAATCCGAAATGGTTGACCTTCATCTTTACGGGCATTGTGAATTCGGCCGTTAAACGCCGAGGCGATCACCACTTCTTTGTCAGCAAGCATTTGAGGTGGCTGGGCACCTGTTGTCCACCACAGCACTTCTGATTTGATCGTATCCAACTTAGCAAACGCACGCTCACGCCCGGCTTCGGTTTCGAGCAGGCTGTAGACCTCTTCTGGTTTTACACCATCAGCCAATAGTGCCCACTCAAGATTACCCTGAGGTTGTTTTTGCAATGCACGTCGACCTGGAAAAGTTTTTAGGTCAAAAAGATCGGTCAACTTGCTAGGTAAAACCTTACCTTTAAACGCGTCTTCGTTCACCGCTAATACTGTGGACACCACGATGGTATTGATTGCGCACTCGTGAATCGCACCATCAATGAAATCCTCTTGTGCTGGTGTTCCATCTGCGCCCGGAGGCAAAATACTTGGGCTCACTGGTTCTAATAGCCCTTCTGCACAACCACGAACAATGTCCGGCTTGTCGAGAGACACCAAATCCCAGCGCACGTTGTTCGCTTCCACCTGCGCTTTAATTTCGGCTAATCCGCCGCTGAAATCCTCGGATACGATCTCTACACCTGTTTTTTTAATGAAAGGCTTGTGATATGCCTCCACTTGGCTCTTGGTGAATGCACCACCCCAAGATACGACCGTCAATTTGTCTTTAGCATAAGCAGAGGTCCCCAACAGCATTCCTGAAATCAACAGCGCCAATGGTGCTTTGGTCATTCGTGACATGTTTTACTCCTTTTGGTTGTTTTTCTGGAGGCATCCGAATACGGCTGTTGGACACCATTTTTGTTAAAATTAAGTTAACACTAGCATTTAATATATTTTATACAATATTTAATGTTAAATTTTTTCAGGCAAATCGTTGTAGTGAAAAAGGTGAAAGATCAATCGATGTCGGCTTTCCTTCGATAAGCTCTAAAAGGAGATCTGCCGTAATCGCCGCTTGAGTTAATCCAAGGTGTTGGTGGCCAAATGCCAGTAATACATTTCCATCCCAAATGCTATCAATAACCGGTAACGAGTCGACTGTTGAAGGCCGATTCCCCATCCACTTTTCTCCTTGCTTGAGTGGATGTAACCCCGATTCAAACATCTCATCACCTAACTGAAAAAGCATTTCTGAACGTTTCATATTGGGTGGTGATTCTACATCGGCATACTCAACAGTGCCTGCCAAACGTAACCCACCTGACATAGGAGTCATGATGAATTTTCTATCGGCAGAGCTAATAGGAAATGGCAGTACATCACGCTTGTCATCCACCATTAGGTGATAACCACGCTCGGCTTGAATAGGCACTTTGACTCCGGTTAGTTGCCGTATCAAAGGCTTAGAATGTACACCAGCGGCAACAATGATTCGGTCAAATGAATGTGTTTGAGACTCAACCAGCACATCGCCATTTTTCGCCAACGCAGATACACCTTTTTGTAAAACCTTACCGCCAAGAACTTCAAAAGCTTCACTTAGCTCAACACAGAGCTGATAAGGGTCTAGCGTATGACCT
Organism: Vibrio sp. Y42_MX_L11; assembly: GCF_024181785.1. Classification (NCBI taxonomy): domain Bacteria; kingdom Pseudomonadati; phylum Pseudomonadota; class Gammaproteobacteria; order Vibrionales; family Vibrionaceae; genus Vibrio; species Vibrio sp. Y42_MX_L11. The sequence continues at coordinate 317,812 of NZ_JAMZAP010000003.1, forward strand.
GTATCGGGAAAAAAGACTCCGACACAAACCTTATGGCTGAGATCAGGTATCCGCTCTCGAATCTCCTCTTGTGTCCAAACTTGATACGTCACACCGTTTTTAACCAGTGAGTTAAGCGTGCTTTGATAATTCTGAAACAGTTTCTCGTTTTCAAAAGTGAGCAATGAACCATTCATTTTTATTAGATGTGCTTTTCCGATTGAATCAAGCACGTCACGCCAACTTGCCACTGACCGCTCGTTAAGACTCTTAATCGCGTTTTTTGCCCGCTCCGCGGCTGATGGCTTTGTTTGTAATAGGAAACGAATCATCCACCCGATTGTGTTTGGAATATCTTGCCAACGGATCGAAACCGGACTTTTGGAATCTAGCAGCATTTTAGGTAATTGTGGAAGCAGCGCTGGCGTTGCAAGAGGGAAGATTTGCTCAGTCGCTATATGACCTGCATTTCCCTTAGAGCATCCATTCCCCACGCCATTGGGATCAAAAATCGTGACTTGATAACCTTGCTGCTGCAACTTCAATCCAATTGATAAGCCAATAATCCCCGCACCTATCACGGCGATCCTTTCCTTTTTGGTTTCATCCTTGACCAACATAAATATGCTCCGAGTCACACTTGAAAACGTAGATTGTATACAATATATTTTACATTACGTTAACATCACTATTGTTTAATTCAACCATTTTTTCAGCAAGGAGCGAAAAATGAGACAAGGAACTTTTTTCTGTATTGATGCCCACACCTGCGGCAACCCAGTTAGGCTGGTCGCAGGCGGTGTGCCTCCACTCGAAGGCAATACCATGAGCGAAAAGCGCCAATACTTTCTTGAGCATTATGATTGGATTCGTCAGGCACTCATGTTTGAGCCTCGCGGACACTCAATGATGTCGGGGTCCGTTGTTTTGCCTCCTTGCAGCGATAACGCAGACGCTTCAATTCTGTTTATTGAAACCAGTGGCTGCTTACCAATGTGTGGCCACGGCACCATTGGAACCGTCACTACCGCTATCGAGAATCGCCTTATCACTCCCAAAAAAGAAGGCCGTTTGATACTTGATGTCCCAGCAGGACAAATCGAAGTGCACTACCAAACAAAAGGTGACAAGGTCACGTCGGTGAAGATATTTAACGTACCAGCTTACCTTGCCCACCAAGACGTAACCGTGGACATAGAGGGCTTAGGTGAGCTCACTGTCGATGTTGCTTATGGCGGAAACTATTACGTAATCGTCGACCCTCAAGAAAACTACGCCGGACTTGAACACTACTCTCCAGATGAAATTTTGATGCTTTCACCAAAAGTTCGCGAAGCGGTATCTCGAGCGGTTGAGTGCGTACATCCAGAAGATCCAACAGTATGCGGTGTTTCTCACGTGCTATGGACCGGAGAGCCCACTCAAGAAAACGCCACCGCTCGAAATGCTGTGTTTTACGGCGACAAAGCGTTGGATCGTTCGCCATGTGGTACGGGAACAAGTGCACGTATGGCGCAATGGCATGCAAGAGGCAAACTCATTCAAGGGGAAGACTTTGTTCACGAAAGTATCATCGGCAGCCTATTTCAAGGACGTATAGAAGGCATTACCGAAGTGAATGGCAAAGCCGCTATTTTGCCAAGCATTGAAGGATGGGCACAAGTATACGGTCACAACACGATATGGGTAGACGATGAAGACCCATATGCGTACGGATTTGAAGTGAAGTAATAAGGATAGTAAGGAAGAATGATGAACCCACAAGAACCAACCACTTTTTACGCAGTCAACGCCTTTACTGGTGAGCCTCTACCTATAGCGTTTCCGGTACATGGAGAGCAAGAAGTTAATCAAGCCGCCTCAGCCGCCCAAAGCGTTGCGCGTGAGTTTCGCCAACTAAGCAATGCAAAGCGAGCGAGCTTACTTTGCTCTATCGCCTCTGAATTGGAAGTGAAGAGTGAAGAAATCGTTGCTCGTGCTCATTTGGAAACTGCCCTTCCCGAAGCACGTTTAAGCGGTGAAATAGGACGTACAGCGAGCCAATTAAGACTATTTGCCGAGGTTGTGAGATCGGGTAATCACCATCAAGCAATTTTCGATACGCCAAACCCAGACCGTCAACCACTGCCGAAACCAGATATTCGTCGTCAGCAAATCGCAATTGGCCCTGTCGCCGTGTTTGGTGCGTCTAATTTTCCGCTCGCATTTTCTACTGCAGGTGGTGATACGGCTTCGGCACTGGCAGCTGGCTGTCCTGTGATTGTAAAAGGCCATACCGCCCACCCTGGCACCAGTCAACTTGTTGCTAAGTGTATTGAGGCTGCACTTGAGAAAGAGTGCTTACCGCAAGCCATCTTCACGCTATTGCAAGGCAACAAACGTGCACTTGGCCAAGCACTCGTTACCCATCCAAAAATTAAAGGGGTTGGTTTTACAGGCTCAGTCGGTGGTGGCCGTGCGCTGTTTAACCTAGCTCAGCAAAGACCAGAGCCAATCCCTTTCTATGGCGAACTAGGGGCGATTAACCCAACATTTATTCTCCCTTCAGCCATACGAGAAAACGCATCATTGGCTGAAGAGTTTGTGGCTTCTATGACTTTGGGCTGTGGACAATTTTGTACAAAACCAGGCGTTGTATTTGTCTTGAATAGCCCAGAAACGCAAGCCTTTATCGAAACTGCTCAAGGGTTAATTCGACAACAATCAACGGCCACTTTGCTAACGCAAGGAATCCGAGAAACGTATGAATCAGAAGTTAACAAGCGAGCTTCCGAAACGGGCATTAATGTAACTCGCTCTGAACAAGCAGAAGTGACCAATGTCTCACCAGCACTGTTCGTGACGGACAGTAAAAACTGGCGTGAAAACCCGCAATGGGAAGAAGAAATATTTGGTCCTCAATCGTTAATCGTAATCTGTGAAGATTTCGATGACATGTTGAAACTGAGTGATTCACTGACTGGCTCGCTCACCGCAACCCTTCACGCTACCGCTGAAGACGAAGAACAAGCCAAGCAACTGCTTCCAAGTTTGGAAGAAATCGCCGGACGCCTTGTATTCAACGGTTGGCCAACTGGCGTCGAGGTTGGTTACGCTATGGTTCATGGTGGACCATATCCGGCTTCAACCAATTCTGCCTTAACATCTGTCGGGGCAGAGGCTATTCATCGTTGGTTGCGTCCCGTCGCTTATCAAGCTTTACCAGAATCTTTATTGCCGGATTCATTAAAAGCGTCGAACCCACTGGGTATTCAACGCGCCATAGATGGCAGAGTCTCCCAATAAGATCACCAAATGGCTCAAAAAGGCATCAACTGATGCCTTTTATTTCACTCTACTTCTCAAAACCTTCTTTCCTAGTTGGTTTGTGCCAGAAAAACAATAAACTACTAAAGTAAAATGGATTGGATACAATATTAATTTCACGGGAGACTTCAATGTCACAGAAACCTGTTTTTAAAACGCGCACTCAGCTCGTTGAGGAAGCAATTCGAACTCAGATCTTGAAGGGCGAGTTAAAAACTGGTCAACCTTTACGTCAAGATGCGTTAGCAAAAGAGTTTAATGTTAGCCGAATTCCTGTGCGTGAAGCGTTAGTTCAATTGGAAGCACAAGGACTCGTTAGCTTTGAACCTCACAAAGGTGCGACGGTCACTGAGCTATCTCCAGAGAAAATCAATGAGCTATTTGAACTGCGCGCTGTCGTGGAATGCCACATTTTAGAGCGTGCGATTCAAAATATGACAGACGCTGACCTTGAACGCGCGCGAGAAGTTCGCGAACGTTTCGAGTCAGTAGTGAACAGTGGCGACGAAGTAGAAGAATGGAGCAACTACAACTACGAGTTCCACAAAGCCCTATATGCGCCAGCCAACATGCCTGAAACTATGGACGTCATTTACAACTTGAACACAAAGTGTGACCGATACATACGTATGCAGCTATTGTTCACAACAGGCATTAAAAAGGCAGAAGAAGAGCACTTAAGCTTGTTTGAAATGTGCAAAAATCGCGATATAGAAGGCGCCAAGTATCTGCTGAAAAAACACATTCTAGAAGCAGGCACAGCGATTCGAAACCTGCTGCTTGAAAGGCAAAATATCAGCCAGTAAACGGAATAACGAATAAGGTGATATTCAAGGATGAATGTTGGACCAAAGTTTTTACTCGCAGCGCTACGACAAAAGATTAAAGAAGAAGGGCTTTGCTACAATTCCTTGTCAGAGAAAAGTGGCATCCCTCTATCTAGTATTAAACGCCACCTACATAATCCAGCTTTAGGTTTGGATAAAGTACTTGTTTATCTGAACTACCTGAATACCGATCTCATCGAACTCGCAACCTTAGCCAACGAGCTTCAGCACCAAAACGAGCAAATGCTAACAGATGAAGAGAGCGCCCTTTTCGTTGAGCATCCCTATTTACTTGATTTTATTTATATGCTGACTTCTCGCGATATTAAACCGCAAGAGATAGCCCAAACTTACGGAATTTCTGATACAAGCTTACGATTCTATTTGCGTATCGCGGAAATTCTAGGGTATGTGGAGAACTTCGGAGACGGCTTATTTTACCGTTCTGGTCGTCGATTTATTATGGAAGAAGGTACCGCATTGGACACCTTATTCAAAGAGCGATTTCAACAAGAGTCGCTTTCTCATAACATCAACCCAGGTGTGTGTGTGGGTCGTATTAGGCTCACCGAAGAGCAAAAAGTGCAAATAGAGAACGAACTTTGTAAAAAATTAGCGAAACTTAACGCAGTTAACACTTCCAACAACGAAGGTGAACTAACAAATATATTAATGCGCTGCACTCCTGGCGCTCAGATATTTTTCGCAGATGACTTGCCGGATATTGATGGAAGCCTGTTAAAGCACGTCGCCCAATTGACCAAAATAAATTAAAACATCAGATTAAAAATTTACCCCAAACCTAGAATGCATCATTTATTCCTGCCAAATCTCTAATAAATAGAGTTTCCTGGCCCAAAACTTACTTTCTATTTAGCAAACAACAATTAGTCGACTAAGAAAACCCTCCATTTCATCTTTGTTTTTTCCTTATTATTACGTTGAAACTGCTAAGGAGCTTAAGGAATAACTAATGGATTTTTAAGAATAAAAGATAACCATTTTTACGTTATTTACCTCACACTCTTTAAATATAAATTTGCAGACGAACGAATTAAATTAATACATTCACCTAGCTAATAAAAACAAAAGCAAAACAGATAATTATAATTCTATTATTTATAAGGACATAGAAAAGTGAAATTTAAGTATTCTTTAGCAACGGCAGTCACTCTCGCATTATTACAAGGTTGTGGCGGTGGCGGCGGTGATGGTTCATCACCTACTCCGTCCACTAGCAGTGCAAACGGTCCAACATGGAAAGCCGGTGATTTTAGCCAACCATCAAGCTCGTTTGTCAACCAATGTGAAACCCCACGAGTGGGTCGAGACCCATATAACAATTATGCCGCCTATCCAGATGAATTAGGTTCTGCTTTACACGAAAAACTCTTTTTAAGAGCTTTTACTAACGAAACTTACCTTTGGTATGACGAAGTTCCTGATAATAATCCAGCAAACTACAAAACCGTGACGGATTACTTCAACACATTGGTCACCTCTGCTACTACCACGACTGGTAAACCGAAAGATCGCTTCCATTTTACCGTCCCTTATGAAGATGAGATGAAATCATCGCAATCCGGTTTAGTTGCTGGATTTGGTTTTAACTGGGCATTCTTACGTGGCGTACAACCTCGAGACGTTCGTATTTCCTACAATGAAGAAGCCTCTCCAGCTGATAGAAGCGGCATTGCTCGTGGTGATAAGCTTCTGAAAATCAATAATATTGATGTGGTTAACACCGGTAGTCAGTCCGACATTGATTTTATTAATAAAACGCTTTTTAACCCTGACATCAATCAAGATTACACCTTCACATTTGAGAGTGTCGACGGTCTAGAGAAAACCGTGACGCTTACCGCCTCTGATGTCATGACCTCTCCAGTTAAAAATGCCAAAGTGATTACACACAATGGTATGCGGATCGGCTATCTGCAATACAACTCCTTTGAACCAAGTGCTCAAGCCCCGCTTATTGAGGCGTTCAGTACGCTCTCAGCAGAGAATGTTGACGAGATCGTCGTTGATTTACGTTACAACGGCGGTGGCTTAGTCCTTCAGTCCTCGCAAGTAGGCTACATGCTAAGCGGTGCTGGTCAGAACCGAGTCTTCAGTGAGTTGATTCATAATGACAAAGTGATGCGTACCATTAAAGATGGGGATAACATCTATCGCTTTACGAATCTAGCAATAGACTGGGCAGCACAGAAATATTCGGATCAAGTGCTTCCGACACTGAACAAAAAGCGCGTATATGTGCTGACTTCAGGAGGCACGGCTTCCTCAAGTGAACTGCTAATCAACGCTTTGCGCGGCATTGATGTGGAGGTTATCCAAATAGGCTCAACAACCACAGGTAAACCGTATGGGTTCTCACCAGAACAAAACTGCGGCACTATGTACTACACTATTCAGTTCAAGTCGGCGAACGAGAAAAAATTTGGCGACTTCGCTGATGGTTTTATTCCTACTCCAAAGAGCCAAATCAATACCGAGCTAGGCTTAAACAATAGAGTGGAAGGTTGCTGGGTCAATGATGACCTAACAAAACCATTAGGCGATCCGTCTGAAGGTATGCTTTCTGCGGCGCTAAACTACATGGAAACAGGAACCTGTCCGCCAGTATCCCCTTCAAGTTTCAACGCCATGCCGCGTAACATTTCATCTCCGGAGTTAAGCGATCTTCGCTCTCCGCTACGAACAGAGGCAATTCATGTTGAGATCAACTAACTTTTTACGAATGCTGATTCGGGTTGCGCTTTTCTTAGGCACTTCGATTTCTTTGATAGGATGCCAAGCTATGTCACAAGAACCCGTTGAAGCATTGAGTAAAAAGAACTCTCCGGAAACAGTCATAGAGATTCAAAACGCGATCGCAGAAATCCAAGGGACACCAGCACCTAGAATCGCAAATAACGTATTTGAATCCTCACCGCATTTGTTGATTGAAAAAGGACGAGTAAAAGGGAACAACAATCAACTGTTGGATGGCAGCTATACGGATCTTCCAGACCAATATACGTTGCAGATAAGAGGTGAAACCTGTGGCTTGTACTATGCCAAAACAGATACTTTTGTCTCTCTCAGTTCACTAGATTGTGAGCCCATCATTAAGTTTTAGATCTCCCAAAATAGAAGCCCGCTGATATCAGCGGGCTTCCTACTTTATTGTTCAGTGTGAAACGGTCAACGTTACTTTAGTTCAATCCATGCTTTGCGCTGTTGCTTATCCATGTATGACCAAGCTACAAAGCGGCTCACTTTCTGCCCTTGACTCATTTCAACCACACGAATGGCTTTCACACCCAATTTTTCAAGCTGCTTGCGCATCGGGCGAACGTTGTCTTTTTTGGATATAAGTGTTGTAAACCACAAGACCTGCGCGGCAAAAGCTTGGCTTTCATTCGCCATTTTTCGGATAAACGCCGCTTCTCCACCTTCACACCACAATTCAGCGTTTTGACCGCCAAAATTCAACGCGGGCTTACTTGTCTTTACTGGTGCGGTTTGAGGTTTTAGCCCTTTCTTACGCTGGTTTGCTTTTAGATTATCGATTTTACGCTGGCTGCCCATAGCGGCATCTTCCGCCGAACGGTGGAATGGCGGATTACATGTCGTCACATCATAACGATCATTCGGTTGAATGATACCTAGATAAATATTGGCATCATTGTGTTGCTGTACCAGTGCAATTTTTCCCGTCAAAACACGATTGTGCTCTACGATCGTTTGAGCCGATTGGATGGATTTTGGATCGACATCGCTGCCCGTATAGTGCCAACCGTATTTTGTTACACCAACAATCGGATAAATACAGTTTGCTCCCACGCCAATGTCCAACGCTTTCACTTTTTGGTGCGCGTACTGACCTTTTACTTCACTATCAAGTAGTTCTGCCACTCGGTGAATGTAATCAGCGCGGCCCGGAATCGGTGGGCAAAGATAGGTGTCGGGAATGTCCCAGAACTCGATACCATAATACGCAGCAAGCAATGCTTTATTGAGCATTTTGACAGCGTTAGAATCAGAGAAGTTTATGGAGTCTTCCCCTTTCGGATTTTTGATAACGAATGGCTTTAACTGTGGTTCACTTTCCACGAGTTTTTTAAAATCGTAACGACCTCGATGAACATTACGCTCATGCAAACCATTCTTCGCTATTTTTATGAACTCGACTTCGCTCTTTCCTGCAGGCTGCGGGGATTTGCGCGCAACTTTGTCTTTAACACGCTTCGGTTTGGCTTTATTCGCGTCTTTATTCTGAGCCGCCTTTGAAGTCTTTGGCTTTGCTTGCTTCGCGTTGTGATTATTGTTCTTCATTCAAATTCGCTTTTAAATCGAGGTAAATCATAAACAAACGAGCATCAAATTCGAGTTGGTGATACTCAGGCTCCATATAGCAACATAGCTGATAGAACGCCTTGTCGTGGTTTTTCTCACGAGTATGCGCCAACTCATGTACCACCAGCATTCTTAATAGTGGCTCGGGCGCATCCTTAAATACATTGGCAATGCGAATCTCGTTTTTCGATTTCAGCTTACCGCCATGGTTTCTACTGATTACACTGTGCAAACCAAGCGCGTTGTTTACCGCGTGAATTTTCTTATCGTAGACAACTTTACTGATTGGCGCGGCTTTCTTCATGTAGCAGTTTTTGATTGCCATGGCGTACTCATAGAGCGCCCTTTCGCTTTTGATTTGGTGCCTATCGGGATAACGCTTTTCGAACCAAGGAACAAACTTGCCACTCGCTATCAATGAGCTCACCTGCTCTACGATGTTTTGTGGGTAGCCTTGAATGTATCGAAGTGACGGATGCATAGAATTAACGTCTGTTATGACAAAATAAAGGCGCTCAATATACCTGAGATAAAGGACAGTTTCACCTTAGCTTTCGCCTTTCATTTATGGTGAAAGGTCGTTAAACTTCGCCTCCCAATGATAATGGAGAGAAACTCAATGAAACGTGTCGTCCTTTACGTCAAAGACAAATGCCCTCACTGCAAAGATGCTCAACGTTATCTGGATTCGAAAAATATTAACTATCGTTTGTGCAATGCTAAGATGCAACGCGGTCGCAAAGAACTTGATGCGCTTGGTGCTCGTTCAGTGCCAGTTTTAAAAATTGGTGATCGGGTAATGATTGGCTGGAACCCAAAGAACTTCGAGAAGATGTACAAAGGCGACTAGTGCTCGAACAATGAATCTGCGCTGCGTTTAAACGTAGCGCTTGATAAAGTCGATAAACGTTCGATCTGCTATTGATAAATACCCCTGCTTGCGCCAAGCAAGTGCCAGATCCAGCGTCACTGGTGGTTCAAACGGCACGCCAACAACGCCTGACTCATGTTGGGTCACCAATTCCAGTAACGCGGTAATCGCAAACTCTTGTTTCACAATACTCAAAATCAAAGGCAGTAAGTTGGTTTCGAATGATGACTTCATGGTAAACCCATGCTCCTCACTCACCTGATCCAAAAATTCACGGTGAAAATAGCCATGCTGAAACATAACCAAATCGTGTTCAAAGAACTCATCAAAAGTAAGAGATTCTCGCTGGGCTAACTCATGCTCAGGTGAAACAACGGCGACCATTTGGCTAGTAAACAAATGGTCAGTTTCTAGGTCATCAGGCACGTTATCACAACTGATCACACCGATATCGAGTTGACCATTAAGCAGCATACGACGAATCGATTGAGTCCCAGCTTCGACCAAGGTCAATTTTAACTCCGGGAACTGGCTCTTAAACGCCATCACAATTCGTGGAAAGAAATAACTGCCCATCATTGATGGCGTCCCGAGTCGTACTTCGCCTTTCGCTAAACCTTTCAACTCATCAATCGCGAGCTGCGCGTCGTGCAACTGTTGAATCACCCGCTTGGCATGTACAAGTAGCGTTTCGCCCTCTTTCGTTAAGCTGATTTTTTTATCATCACGGCGAAATAGGGTAACGCCCAAAGACTGCTCAAACTTTTTGATAGAAATGCTTAATGCGGGCTGGGCAATATGCAGGGCTTTCGCCGCATGGGTAATGTTTCCATGTTCAGCGACCGCCAGAAAATGTTTAAGTTGTTTCGATTCCATTAGATCAAAAATATATGGTGTCCATATTTTTAATATATTTTTTTAATTTACAACGAACTGATAGATTGATCACAGTCTCTCCATTTGCTCACATTAGGCAGGATTCATGGTCAGTTTTGGCACACCGGAATACAAACGCATTACGCTCTCGCTAGCGCTTGGTTCCTTCTTGGTTTTTTCAAATTTATACCTACTACAGCCAATGCTGCCCACTTTTGCCCAAATTTTCACGATCTCAGAAACACAAGTGAACTGGCTATTTGCGGCCTCAACACTGGCTCTCTCTTTTAGCCTCGTCCCAATGGCTGTGTTATCAGAATCAGTGGGACGAAAGCCAGTTATGATGGTCGGCCTGTTTTCGATTCCTACCCTTTCCGCTTTGATGCTGTTTGGTGACTCATTCCTGTTTTTGGTGGTATGTCGAGCACTGATCGGGGTCGCGCTCGCGGCTTTTGCTGCGGTCGCCGTGGCTTACATGGCAGAAGAGCTCGACAAGCACGCTTTCTCGATGGCAATTGGAACGTACATTGCGGCTAACTCATTAGGCGGTATTGCAGGGCGTATTAGCGGCGGCTTATTGGCGGACAATTTCAGTGTTGATGTCGCCATTGAAGTTATGATGGTGTTCACTCTTCTTGGTGTCATTGGTGTTCACTATTTATTGCCAACACAGCGCAACTTCACCCCGTCATCAAGCAGTTTGCGCCATCAAAATCGTGCGCTTATTGGTCATTTTAAAAACCAACGCGTGTGGTTCGCGATGCTGATAGGAGGACTCAACTTTGCTTTGTTCGTCAACCTTTATTCCGTAATGGGTTTCCGTCTGGTGAGTGAACCTCACAATGTACCCGTCGGGTTGGCCTCACTGATCTTTATTTGTTACTTGGGAGGGACTTTCTCCTCTCGTTGTGCAGGCCACTGGAGTAAACGTTATTCATCAATCCTCGGTATGTTCTTAGGCGCGATAGTGAGCATGACGGGGATGTGGATTGCTGCGGTTGAAAGCTTGACTGCAATGCTATTTGGGTTGTTGCTGATAAGTTTTGGTGCCTTCTTTACTCATACCCTCGCCTACGGTTGGGTCGGTCAGAATGCCACTCGCGCCAAAGCCACCGCGACAGCGCTCTACTTAGTACACTACTACGTAGGCGGTAGCTTAGGAGGATTCTTGCTTCTTTATTGTTGGCAGCATGGAGGTTGGTCGAGTGTTCTTATGGGGGGAAGCGCCGTCTACCTAGCGATGTTTGCTGCGATTGCGTATTTGAAACACATTGCCGAAAGAAAGCATACTGACCAAACACCTGACGCTGCGAGTTTAAAGAGTAGCTAAGGTACGCTCATTTGCGTAATACCTCTCTGGTTACTTGGATAACCAACTCTGCTATGCTTGCGCTACTTTAATAAAAACCAGAAAGTCGTATGTCAACGCGTTCAACACAAAACACAGATATCGAAGCGATCACTCAACAGGTCGATCAATGGCTCAACGATGTGGTAATCGGACTCAACCTTTGTCCGTTTGCTGCCAAACCGCAACGTAATAAACAAATCAAAATCTTTGTTAGTGAAGCGACTCAAGAAGAAGCGCTTCTTGAAGATATTTTATTGCAGCTGATTGAGCTGAGTAACACAGAGCCAGAACAACTTGAGACCACGTTGGTTGTGGTTCCCAACATGCTACAAGATTTCTGGGACTACAACTTTTATATCGATTGGGTTGAAGGATTAATTAAGCAGCAAAACTGGGAAGGTGTTTTCCAAGTAGCGACTTTCCATCCAGATTACTGTTTTGGCGGCGCAAGGCCTGAAGACGACGAAAACCTAACCAATCGTTCTCCTTACCCGATCTTCCATTTGATTCGCGAAGAGAGTATGGAAAAGGTACTAAAACACTATCCTGATCCTGAATCCATTCCCGATACGAACATCGCTCGTGTTTCCGCCCTTTCAGAGGAAGAACGTAAAAAGCTGTTTCCTTACCTATTTCGTTAAGCTCCACCATTACCCAAAGGCAGATTTATCACCAGTTAGATGCAATGCCCTTGGGGTTCAAAGTGCGGTTTGGTATCATTGCCGCTTCAATCGATTCAATGGAAATTAGAATGCAACTGTCAAAGCTAACCCAAGAGATTTTTGATCACTTATACCGTGATATCACCGAGTTCCGTAGTACGTTCGACTTACCAGTCGCAGACGCTGCAAGCCTTGATGCACAAGCAGATACACTACACACCTCTTTGGCGATCGAAGAGCTAACAGAGCTAGCAGAAGCAGATTGTAAAACTGAGCAAGCAGATGCCATCGTAGACAGCGTGTATGTATTAATGGGCCGTCTCGTTCATCTTGGCCACAGCAAAGTAGAAGACAACCTAGCGATCAGCTACTTAATTGATCTTCTATTAAACGTTGCAGTAAACCGTGGTATCGAATTTATTCCTTGCTGGGATGAAGTACACTCAAGCAACATGAGCAAAGTATGCCGTAACGAGCAAGAGTACTCAGAAACAGAAGCATTCTACGCGGAACAAGGCATCAAGTTGATGGCGGTGCAGAAAGGTGAATACATTATCGCGAAATGCGCCGAAGATTTCGTATCGGAAGGTAAAACCATTCGTAAAGGTAAAGTACTCAAATCTGTTTACTACCGCCCAGCAGATCTAAAACCGCTAACTCAGTAAGCGTTGAGTGTGGCTATCTCGATTAAAAAAACGACCTCAAGAAGGTCGTTTTTTATTGTCCCTTAAATACTAATCAAAGATTAAATAAGGTTGCTCATCTACGATGACCTTTTTGACTTGAGTATTGAACACTTCCCCGAGCGCTTCTTCCGTTAGCACAGTATCGGCATTTCCTGATGAGTGCAGCACACCGTTGTTAAGCAGCAATACTTTATCTGCGTGCTTTAATGTGCGATTGAGATCGTGATTAGCAACCAATACTCCAATTCCCTGCGCCGCCATAGCGTTAATCAATTGATAGAGCAGACCCTCTTGCGCAATATCTAACGGTGCTGCTGGCTCATCCAAAATTAAAAACTGCGAAAAAGGATTAATGGTACGCCACACCTGCAAACATACACCTGCTAATCGGACACGCTGCCACTCACCACCGGATAATGTTTGAATACTGCGATGAAGCTTATCTTGCAGTTGTACCAGCTCCACCACCATATTGACGGCATCACGCACTTTGATATCCGCAATCTCAGCACCACTTGGCAGAGATAAAGCGAGATACTGAAACACATCAACATTAAACGCTGGGCGCGATTGCTGACACAAATAACCTCGAACATGAGCTTGCTCTGACAACGGTAAAGTAAGCAAGTTTTTGTTGCCAACGTACACTTCACCACTCATACCCTCTCGGTGACTTAACGTACCAGAAATCGCAGCCAATAAAGTACTCTTACCGGAACCATTAGGCCCAACGACATGTACGATTTCGCCAGCTTTGCACTCAAAAGAAAGAGGCAATAATCGACTACCAACCGACATATGTTTAACGTGCATCATGACTCTTCACCAGCATCCAGATGAAAATAGGTGCGCCAATCGATGTTGTCATGACACCCAAAGGTAACTCTGCGGAGTCCAATAACAGTCTTGCGCCGATGTCAGCAAATACAAGCAACGCAGCACCAGATATTGCAGAAAGTGGCAATAAATAACGGTTTTCCGTACCAAAAGCCAAACGCAACAAGTGCGGCACCACCAAACCAACAAAACTGATGATGCCACCCAAAGCGACTGAACTACCCACCAAAACAGAAATGGCGAGGATCAATTTCCAACGCATTTGATGCACGTCGACACCCAATTGGGTCGCATGAATCTCACCCAGCATCAATTTATCAAGCGACTTGCCTTTACAACATAACCAGATAAGCACCGGTAACATCACCAAAGTAACGGTATGTTGATACCAACTTGCACCGCCAATACTGCCCATTAACCAATACATCAGTTGGCGTAAACTGAGATCATCACTAAAGTAAAATGCCCACGTCACAATCGCGCTCGATAAAATACCCAATGCGACCCCAACCAAAAGCAATCGAGCCGTCGTCAGGTGCATTGCCCTTGCTATCGCCACCAAAACAAACGTGAATAACATCGAGCCTGCAACCGCTGCCAACATAAAAACAATCGGGGTAGGAAGAACAGGTGACGCGAACATGATTAAGACCATTGCTAAGCTTGCACCACCAGATATACCGAGTACGCCTGGTTCAGCCAACACGTTCCCAAGCAACACTTGTAACGTCGCGCCAGATACCGCTAACGCAGCACCAATAATTGCCGCAGACACCAACCTCGGTAAACGCAAGTCCACCAGTAGCTTATGTTCAAATGCAGATAAAGATTGAAAAGGAGAAAGGAAAATTTCTCCGACCATCAAGTGGATGGCAGAGAGTACAGCGAGCACGATCGACATAACCATCAGGTTACGTTGCCAGCGTCGTTCCTTGTTCAGGATAAGTTGTTGAAAATCCATAGCGGCCGATAAAAACAAACGAGGCTTAACCTTACAGTTAAGCCTCGGTAAATTGCAATTAACTTCTCAAAGCAATGTTGGATTAATCGTAAACCAACTCGCCCTCTTCAAAACGGGTTTTCACTTCACAAACCATCAGAGCTGCACGTTGACCTATTGCGACATGGCGGTTCGGGAAGACAATCGCTTCGTTTTCGTTCTTCGCCATTAATGGTTTGTCGCCATCATGACCAAACACTTCGCCGTGAACAAATGAAGTGAAGTTTTCAACATTGTCGTCGAACATAAAGTCAAAGTCTTCGTTCAGGCGAACGATTGTGCGACTTACGCGATATTTAATGCATGGTTTTGGTAGGTGTTCTGGCTTCGTTTCCGCAATCAAATTACGTAAAGACAAATCAAACGCAGTCAATTTATCGAGGTCATTTTCACCAATACGAGCCACACGACCAAGCTCCATTGTCAGAGCCTGCGCACCAAAGTTCTCGGCACTGTACCAGCTAAACGTACTCGATGGTGAGTTTGACAAGAGCACAGCTTCAATGTGTGCACTGTCCAAGAAATCGATTAATGCCTTGCTTCGCACAGGATGACGAGTCTTAGGACTTACTGCAAACGTATAGTGCTTCGAACCTCTAATCGCGCAGTGTAAATCAAGATGCCAGCGTGTTGTCGGGTCGGTATCCTGATAGAAATCGCGAACAAGCAGCTTTAGCGTATCAGCGATGACAAGCTCTTTTGTCTGTTTGTGTTCTTTTTCGTCAAACAGACGGTTGAGGTTTTCTTCAAGGAATCGCGTGTGCGCCAGAGTGGATTCTGGATGAGCGATAATGAACAGACAACGGGTATCGACCGTCTGGAACCCAGATTCTATGTCTTGAATAATGGAATCCACCAGCTCCATCGGTGCGGTTTCATCTCCGTGAACCCCACAAGAGATGATGATGTTCTTCGTATCCTGAGTATAATTCGCAGGGATTACTTCTAATACACCACGCTGATAGAGTTTAAGTTTTACACCGTTAGAAAGCACCTGCTCCGCTGGTGCAACATCGATATGAACATCTAACGTGTCAGTTAAAAACGATTGGCGAAAGAGAGACTTCGTCATGCGTTACTCCTTAATAGCACGGCGGGTATGTTAATAAATTGTACAAAGGATTTTTGTTGCTGCGATCTCACTTATGAGTAGAAATCACTATTTCCCTCGAAAATCCGATACCTTTTCGCGCCAGGCACTCAAATCAAGCATTGAGGCGTTTAATTTTTAAACAATTACAAAGTGTTAGGGCTGTGAACTTTACCACAGCCCTGATTAAGATCATTATGATTTGATCAAATTTTTGTAGCTATAAAGCAGATTATGCATCAACACTGCGAAAAACTTAGCCGCGCTGTGCGAGTAAACGCTCAAACTCATCGACTTTGTCACGCACTAGCTCAACGCTCTGCTGCCAAAACGTTGGTTGAGTTAAATCCATCGATAGATGCTTTTCGACAACATCTTCCGCCATCATGCAGCCAGTATCGCGCAGCAAATTGATGTAATCGGTGTAAAACGCTTCGCCTTTGGTTTCTCGCTGTGCATAAATACCCTTGCTGAATAAGAAACCAAATAGGTATGGGTAGTTATAAAAGCTCACACTATCGATAGAAAAATGTAACTTGCTTGCCCAGAAGTACGGATCCGGCTCGCTCATTACGTCGCCATACCATTCTTTCCAAGTTTCAGACATCAACTCACAGAATTCATCTGCGGTAAACTCTCCATCCTGGCGGCGTTCATAGAACGATTTCTCAAACTCATAGCGGACCGGAATGTTGATCATTAAAGCTAGCGCAGATGACAACTCTTCCCACAACATCTCTAGCTTTTCATCGACGCTCTCCGCTTTCGAAATCAAATGATCACGAACGATGTTTTCTGCAAAAATAGAGGCGGTTTCTGCTAACGTCATTGGATAGTAAGTTTGGCAAAGTGGCAAATCACGAATAACCCAGTTATGGAACGCATGGCCAAGTTCATGTGCAAGAGTCATCAGGTCTGAGCGACTGCCACTCCAAGTCATAAACACAAGTGGTGTTCGCGTTGCTGGCAGTTTGGTGCAGTATGCGCCGAGACGCTTGTTGGCGTTAGGGGCAGCATCAATCCATCCGTTTTGTACCATCAAACGGACAAACTCCGACATCTCAGGGTTTACTGTTTCAAATGCTTCACAAATAACATCAATCGCTTCATCAAAGTCGTAAACCTTCGCTTCACCGCTCAAAGCAGGCATAGCCGCCAGATGATTCCAAGGTTTCATCTCATCCAGACCATGTACTTGCGCCATCAATAAACCTGCTTTCCGACCAATAGCTCGACTGTCTTTGGCGACTGTCATCATCGCATTTAAAGTTTCAGCTTGGATTCGGCTACCATGCAAACTCGGCTCTAGGAAGTGAACTTCACGCTTCGTAGAACGCTTTTTGTTTTCAGTTAAGCGCCATCCTGCTAACGCATTCAAAATCGCAGCGAATGATTCTTGGTGCGTTTGCATTGCATCTTGTACGCCTCGCCACGCGGCTTCTTGACGCTCGAATTCAGAACCATAAAGAATGCTTGCCGCTTGAGAAAACCCAAGCTCTTCACTATTACCATCTGTGTACTCAAGCTTCACTTTCAATGAGCCAGTCAGGTTATCGTATAGGTTACCCCAAGCCGATTTGCCATCCACACTCATCGCAGCCAGTAACTGTTCTTCTGCGTTGCTAAGACGAGTATCCGCCAACTTTCTAGAATTCAAGATAGAAAAAGCTTGCCCACTGATATCAGGATTCTCATGGTCTAACACGCGCAAGATAAACTCTTCGTCGGCATGAGTTAATGTCAAATCAAAGGGACTGAACGCTTGGGAAAGCTCCGAAAAGATGCGGGTCATTTTACCAAGTAACGATTTCGCTTCGGCGTTTGTTGCATCAACAGAAGCATAACAACTCGCAAAATTTGCAACTGTACCCGCTAAACGACTCGCGGCTTCATTGGTCAAAATCGCATTTTGCATGATCTCTACGTTGCAACAATCTGCTGATTGTTTTTTCAAAAGATCAATACATTGTTCCACAAGAGCAATATCGTCTTGAATTCGTGGGTCAGAAAGGTCGTTATAAACGATGGACAAATCCCAACTCGGCGTTGTCATTTCTATATTTCCTTTTTATGTAACTGAGTCAATTTTCGCTTCCTGCATCTAGCAGATGGGCTTCCACTGACATCTTCCGTGACTATGCCCATAAGCAATATCGCTCTGGGCATTTTAATTGTTATAAGTTAACGATTTAAAAGAGGTACGCCAATCGAACGCACCGTGGCGTAAATTTGCTCATCTATGGTAATTGTTATATGCGTGACAGAAGCGTTTCCTATCGACAACGTCGAATACCACTTGGGGTTACGCCAATCTAACTCCAATACATGAGCAAGAATCATACGAATGACGCCACCATGCGTGACGATAAGTAGATTGTCATTGATATCGTTGATGATTTGAGACCAAGCGCGACATATGCGCTCAGAAAATGTGCTTAAGCTCTCAGCATTCGGCAACGTGTGTTGTGCTGGCGATTGCCAAAAAGCATCTAGCTTTTTCCATTGTTCAGTGAGCATATCAAAAGGCACACCATCAAAATCACCAAATGCCATCTCTTGTAAAGATTCATCCGTCATTACTGGTAATAATTGCTGTTCAGCAATTATATTTGCCAGTTCTTGACAACGTGAAAGAGGAGAACAAATCACTCCACCCACACCTCGTCCACTCTCGATCCAAGCCCGAGCAATGCTTTCTTGGTCAGCAGGCGTAACTTTTACATCTGTTTGGCCATGGAGCCCTGGTGGAGCATCTACTTTTCCATGACGCACAAGATAGATATTGAGTGTTTTCATTTTGTTCCATCCTACTCTTTAAGAACCAACGGCAAACCAGCAGCAACAAAGGTAACACGATGGCAAACACTGGCTAGTTTTTGATTCATCCGTCCTGCATTATCCACAAAGTAACGACTAACCGCCCCCAAAGGCACAATGCCCATTCCAACCTCATTAGAGACGAATATTAACGTCGCATCTGAGCCACGTACCACCTGTATAAGCTTTTCAATTTCTGCTTCTAGCTTCTCATTGGAACATTCATCACCTAACTCAAATATCCAATTATTGAGCCACAAGGTTAAACAATCGACCAGTACAACATCGGTGTTAGCGAAATTTGTCAGTAACTCAGATAAATGAAGGGGGCATTCATACTCTTGCCACTCGCCCCCTCGTTGCTTTTGATGATGCGCTATTCGCTCTCGCATTTCTTGGTCAAATGGCAGCGCGGTTGCAACATAATGTAATGAGTATTGAGAAGTGGTCGATAATTGCTTGGCTGTTTTTTCCGCCAAATGCGACTTCCCAGAGCGCGCGCCACCGAGTATCAATTGCTTCATGAGATGTGATAAAACCCAATCATAGTGAGATAAACAAGCAGTTCCGATAGCTGCTGCGCTGCGCCAAGGCAATCCCCCGTGAAGCCGCCAATTCGCTTGATTAACCAACGTTTGAACATCAAACGAAATACCACGAGAACAAGCGATATAAAGATCGCCTGCGTGATACCAAGCACAAGCAATGTTATGCCACCAGTAAACAACAAAGTGGAGACTTCTAGAGAAGACTGGCGACTTGCCAGCGGTTTACTTTTCGACGTATCACTGTCACTGACATAAGGCATGTCATAAATAAGCGTCGCGGCTAGTGCTCGGCTTGCGGTATAAGCGACGACAATGACCAACCAAAACTGCGGCAAGTTAGCCAGTTCACTCCAAAAAACATACTTAGCCAATAACGCCATAATGAGAGTGGCTGCACCATAAGTGCCAATGCGGCTGTCCTTCATAATAGAGAGGCGTCGCTCGACAGTCATGCCACCGCCAATGCCATCCGCCATATCAGTCAAGCCGTCTTCGTGAAATGCCCCTGTTAACAATAAGCTAAACACCATTGTTAATACTATGGCAACCGATTCTGGGAAAAGAATTGAGGTGAGCGAAAATACCAGAGCACAAAGCGCTCCAAGTACGAGACCAACTAACGCGAAATAACGTCCGGCCTGATTCATGCGTTCTTCACTGTATGGCAACGCTTGGGGTACGGGTAAGCGACTAAAAAAACTGATAGCTAATAGAAACAACTCCCACTGGTATCTTAACGATGACGGCGTGACGTTCTCAGAATTATCAGGGACTGACACTATACTGTAACTCCTGCACTCTCAAAGCTCGCCATCTTGTTGTAAAACTGGGCAGCAGCTTTTAACAAGGGTAAGGCAAGAGCGGCTCCGGTTCCCTCCCCTAATCGTAAACCAAGATCGAGTAGAGGTTCTGCTTTTAGGTACTCTAATACAAACTTATGTCCATTTTCTTCGGAGCGGTGGGCAAACAACATGTATTCGCGTGCTTCTTCGTCTAGCAACGTTGCAATATACGCAGCAACCGATACGATAAATCCATCCACTAAAACTGGGGTTTTAAGCCGCTTGGCTTCTAAAAAAGCGCCTACCATTTGTACGATTTCAAAGCCTCCAACCTGTGCGAGAATCACTTTAGTATCAAGACCTCGACATCGGTTTACTCCCTGTGCAACCAGTTTATATTTGCGGCTCAACTGCTGTTGATTGATTCCGGTGCCAACGCCAACACAATAATCAATATCTAATGAACTCAGCGCCGATAACAGTGCGGAAGCCGAACTGGTGTTACCAATGCCCATCTCACCGAACATCAATAGATTTGAGCCAGACAAAATGGTTTGCTCAGCAATCTTCGCACCATACTCTAAACCTAGCGCCACTTGTTCTGGGGACATCGCTGATTGTTTAGAAAAATTAGCCGTACCGTTACCCAACCGTTGTTCAACCAAGTTTGGATGAGACTTAAATTCTGGAACCAGCACATCAATAGGTGCCAACATGCCGCAATCTATTACTTTGAGTTGGATGCCATTGATGTCGCAAAAACAGTTGATGGCAGCGCCGCCGGCGAGAAAGTTAGCCACCATTTGCTGAGTGACTTCGCTTGGCGCAATGCTTACGCCCTCCTCTGCAACGCCGTGATCTCCAGCAAATACCAGCATGCTCGGTTTACAGATAGCGATGGAATCAACTGGCTGAGGTTTATCCTGACTTTGAATAAGAGCTAGCTGTAGTGCCACCTTTTCCAATAAGCCTAAAGAACCGACGGGTTTGGTTTTGTTATCTATGCGCGCTTGTATCTCCGCTGCAAAAGAGTCATCCATTTTTTACGTTCCTTTGATGTTGTCTGGGTGAGAGGTGTTCCATTGATTAAGAAATCTTGCTCAGCCCCAGTTTTGAGCGTCCACTATTGTATACCCTTGCATCCGCTTGGGGCAGCGCTAATCAGATTTCTGTTAGGAAAGTCTACTGAGTTCGCAGAGCGTCTCACCTTTCGAGCATTCGATTATAAGTAACTCCTTGAAATCCGCTACAATAGCTTAGGCTATATTCCCATATAGGAGAAAGGACATGGATAACAACACCTGCGCCATCATCGCTGGGGCGACTGGCTTAGTCGGTTCAAAAGTCATTACAAACCTCATAAATCAATCAGGTGTTGGTACCTTATATTATCTTTCTCGCCGCCCACTCGATGGCGTCCTAGATGCGGACAATAAGCTTGTTCCTCTCATTGATGCCGACCTCTCTATCCACCAATGGGATGATAACCAACCAACACCGACCATCGGCTTTATCTGTTTAGGCACAACTCTTAAGCAAGCAGGCAGTAAGGATAATTTACGTAGAGTAGATGTTGATCTGGTGTGTAAAGTCGCCCAACAGATGAAA
Source organism: Vibrio sp. Y42_MX_L11 (assembly GCF_024181785.1). NCBI lineage: Bacteria > Pseudomonadati > Pseudomonadota > Gammaproteobacteria > Vibrionales > Vibrionaceae > Vibrio > Vibrio sp. Y42_MX_L11. The sequence goes on from NZ_JAMZAP010000003.1 coordinate 339,396, forward strand.
ACGATCGGAGTCAAACGCCTTGCGGTTGTTTCTAGCCTTGGTGCAAATAGTAAATCACCATCCCATTACTTAGCCTGTAAAGGACAAATGGAACAAAGAATCGAAGCTATGGGTTTTGAGGAAATCGTGTTTGTTCGCCCAGGCCCGCTTGTTGGTCAACGTCAAAGCCCAAGAACGGACGAGAAGTTAGTGCAAACTCTGTTTAAGGTAATTCGCCCATTCATGCTTGGCAAACTGTCCAACTTTTTACCTATTCGAGCGGAAGATGTCGCCAAAGCGATGATTTATCAACTTTTCAGTTATCAAGAAGACTCGGTGGTTTACTTACAAAGGCAAGAAATGCGTGACTTACTGCATCACTACGAATAACCATTTTGTACATTTAACGTGCTAATTCACACTCTCACGCGACTTAGATCTCGTTTTTATATTCATTTTAGATCTAGCTAATACCCGTTTGTCATTTTTAAAGTTATATCGCGAGCGTTATCTTACGCCCCATAAACAAATCCGTATAAAACCCCGTATAAAAAACAACCGCCATTTCGGCAGGTTGATAAGGTCAGATTATGAATTTTGCAGTGATAGCCTCTCTAGCCGTCTTTGTTGGCATATTGTTCTTTCTTTTTAACCAACAACAAAAGAAACACACACTTTCTCGTCTCGTTTTAATCGGTCTTGTTACTGGTTCTCTTTTTGGTCTTGCTTTGCAACTCATTCACGGTGAAGGCAACAGCGCAATTGCTCAAACACTTGAATGGGTAGGCATTGTAGGCAGTGGCTACGTTGGTCTACTGAAAATGGTCATCATGCCACTAGTATTGGTATCGATGATCTCTGCAGTTGTTAAATTGGAGAAAGGTGGATCATTAGGTAAAATTTCTGGCCTGACCATCTCTGTTCTTCTAGTAACGACTGCAATTGCTGCACTTATCGGTATCTTGGTGACAACAACATTTGGCCTGTCAGCAGAAGGGTTAACTGAAGGTGCTCGTGAAACCGCTCGTATCGCCGTTTTAGAAAGCCGTGCTGGTACAGTAAGTGACCTGACTATTCCTCAAATGCTAGTTAGCTTCATTCCAACCAACCCATTTTCTGATCTAACAGGTGCTCGCTCGACCTCAATTATCGCTGTCGTTATCTTCGGTGTATTAACCGGTATCGCCGCTCGTAAGGTGATGATGGAAAAAGCAGAGTTGGAATCACCGATTCGTACTTTCGTAGAAGCAGCTCAATCAATCGTTATGCGATTAGTGAAGATGATCATGGCGTTAACGCCATACGGCATCGCAGCACTGATGGCAAAAGTGGTAGCGACATCAAGCGCAGGCGACATCCTAAACCTACTTGGCTTTATTGTTGCGTCTTATGTTGCTATCGCTCTGATGTTTGTTGTTCACGGCGTATTAGTCTCGTTTGTCGGCGTTAGCCCTGCGGAATATTTTAAGAAAATCTGGCCTGTACTGACCTTCGCGTTTACATCTCGTAGCTCAGCAGCAACGATCCCACTAAACGTAGAAGCGCAAATCACTAAGCTTAACGTTCCACCAGCGATTGCAAACCTATCAGCATCGTTTGGTGCCACTATCGGCCAAAACGGCTGTGCGGGTATCTATCCTGCAATGCTGGCAGTGATGGTAGCTCCGACAATGGGTATCAACCCTCTGGATCTGCACTTTATCCTGTCATTGATTGCGATTATCACCATCAGCTCATTTGGTATTGCAGGTGTAGGCGGCGGTGCAACGTTTGCAGCATTGATTGTTCTTCCTGCAATGGGCTTGCCTGTGACCATCGCGGCGCTGCTTATCTCTATTGAACCATTGATCGATATGGCACGTACCGCACTGAACGTTTCAGGCTCAATGACTGCGGGTACAATTGCTAGCCGAGTGCTGAAGTCACCAGAAAGTGAAGCAACATTGGAAGAAACACGAGCATAGAACTCAAATTCCTTCCAAAGCGATAAAACGTAAAATATCAAGCCGATGGTTCGCCATCGGCTTTTTTCATTTTCAAAAATTCAACTTGCATCTTTCGTTGCTAGTCAAGGCGTTGAATGGTCTAATACTGTCATCGGTTTTGTAAACGGTAAGCAGAATGCACCAAGATAATCAGCCCACTTTTTTCTTCTTTGATTATGAGACATGGGGAACAAACCCCGCGAAAGATCGCCCAAGCCAGTTCGCTGGTGTTCGTACAGATGAAAACTTTAATATCATCGGCGAGCCTTTAGTCATGTACTGCCAGCCACCTGCTGATTATCTTCCGTCTCCTGAAGCTGCGCTTATTACTGGTATTACTCCGCAAAAAACGGTTCAAGAAGGCCTTTCTGAGCCTGAGTTTATCGCTAAGATTCACGCTGAACTCGCGAAACCAAATACCACCAGTTTAGGCTACAACAGCATTCGCTTTGATGACGAAGTGACACGTTATACTTGTTATCGCAACTTTATCGATCCATACGCATGGAGTTGGCAAAACGGTAACTCGCGTTGGGATTTACTCGATGTATTACGCGCGTGCCATGCCCTTCGCCCAGAAGGCGTAGAGTGGCCAGAAAACGAAGATGGCTTCACTAGTTTTAAATTAGAGCACTTGTCTGTTGCTAACGGCATAGAACATAGTAACGCGCACGATGCGATGGCAGACGTGATTGCGACTATCGAAATGGCGAAAAAAGTCAAAGCAGCGCAACCAAAATTGTTTGACTACTTCTTTTCTATGCGCCAAAAGCGCAAGCTCAATGAATTAGTCGACATCGTCAACATGACGCCGTTGATGCACGTTTCAGGCATGCTAGGGCGCGAATGCCAGTACACTAGCTGGATTGTGCCTGTTGCTTGGCATCCAACCAATAACAACGCTGTTATCACTATCGATTTAGCGAAAGACCCTCAACCTATTCTTGAGCTATCCGCAGAAGAGCTACACGAAAGACTCTACACTAAGCGAGAAGATCTTGGTGAATTGCTACCAGTGCCAGTTAAACTAGTTCATTTGAACAAATGCCCTATTCTCGCCCCTGCAAAAACGTTAACGGCTGAAAATGCAGAGTCTATTGGCATTGATCGCCAGCAATGTCTCGCTAATCTCGCTTTGTTGCGCCAGCATCCTGAAATTAGAGAAAAGTTGATTAGCCTCTTTTCAGTCGAGCGTAAATTCGATAAAAGTGATGACGTCGATACGCAACTTTACGACGGATTCTTCTCTCCGGCCGATCGCGCAGCCATGGATATCATTCGAGAAACCGACCCGAACAATCTTGCCGCATTGGACATTGAATTTGATGACAAGCGCATTAAACCTCTATTGTTCCGCTATCGTGCGCGTAACTTCCCAGGCACATTAGACGAGCAAGAACAGAGACGCTGGGCATTACACTGTCGAGAAGTGTTTGAAAGCCAAATTGAAGAGTACATGCTGAATTTAGAAAACTTAGTTCACGAACATGAAAGTGACGAAAAGAAGATTGCGATATTAAAATCCGTGTACCGTTATGTAGAGAGCTTAGCTTCTTAACTCCTCCCAATACAAGCGCACCTTATGGTGTGCTTGTTGTTTATATACTGTCAAAATGATTAAAGAACGATTCTTACAACTGATCCAACTGCTCATTTCAATCTTCCTCATCATGGGGGCGCTTGGCATCGGAATTACCATTCAAAAGTTCACTGGCGTTTCCGTCCCAGGAAGTGTCATCGGTATGCTCGTACTGTTTTTCTCCATGACTCTTGGGCTTGTAAAGGTCGATTGGGTCAAACCGGGCGCCACGCTATTTATCCGCTACATGATTTTGTTGTTCGTTCCTATTAGCGTGGGATTAATGCAACATTTCGATATGTTACTCGCTAATGCCCTCCCTATCATTGCTAGCGCAGTTGGAGGCTCACTCATTGTACTGGTCAGCCTCGCTTGGCTGCTGGACTACTTGCTAAAGGAGAAGCACTGATATGTGGTTAGTTGTTACCATTGCGGTTTTTCTTGTCGCGCGCCAAATCGCAATCAAAGTGAATAATCCTCTAGCAAATCCTTTGCTGATCAGTATTGCAGTGCTCATTCCTTTGCTTACTTACTTAAATGTACCGTTTGAAACGTATTATGCGGATAACGAAGGGATCAGTTTTTTACTTCAACCAGCCGTAGTTGCTCTGGCTTACCCGTTATATGAACAACTACCACAGATTAAAGCAAACTGGCGAATCATCACTTTTGCTTGCACAGTAGGCAGTGTGATGTCGATGATGACAACCACCTTGATCGCAGTCGCTTTCAAAGCGGATATCAGTTTAATCGCGAGTCTAGTGGGTAAATCCGTCACTACGCCAATAGCAATGGAAATTTCGAGTCACCTCGGTGGTGAAGCTGCCGTTGCGGCGATCTTGGTTCTGATTGTTGGTTTATTGGGCGCGATTTTGGCATACCCAATATACAACTTAATTGGAATTAAACACCCGATTGCACGTGGCCTAACAATGGGTACCGTGTCTCATGCCTTAGGCACCGCGACATGTGCAGAGAAACAGCCCATTGATGCCGCGTTCTCATCACTCGCATTGGTTTTATGCGGCATCATCACTTCTATTTTGGCTCCAAGCTTTTTTGCTTTGGCTGTCTGGCTATATCAATAGTTAAGCGCTCTCGGTCTGCCCCTCCTTCCGGCAGGCCGTAGCCTTCCCGTTTCTTCCTTATCCCTTCCAAATTCTGTATTACCTCACCTAACAAGAGACTATGGCGTCAATAGTTAATTTTTGAGGCTATCTGTATCCCACATAACACCATCTCTTAGCATTGAATTTAAGATAACAACCATCTTTCTCATGCAGGCAACAATGGCAAC